>DYJB01000008.1:25810-27746 GCA_020723365.1 Candidatus Aquidulcis sp. | reverse complement strand
CCCCCGATTCGAGGGCCATCATGTTCTTGCCGATCTCTCCCAATCCTCCGAGAGGGATCCAACGTACGGTGGTGTCAGACATACAAACGTTCCTCAGGACGTTCTGCATTCCCTCCGGGCGCGCCATGCGGCGCATCCCCGTCGGCGGGTTTGCCGTCCGGGGTGGGTTGCACAGCCGGGATTGCGTTGGTCAGATCAGGCGGGTAACGTCGGATGCTGCGGGGCTGCGGCCGGTCTCTTCCAGGGCGGATGGCGCTGGTCCGGAGGGGCGCAGGAGAGAAGGCTGATGGTTTCGCCGATCTCAGCGCCTTGAGTGCCGCATTCCCAGGATCCGTCAAGCCAGCGGACAACGCCCGTTGTGTGCTAGTCCACGCAGGACTGCTCCGAACGGAGTAGGGAGGGAACGATGATGGAGCATTCTATCACGCCGTAGCCCGGGGCGTCAATGCGCTTGACGGCAGGTGGCCCGCGGGGCTATACTGCCGGGAATTGAACCGAGGGTGGTGGTGGCCTCTCGCCCGGATGCGAAGGCCGCCAATGGGGAAGCCGGTGCCCGCGCACACGCGTGGCGGAAGTCCGGCGCTGTCCCGCAACTGTAAGGACGAACCCTCGGCCGCGACCATGCCTCGCGGCCTGTTCGTCTGAGCCAGGATACCCGCCACCGCCCCGCGCATGGTTCCCCTTCGCGGAAAGGAGGTGGCGCATGCAGCAACCCGGGTGGGCCTTCGTCTCCTGCGCATGAGCGAAGGCTCTTCGTTTTCCTGCCCATCGCTTGCACCCCATCGCTCTGGAGGTTCATGATGCTTCGACGACTTGTGTTGGTGGCGGCGCTGGCCGGCTCGATGTTGGCGCCGGCTTCAGCGGCGGCGCAATCGGAACCCCTGCAGGCTGCCCTGGATTGGCTGCGAACGCAGCAGCAGGCGGACGGCGGCTTCTCGAATGGCTTCGTGCCGGGAAGCGACCCGGGTGCCACGGCGGACGCGGTGCTGGCCATCGCCTCCGCCGGCCAGGATGCCGCCCAGTGGACCACCGGCGGCAACGCCCCGCTCGATGCCCTGCGCGTCGCTGTCGAAAGCGGCGCCGTAACGGGCGCGGGCGGCTTCGCCAAAGTGGCGCTGGCCGTGCAGGCCGCCGGCCAGGATGTCCGTAGTTTTGGCGGGGTTGACCTGCCGGCCGCCATTCTCGCAGACCGCAAAGACGGCGGAGGGCTGTTCGGCGGCGGGCCCTACGACACCGCCCTGGCGATGCAGGCGCTGCTGGCGAGCGGCGGGGCGCTGCCCGATGGCGTGATCGACAGCCTGCTGGCCACGCGCCTGCCCGACGGCGCCTACGCCTTCAATGGCGACCTGACGCCGGGTACGGGCGACAGCAACACGACCGCCGTGGTCGTCCTCGCACTGATCGCAGCCGGTGAAGTCGGCGCCGCGGCACCCTCCCTTGAGTACTTCCGCTCCACACAGAACGAGGATGGCGGCTGGACCTACCAGAAGCCGTCCGCCTTCGGCGAGGCAACGGATGCCAACTCGACGGCGTTGGTGATGCAGGCCCTTGCCGCGGCCGGCGAGGATCTGGCGGAGTGGAACGACCCTGCCTCGGCGCTGGTCTCGTTGCAGCAGGCCTCCGGCGCGTTCGCCTTCAATGCCGGGACGCCGGGTGACAACCTGCTGGCAACGGTGCAGGCCATCCCGGCGCTGGCCTCACTGACCGAGGGTCCAGCCCAGGGCGGCTCGATCTCGGTGCCGCTGCTCGGTCTCATCGGGCTCGGACTCGTGCTGGTCGCCGTGCTGGCGGCGGCGGCCTTGCGCCGGCGATCCGCGGGCTAGGGTCCAGTGACCGGAGCGCGCACTCAGCATCCAGTGGCCTGGATGGCCTGGGCCGCCAGCGCCGCCGCTGTCGTGCTGCTGGTGCGCAATCCCTGGTACCTGCTGCTGATCGC
>DYJB01000008.1:20451-25800 GCA_020723365.1 Candidatus Aquidulcis sp. | reverse complement strand
ATGCAGCCGCCGCCATCAACGCGAACCTGGATCTTCCCGTGACCGCCACGGCCGTTCGCTGGCGGGCCACTGGCGAACGGCCGACGCCCGGGACGGCGCGCGCCTTCGCCGGGCTGATGGTCTTCCCGACGCTGCTCAACTTCCTGTTCAGCCGCGCCGGAGAAACGGTCCTGCTGGAGCTCCCTGTCCGCTACATCGGCGGACCCTACACGCTGGAAGCGCTGCTCTTCGGCGCTACGGCCGGACTGCAGCTGGCCTGCCTGCTGATGCTGATGATGACCTTCAGCCTGGCGGTGAGCCCCACCGACATTCTGCGCCGCATCCCCTCCGGTCTGGGGGCGGCGGGAATCACGGCCTCCATCGCCATGAACTTTGCCCCGCAGGCTCGGCGCTCGTTTGAGTCTGTGCGCGAGGCCCAGCAGGTGCGCGGTCATACCCCGAAGGGCTTTCGTGATCTGCAAAGCATCGTCACGCCGCTGGTCACCCTCAGCCTCGAGTCGGCCATGACGGTGGGCGAGGGCCTGGCGACACGAGGCTGGGGATCGGCGGTCCTTTCGCCCAGACGGCGTGGCTTGGCGTGGGCCGGGGTGGGCCTCTTCGCCGCGGGCGCGCTGGCCTGGTCCCTGGCCCCGCAACGCGCGGCGCTGGCGGCGGGGCTGGCCGCGGCCGGCGCAGGCTTGCTGCTGATTGCGCTCGTGCGCGGGGGGACGCGCAGCCGCTATCGCCCGGATGCCTGGAGGGCCTCGGACACACTGATCGTTGGGGCGGCGCTGGGGGTCCTGGCGTTGATGGCATCGCTCGTCCTGCTGGCGCCATCACTGCTCGCCTATGAGCCGTACCCGCGCGCGGCCTGGCCGGCCTTCGCCTGGCCGCTGGCACTCGGCGCCAGCCTGCTGGCGCTGCCCGCCGCCCTGCACGACGATGATTGAGATCGACCGCCTGACCTACACGTATCCACGCACGGATCGACCGGCATTGGACGATGTCAGCCTGCGCATCGACGCCGGGGAGTCGATCCTGCTTACGGGCAGGTCCGGCTCCGGAAAAAGCACGCTGCTCGGCGCCGTCAACGGCCTGATCCCGCACTACTATGGAGGCCGCATCGCCGGCCGGGTCGTCGTCGGAGGGATGGATACACGAGACCACAAGGCGCACGATCTGGCGGCGCTGGTGGGTACCGCCTTCCAGGAGCCGGCCTCGCGCTTCATCACCCGGCAGGTGGCCGACGAGCTGGCCTTCGGACTGGAGGCCGCCGGCCTGGACGGCGCCGAGATCGCCCGGCGGGTGCGGGAAACGGCGGAACGCCTGCAGCTGGGCCCGCTCCGGGACCGCCCGCTGGATCAACTCTCGGGCGGCGAGCAGCAGCGCGTGGCCGTGGCCGCGGCACTGGCGCGGCAGCCGCGTGTGCTCGTGCTCGACGAACCGACGTCGCAGCTGGATGCCGAGAGCGCCCAGGGTGTGCTCGACTGGCTGCGCGACCTGTGCCGGGCCGACGGGTTGACGACCGTGATCAGCGAGCATCGCCTGGGCAGGTTGTTGCCCGAGGTCGATCGGGTGGCGGCGCTCAGCGAGAGGGGACGGCTCGAGGCCTGGGGCGCTCCGGCCGAAGTGCTGACACGGCTTGCCAACGGTGGGCCGCTGATTGAGGCGGCGCGTGCCCTGGATGTGCCGGCGGGGCTCAGCGAGGACGCCCTGCGAGCGCTGCGCGAGCGGCTGCTCGCCTGGCGCATGCCGCCCGACGTCGCGACGGCGGGCGGGGTGCGCCTGGCCGCCCGCAACCTCAGCTTCGCTTTCGGCGAGGGTTTCGAACTGCATCCGGTCGATCTCGACCTGCGCCAGGGCGAGGCGGTGGCGGTGCTGGGCGCCAACGGCTCGGGCAAGACGACGCTGCTGCGCTGTCTGATGGGCTTGTTGGCGCACCGCGGGGAAGTCCAGCTCGAGGGCCAGCGGATCGAAGGACAACCGGTCGCTGCCCGGGCGCGCCACCTGGCCTACGTGCCGCAGTGGCCATCGGCCTTCCTGTTCGCCGACACGGTGCGCGAGGAGCTGTGGACGACGCTGCGCTATCGCGGACTGCATTCGCAGGCGCGGGCGCCGGCCTCCGTCGAGGCGATGCTCGGAGCCTTCGCATTGGACGAAGTGGCGGGGCGCTATCCACGCGACCTGTCAGCCGGAGAACGCCAGCGGACGGCGCTGGCGGCGGTGATGATCGCCGGGCCGAAGTGCGTCCTGCTGGACGAGCCGACGCTGGGGATGGACTCGGCCTCCCAGGCGCAGCTGGCGCGGCGCATCCGCCGCTGGAAGCGATCCGGGCTTTCGGTGATGGTGGCGACGCACGATGTCGAGTTCGCCGCCGCTGTCAGCGAGCGGGCGCTGGTGCTCGAGCGCGGCCGCGTGGCGGCCGTCGGCGACACGGCCCAATTGCTTTTCGATCGGCCGGAACTGCAGACGGCGCTGCAGCGGCTGAGCGGCCGGGCGCGCCCGGCGTGCGTGAGCGATCTGGTGCCGGACACAGGAGGCGAGGATGCCGACGATTGAACAGGCGCGGTCCTGGTATCACCGCGACGACCCGGTCCACGGTTTCGACCATGTCGAGCGCGTCGTGCGCCTGGCGGAGGAGCTGGCGCGCCAGGCGGGCGCCGATGCCGAGATCGTGCGCGCCGCGGCGCTGCTTCACGACGCGGCCGGGGCGCATCCCGAGTCGGGGGAGGGACGCCACGATCACCAGCACGACTCGGCCGACGTCGCCCGGCGCGTCCTGACGGATGAGGGTTGGCCGGAAGAGCGCATCGCCGCCGTCGAGCACTGCATCCGCGCCCACCGTTTCCGCGGCCAGGAGCGCCCCCGGACGCTGGAAGCGCAGGTGCTCTTCGATGCCGACAAGCTGGACGTGATGGGGGCATTCGGCGCGGCCCGCACCATCGGCTACGCGCTGCAGGCCGGCACGCCGATCTATGCCGCGCCGAGCAAGACCTTCCTGGAATCGGGGAAGACCGAGCCCGGTGAGGCGCACAGCGCCTACCACGAGTACCTGTTCAAGTTGAAGTGGGTGCGGGAGCGGCTGTACACCGAGCCGGCGCGCCGGCTCGGTGAGCAGCGCCACCGCATCCTGTGCGCCTTCTTCGATCAGATGGCCGCCGAAGCTGACGGCCGCGGCTGAGGCGCCAACCCCGGGTGGTATCATTCGGGCGGAGGCGACGACCTTGAGTGACGCGTCCCGACCGCTGATCCTGCTGACGAACGACGACGGCATCCGCTCGCCGGGGCTGTGGGCGGCGGCCGAGGCGCTGTCGGCCGTCGGCTACGTGACGGTGGCGGCGCCGCGCGAGCAGTCGACCGGCATGGGCCGCAGCATGCCTACCACCTCCGACGGCGCCATCCACCAGGAGCAGGTGTCGGTGGGCGGCAAGACGTGGACGGTGTACGCCGTGGGCGGCACGCCGGCCCAGGCCGTACAGCACGCCATCTTCGAACTGACGCCGCGCAAGCCGGATCTGGTGGTGGCGGGCATCAACTACGGTGAGAACCTGACCACCGGCATCTCGGTCTCGGGCACCGTCGGCGCGGCGATGGAGGGCGCGGTCTTCGGCATCCCCTCGCTGGCGGTCTCGCAGGAAACCGACAGCAGCTACTTCCTTTCCTACTCGAAGGAGATCGACTTCGGGCCCGCCGGCTACTTCACCGCCTACTTCGCCCGGCTGCTGCTGGCCTGGCCGGGAGCGCCGGATGTGCATGTGCTGGACGTGAACGTCCCGTTGGGCGCCACACCCCAGACGCCCTGGCGCATCACGCGCCTGTCGCACCGCAAGTACTATGTCCCCATTGCGCCGCAACGCGAGCGCCTGGACCAGCCCGGCACGGTGGGCTACAAGGTGAGCATGCCGGAGGGGGTGGAAGAGGATTCCGACGTGCACGCGCTGCGCCTCGACCGCCTGGTCTCGGTCACGCCCCTCAGCCTCGATTCGACCTCGCGCGTCGATCGGGCCGATCTGACGGCGCAACTGCGCCGCCTGGCCGGCCCGGACTAGCCTCCGGCCGGGCGCTCCTGCGGCTCAGCCAGAACCGAGAGCATAGCGGCGTGCAGGCGGGCGCCGGCGGCGAGGATGGACGTCGGCGGGTCGAGCGGATCCGGGCGCCCGTCGGCGCGTGTGACCAGCCCTCCAGCTTCCTCGACCAGCAGCATCCCGGCGGCGACATCCCAGGCTTCAACGGCGAACTCCCAGTAACCGTCCAACCGTCCGGCGGCGACGTAGGCCAGGTCGAGGCAGGCGGAGCCGAGCCGGCGCACGCCCAGCGTGCGCAGGGCGAAGTCGCCGTAATGGCCCAGGTTGTTGTTGGACGCTGAACGGATGTCGTAGGGGAACCCGGTCACCAGCAGGCTGTGGTCGAGTCCCTCTGCGGCCGAGACGTGCAGGCGTTGGCCGTTCAGCCAGGCGCCCCGGCCGGCGGCGGCCTGAAAGAGCTCATCGCGCATCGGATCGTAGATCACGCCCAGCTGCATCCGGCCGCTCTGGCTGAAGGCGATGGAGACGGCGAAGATCGGGATGCCGTGGGCAAAGTTGACCGTGCCGTCGAGCGGGTCGATCAGCCAGCGCCCGGCGCCGCTGCCGGTAGCTCCACCTTCCTCCCCCAGGATCGAATCGCCGGGGAAGGCGGCGTGAAGGGCGTCGCGGATCAGCGCCTCCGAGCGCAGGTCGAACTCGGTGACCGGATCGATCGGACCCTTGTAGCGCACGCTGGCCACGTGACCGTAGCCGTGGCGCAGCACGGCGCCGGCGCGGCGGGCGAGCTCGAGCGCCAGATCAAGGCGGGCATCTTCCGACACGGGCGGCTCCCGGGGCAGGCATGCGACGCCGCACGCGAGCGTGCGGCCGATTCATTCTACCGCGTCCAGAGCGAGACGGTCTCGATGTGGAACGTCTGCGGGAAAAGATCGATCGGCGTGACGGTTTCGAGGTGATAGCCGGAGGCCGAGAGCTGTTTGCCGTCGCGGGCCAGCGTGGAGGGGTCGCAGGAAACGTAGACCAGGCGCGGCGGGGCGTGCCGCAGCAGCGCCTCGATGACCTCCCGCCCGAGGCCGGCCCGCGGCGGGTCGACGATGACGACATCCGCTTGAGCGTCGAGGCTTCCGAGGGCGTGCTCGACACTTGCCTGGTACAGATCGACGTTCTCGAAGGACTCCAGGTTGAAGGCGAAATCCTGGCAGGCCGAGGCCGAGTTCGCCGCGGCCCAGCGCGCGGCCCCCGGCGCCAGCGCCGCCCTGGTCGAGCTGTGCAGGGGCCACGTGGACCTGGCCCGCGCGCGCCGCGCGATGGCCGGGGGCGACCAGGAGCAGGCCGGCGCGCACGT
>DYJB01000008.1:10903-20441 GCA_020723365.1 Candidatus Aquidulcis sp. | reverse complement strand
CGCAAGCCGCGCTCGGCCAGAAAGGCGCTGAACAGCCCAACGCCGGCATACAGGTCAAAGGCCGTCTGGCCAGGCTGGGGCTGCGCCGCGCGCAGCACCAGGTCGACGAGCGCCGGGGTGAGCTCGGCGTGGGCTTGGAAGAAGGAGGCCGGGGAGACGCGAAACAGGCGGCCGCGCACGCTGTGCACCAGGGCGGGCTCGCCGGCCAGAACATGCATGCCCGGCGGGCTGAGCCAGACGGCCGAGGTGCGCTGGGCGAGCTCGAGCTCGACGTCGGGCTCGTCGGCGGCGTGGAAGACGATCAACGTCTCGTCGCCGGCGCAGCGCAGCGCCAGGCGGTCGATGCCGGATCCCGCTTCGAGCTGCAGCGCGGGCCACAGTTCGTTGAGCGCCGGCGCAGGCAGGTGACATTCCTGGATGGCGATGACCTCGTTCGATCCCCCGGCCTGGAAGCCCAGACGGCCGTCCGGCGTCAGGCTGAACTGGATGTGGTTGCGGGTGTTCCAGGAGGACGTTCCGCTAACCGTCTCTTCCACGGGCGGATCGCGGAATCCGCCCAGCCGCTCGAGTTGGGCGCGCACGATGGCCTGCTTGGCCGCCGGCTGGGCGCCCGCCTCCAGGTGCTGGTAGTGGCAGCCGCCGCAGACGCCGAAGTGGCGGCACCGCGGGGCTACCCGTTGTGGCGAAGGTTCGAGCACCTCGATCACGCGTGCCCGGCACCAGCGGGTGTGGGCCTCAACGACCTCCACCGAGACGCGTTCCCCGGGCAAGGCGAGCGGGACGAAGACCATCCGGCCGGCGTCATCCCGGCCAAAGGCCTCGCCTCCGTACGCCAGCCCATCGAGGCGCAGCGTGAGGCGTTCAGGCGTCGGGCGTGACGTGGCGGCGGGTCGCATGTCGAGGATCCCCAGGGCGGGCTGACCGCCGGTGCGGCCACGACCGATTCTAGCAGGCCCAGCCCCACGAGCCCCAGGGACCGGCGCCCCTAAGAGCTGGGACATCCGGAGGTGAAGTTTACATTGATTATTTCAAACTCCATATTGACAATCAGTGATTCGTGCGCTAGGATGGTGACCGAAACTACGGTATCCTTTCATCTTCAGATCCAGTGCTCGAAAAGAGGAGGCAGGTGAACAACCTCTTGACCAACTGCCCAGTGTGCGGCGAGGCGCTGGCGGTCACCCGCCTGCACTGCCGCAACTGTGACACGACCATCGAGGGCCGGTTCGATGTCGGCCGCCTTGGCCGCCTGACAGCCGAACAGGTGGCCTTCGTCGAGACCTTCGTGCGCTGTGAGGGCAAGCTGAACCGGATGGAGCGTGAGGTGGGCCTCTCCTATCCTACGCTTCGGGCGCGCCTGACCGAGGTTATCCGGCAGATGGGCTTCCCCGTCGGCGTTGAGCCGGCCGCCGCCGGCGACGAGGATCTTCACCGCCTGCTGGATGATCTGGCCAGCGGCAAGATCACCTCCGAGGAGGCGATGCGCTCCTTGGAGAACGGCTAGGCCGGCGCGAGGACGGTGCCATGGAAACCATCACGCTTGAGGTTGGAGCCACACCGCGCGTGCGCGTGCCGTCGGTGGGCGGCGACCTGCGCATCGTAGGACGGAGCGGGGGCCTGCTGGAGGCGCAAGCTCCAGCGCGCGGGGATCTGACGGTCGGACGCGAGGCGGAGGCGGTGGTGATCAGCTGCCGTGTCGGCTGCCTGCTGTTCGTGCCGGCCGGAGCTCGAGTGGAGGTCGGGGCCGTCGGGGGCGACGCTCGCCTGAGCGGATTGCAGGGCGAGGCCAGCCTCGAGACGGTGGGCGGGGATGTGAACTTGCGCAGCGGCGGGGCGGCGCGCCTCGGACGCGTGGCTGGCGACCTGCGCGTCGTCGGCGGACGCGGCGCCCTGACGGCCGAGTGGGTCGGCGGCGACGCCCGCGTCGAGAATCTGGAGTCCGACCTGCGTCTCGAACAGGTCGAAGGCGACCTGTACGTGCGCAATCAGCGCGGGGCGGCACGGGCTTGTTCCGGTGGCGACGTGCACGCCGAGCTGTCCCTGCCGCCCGGGTCGCACTCGCGGCTGGAGAGCTCGAGCGACCTGATCTGCCGCCTGCCGCAGGATTCGTCCGTCTCGGTGTCGTACCGCGCCGCGGGCGACGCACGCGTGGCGCTGCCCCAGCGCGACCGTGTGACGGGCGCCTCGGGTGAGGCCCACATCGGTGCAGGCGAGGCAGCCCTGGAGCTGCTTTCGGGCGGCGACCTGCGCCTGGAGGTTATCGGCCGCGCTTCGGCCGGGCTGACGGAGGAATGGCGCCAGGATCTGGAAGCACGGATCGAAGCCGAGGTCGAGGCGGCGCTGAGCGACATCGAGCGCAGCCAGCCGTTGAGCGGGATCCTGCGCCAGGACGTGGCGGCGCGCATTCGCGCATCGATGGCACGCTCGCGCCGGCGCCCCCACCGGCTGGGCCGCGCCGCCGAGCGCCCGCGTGAGGTGAACGTTTCGCTGGGCGAGGCGGCGGAAACCGGCGGCGAGATTGGCGAGCAGGAGCGCCTGGCGGTCCTCAAGATGGTCGAGGCGGGCAAGCTGACGGTGGAGCAGGCCGAGCAGCTGTTCCGCGCCATGGAGGGTAGCGCGTGACGGCCGCCGCCTTGACGCGCCCCCGGGCCGCAGCCAGCGGACTGCGGCGCACCGATCCCCGCCGGGACATGGCCGGCGCGGCGCGCGTGGTGCAGATCGCCTTCGCCGGGCAGCTGGATGCCTCGGGCCAGCGCATGCTGCGCGACATGCGCTGGCTGGGGGCTGCCGGCTGGCTGGGCTATCTGCTGGGGCGATGGATCTTGCCCCCGGGCTCCACACCGGATGGCTTCGTCTGGCTGGAAGGGGGCAAGGTCATCGGCAACGTCAGCCTGCTCAGCGTCGACGGTGCCCCGCGCCGCTGGGTGATGGCCAACGTGGCCGTGCATCCCGACCACCGGCGGCGAGGGATCGGCCGGGCGCTGGTCCTGGCAGCCCTCGATCTGGCCGCGCAGCGCCAGGCCGAAACCGTCGTCTTGCAGGTCGATCGCGCCAACGGCGGAGCGCGCCAGCTGTATCACTCGCTGGGGTTCCGCATCACCTCGACCCGCACGACCTGGGTTCGGCCGCGCGGCATGCCGCGTCCTCGCCCGAGCGAGCTGGACGGCCTGCGGCCCCGCGCCTATCCCGAGTGGCGGGATCAGTGGGAGCTGGGGCGCCGGGTCGACGCCGACGGATTCTGGTGGCCGTTCCCGCCCGATGAGCGTCTCTTTCGTGGCAGCGGCGTACCGGCGGCCGTGCGCGTCGATTGGACCCGGCACTGGGTGTGGAAGCCGGAAGGCGAACTGCTGGCCTCGCTGTCCGCGCATGTCCGCTGGCTGAACAGCTATCGCTTCCTGCTGCTTGTTGACCCGGCACACTGCGGGGCGGTGGAGAAGGCTGTCCTCTCGGTTACGGTGGCGTGCTCGAAACCCCCGCCGGCGAAGCCGAAGCCGATCTGTGGGAGCTGGGCTTCCGGCCGGACCGCACGCTGACGTGGATGGCCATCGACCTGGCCTCCCAACGCCTCGGCTAGCGCCTCGGCTAGCGCCTCGGCCAGCGGAGAGGGAGTCTCATGAGGAAACAACCATGACCGACACGGGTGCCAGTCTCAACGTCCTCCAGCAGCTGGAGGAAGGACGCATCGACGTCGATGAGGCGCTCCGCCGTCTGAGCGACGTGCCCGCCGCGCCGTCTGCCGGCAAATCCGCCTCCCGGCGCTCACGCACGTGGTGGCTCATCCCCCTGGCGATCGGCATGGCCTTCCTGGGCGCCGGGGGGTGGTTCGGATCGCAGGGAGGCGCCTGGTGGATCCTGGGCATGCCGCTGCTCTTTCTTGGAATTGTGGTGACGGTCCTGGCGGCCGCCGGCAGCCAGTCGCCCTGGGCCTTCGTGCGCATCCGGTCGGCGGGCAGCCCGGGGACTCGTCTGTGGATTCCTATCCCGATCCGGGCCGCCGTGTGGGCCGTTCAGTTCGCCCGGCCCTGGATGCCGCCGCTGGCGGCTACCAGCGTGGATGAACTGCTGCTGTCGCTGGAGGACGAACTGGGATCCGAGCGTGATCTGATCATCGAGGTCGATGAGTCCGGCGATGGCGAACGCGTCCGGGTGAGCTTCGAGTAGGGGAGGCGGACATGGCGTCGTCCGAGGAACGACTGAAGATCCTGAAGATGGTGGAGGAGGGCAAGATTTCCCCCGAGGAGGCCGCCCGCCTGCTCGCCGCCGTGAGCAAGGCGGAGCGCCGGCGCGCCTCGACCCCCACGACCGAAGGACGATGGCTGCGCGTGCGCGTCACCGACATGGACTCGGGCAAGGTGGCGGTCAATGTCAACCTGCCGGTCGGCCTGGTGAACGTCGGCCTGCGTATGGGGGCGCGCTTCGTGCCCGAGATGGAAGGCGTCAGTATGAACGAGCTGGAGGAGGCCATCCGTCGCGGCGTGACCGGCAAGATCATCGATATCGTCGACGAGCAGGAACGGCAGCGCGTGGAGGTCTACGTCGAGTAGCCGCGCAAGAGCGCGACAACGGCCTGCGTCACTGGAGCGAAAAGCGCGTGTCCCGCAACCACCTGCCCCTGATCTCCCTCCTGGCGGCGAACGCCATCTCGATGGTCGGCAATGTGGTCGCCATGATCGCCATCCCCTGGTTCGTACTGGAGACCAGCGGAAGCGCGGCGCGGACCGGGCTGGTAGGCTTCTTCACCATCCTGCCCGTCGTGCTCGCCGGTCTGCTCGGCGGAGCGCTAATCGACCGCCTCGGGTACCGGCGAACCAGCATCCTGGCCGATCTGGCCAGCGGCGCCTGCGTGGCCCTGATCCCTCTGCTGCATGCCACCCTGGGATTGCACTTCTGGCAGTTGATCGTCCTGGTGTTCCTGGGGGCTCTTCTGGATGCCCCGGGAGGCACGGCGCGGTCGGCGTTGGTCCCCGATCTGGCCGCCCAAGCGGGCATGCCCATCGAGCGGGCGGCGTCCGCCGCCCAGGTGATCGAGCGCGGTTCGCGCCTGGTGGGCGCGCCGGTAGCGGGTCTGTTGATCGGCGTGATGGGTACCGCCTCGGTACTCTGGCTCGATGCAGCCTCGTTCCTTGTTTCCGCTGTGCTGGTGGGAGCCTGCGTTGCCGCACCGCCAGCCCGGCCGCGCCCCGCGACGGAGGCGTACCTGCACGAATGGAAGGCCGGGCTCGCCTTCTTGCGGACCGACCGGCTGATTCTGACGATTGTGGTTGTGGTCATGCTCACCAACTTCCTCGACGCGGCGATCAGCGGAGTGATCCTGCCGGTGTACGTCAAGGAGGTCTTTGGCAGTCCCGTCAACCTGGGCCTCATTCTGGCCGCCAGTGGGGGCGGCGCCATGCTGGGCGCCCTGGGCTACGGCCTGGTGGGGCACCGGCTGTCCCGGCGGGGCACTTTTGTGACGCTCTTCATCTTCGCCAGTCTGCAGTTGTGGGCCTTCGCCCTCTTCCTGCCCCTACCGGCGCTTCTGACCGTGGTCTTCGCTTGCAGCGTCGGTGCGGGTCCGCTCAATCCGATCCTCGATGCCGTCGCCTACGAGCACATCCCGGCCGACATGCGCGGGCGGGTGCTGGGAACGATCACGGCCGGGGCGTGGCTCGCCATGCCGTTGGGCGTTCTGCTGGGCGGTGTCTTCACCGAACAACTGGGTGTCCGCGCCGTGCTGGTCGTGATCGCCCTGGCCTACCTGGCGACCACGCTCTCCATGGCCGCCCTGCCCGCCATGCGCGGCATGGACCGTCGCATCCCGGCCTTGGGCACAACCTGAGCCCGCACCTCGGGTCGGCGGCGGCCTTCGGCCCAGCGCCTCGGCAGTCTCGTCGATTTGATCCCGCCCGGACGAAGCGGGGTGGACGTGAAGCCGGCGCCGCAAGGCGCGGTGCTATACTCCGCCAGCAATGAGCATGCTGCTGGACCTCGTGTGCCCGGAGTGCGGCCGTCACCTGCCGGCCGACCAACTCCAGTCCGTCTGCCCGGCGTGCGATTCTCCTCTCTTTGCCCGATATGACCTGTTGGCAGCAGCGAAGTCGGTCGCGCCGGATGCGATCCGCCGGCGACCGGTAGGGTTGTGGCGCTGGGCGGAGCTGCTGCCGGTCCGGGACGAGCGCTTCCGTCTGACGCTGGGTGAGGGCGATACGCCCATGCTGCCAATGCCGCGCCTGGCTGCCGCACTCGGCCTGAGGGCGCTTTACATCAAGGAAGAGGGCACCAATCCGACCGGATCGTTCAAGGCGCGCGGTATGGCCGTTGCCCTCTCGCGGGCAGCCGAGCTGGGCGTGCGCCAGGTCGTGGTTCCCACCGCCGGCAATGCCGGCGGTGCGCTGGCGGCCTATGCCGCCCGGGCCGGGATGAAGGCCCACGTCGTCCTCCCGGGGGACGCGCATCCGGCCTACCGCCTGGAAGCCGAACGCGCCGGTGCGACCATCCATATCGTCGATGGGCTGATCGATCGAGCCGGGAAGGAGGCGGCCCGGCTGGCGGCTGAGCTGGGGGCTTTCAACCTGGCCACGCTCCGGGAGCCCTACCGCCTGGAGGGCAAGAAGACGATGGGCTTCGAGCTGGCCGAGGCCTTCGATTGGGACCTGCCGGAGGTGATCGTCTACCCCACCGGCGGAGGAACAGGCCTGGTCGGGATGCCCAAGGCCTTCGATGAACTGGAAGGAATGGGGTGGATCGGCAGCCGGCGGCCGCGCATGATCGCCATTCAGGCGGCTGGCTGCGCGCCGGTCGTGCGGGCGGTCGAGACGGGTGCCGAACGCATCGAGGCCTGGGAGGGCGCCTCCACCCGGGCGGAAGGGCTACGCGTGCCCAGGCCGTATGCCGACCGTGCCGTCTTGCGGGCTGTGCGAGGATCGGGGGGGACGGCTGTGGCGGTCGACGAAGCCGAGCTCCTGGCAACGGCCCGCCAGGTTGCCGCGCTGGAAGGCTGCCTGCTGTGCCTGGAAGGCGGGGCGGCGGTTGCGGGACTGCGGCGCGTGGTGGACAATGGCTTGGTCCGGCCGACGGACCGGGTGGTGGTCTTCAACACGGCCACGGGATTGAAGGGACTGACATGATGGCCAGGGCGCGCTCCACGCAGGCTCCCCCGACGCAGCTCGAACGGCTGTCGTCGATCAGCCGCGAGCTGGCCGTGCAGCTCAACCTGCACACGCTGCTCGACCGCATCCTGCAGCTGACGCTGGAAGCGGTTCAGGCCTCTAGCGGAAGCCTGTTGGTATTCGACGAGGCCGGGCGCGTGAGCGAGGGGGCGCTGGCGTACGGTGGCACGGTCCACGAGCACAGCGTCCAGCAGTTGGCCGACACCTTTGAGCGCGGCCTGGCCGGCTGGGTGGTCGAGCATCGTCAACCGGCGGTCATCGCCGACACGCGCAAGGACCCGCGCTGGCTGCAGCGCAACGGCAACGAGGGCGACGGGGAGGCCAGCTCGGCGGCCTGTGTTCCGCTGATGGCGCGCGGGCGAGTGGCGGGCGTGCTCACGCTCGGGCACCCCAAAGTCGATCACTTCGGCGAGCAGGACCTGGCGCTGCTGACCGTGGTCGCTGACCAGGCCGGCATCGCCCTCGACAACGCCCGGCTGTTCGAGGCAGAGCAGGAGCGGCGGCGTTTTGCCTCCCGCCTGCAGGAGATCGCCCGCACGATCAACTCCACCCTCGATCCGGCGCTGGTCTTCCCGCAGGTGTTGGAGCAACTGGAGCGCGTCGTGGCCTACGACAGCGCCAGCATCTTCCTGGTGGACGGCGGCCGGCTGATGGCGGTGGCGGCACGCGGGTTTGAGAAGAACGACACCCTCATCGGGCGCACGCTTCCCATCGACCCGACGCTCCTGACCGGACGGGTGCTCACGACGCGCCAGCCCGTGGTGGTGGAGGATGCGCAGGCGACGCCCGGTTGGCAGCAGGCCGTGGACCTGCCCGAGGCGCGGCGCATTCGCGCCTGGATCGGAGCGCCCCTGGTGGTGCGCGATCAAGCCGTCGGCGTGCTCAACGTCGACAGCTTGAGGGTGGGGGCCTATGGGCCAGCGGATGTCGAGGTGGTGAGCGCCTTCGCCGACCAGGCGGCGGTGGCGGTCGCCAACGCCCAGCTCTTCGCCGAGCGCCAGCGGCAGCTGCAGGCGCTGATGACGCTGAGCGAAGCGACGCGGGTCGTGATCGCCAGCCTCGATGTGGGCGAGGTGCTGCAACGCATTCTCGATCAGACCATGGGGACGCTGGACGTGGAGGCGGCTGCGTTGGCGCTGGTCGACGCGACCGGCGGGGATCTGGAGATCAAGATCGCCAAGGGCGCCGGGGCCGAGGCGCTGGTCGGATTCCAGTTTCCACCCGGCCAGGGGATCGCCCGCTGGGTGGCCGAGAACGGCCAGCCGCTGGTGGTGCCCGACGCCGCCGCCGATGCGCGTTTTGAGCATCGCCTCGATGAGCGCCGGGGCGCGACGACGCGGGCGCTGGCCTGCGCGCCCATCCTGGCGCAGGAGCGCGTCCTGGGCGTGCTCCTGACCGTCAACCCGCGGCGGGGTGTGTTCCTGCCCGAAGAGGTCGAGCTGCTGATCGGCATCGCCAGCCTGGCCGGCACGGCCATTGCCCACGCCCAGCTCTTCGAGGCCACCCAGGAGGCGCGCCAGCGCTATGCCGCCCTGTTTGAGGACAACGTCGATCCGATCCTGATCAGCGATCTGAACGGGACGATCACCGACGCCAACCATCGCGCCGAGGCGTTCCTGGGCTACGCCCGCCAGGCGCTGCGCGGGCGGGCGATGTTCTAGCTGCACGTCCCCGACGCCGAGCGCCTGCCGGAGGACCTGGGCCAGATCGGCTCCGGAATCGCCATTGCCTACGACGGCCGCGTGACGCACGCCGACGGCCGGCCGATGCCGGTCCAGGTGCACGTCACGCGGGTCGAGATCGGCCGCCAGCCGCTGCTGCAATGGATCCTGCGCGACATCTCCGAGCGCCAGGCGCTGGACGAACTGCGCACCGATCTGACCTCGATGGTCTTTCACGATCTGCGCTCACCGCTGGGCAACGTCATCTCGAGCCTCGAGGTCTTGCAGGCGTCGATCCCGCCGCAGGACGAGGCCCTGCAGTCGGTGCTGGCCATCAGCATGCGCTCCAGCCGGCGCCTGTCGCGCCTGGTCGAGTCGCTGCTGGATGTCGGCCAGCTCGAGAGCGGCAAGGCGGTGCTGCACCGTACGCTGGGATCGATCAGCTCGATCATCGCCGAAGCGGTGGAGGAGATCCATCCCGTGGCTGAGGCCAAGGGCCAGGTGCTGCACTTCAGCCTGGCGCCGGCGGACCTGCCGATGCTCGAGATTGACGTCGACATGATCCGCCGCGTGCTGATCAACCTGCTCGAGAACGCCGTCAAGTACACCCGCAGCGGGGGCCAGATCTCGCTGACCGCCGCCCGCCGCCAGTCGCAGGTATGCGTCAGCGTGACCGATACCGGGCCGGGCATCCCGGCCCGCGACCAGCAGCGTATCTTCGACAAGTTC
>DYJB01000008.1:5195-10893 GCA_020723365.1 Candidatus Aquidulcis sp. | reverse complement strand
CCCGCCTGCACCAGGAGGGCTACGCCAAGGGCCTCGGCCTCGGGCTGGCCTTCTGTCGCCTGGCCGTGGAAGCCCACGGCGGGCGCATCTGGGTCGAGTCCGAAGTCGGGCAGGGGTCGACGTTCTCCTTCACCCTGCCGGTATAATGGCCGCGGTGTCCCGGTAGCCGGGATGCGCCCATCCGCCTCATCGAGAGACCCTGCATGCGTACCGTTGCCTCCGGCGTCTTCCTGAACAGCAAGTTCCCCGGCGTGTCGGTCGGCGCGGTTGCCTCGCACGGGCGGCTGCTCCTGATCGACGCGCCCATCCGCATCGAGGATGCCCGCGAATGGATCAGCCAGCTGGGTGAGAAGGGCAAACCGCGCAGCATGGTGCTGCTCGATCACCACCCCGATCGCGTCCTGGGCGCGCGCGGGCTGGACCTGCCCATTCTGGCCCATGACGAAACGCGCCTGGTCATGAACGCCTGGCCGGACACCTTCAAGGGCGGGGCGCGCCCGATCGGCGCCGAGGCCGACCGCCTCAAGCGCATCAGCGGTGTCTCCAAGGCCGTGCCCGACCTGACCTTCTCGACGGAGATGAGCCTGCACCTGGAAGGGCGCGAGATCATCCTGCTGCATCGGCCCGGGCCGACGCGAGGCGCCATCTGGGTCGTCGTCCCGGATGCCGGGGTCATCTTCATCGGGGATGCCGTCTGCCTGGAAGAGCCGGCCTACCTGGGGGACGCCGACCTGGCGGCCTGGCAGAAAACGCTGCAGCAGGCGGCCCGTGGGCCCTACAAGTCCTTCACCCTGGTGTCGTCGCGCGACGGCGTGATCGAGCGCAAGGCGATCGCTCAGATGTCCACCTGGCTGACGCGCGTCGAGCAGCGGTTGCGCAAGGTCAAGCCGCGGCCGGATCTAACGGAAGCAACCGCAAGCCTGGCCTCGGCCCTGCTGCGCGGCTACAAGATCCCCTCCACGCGGCGTGAGCACGCGCACCTGCGGCTGCAGGTCGGACTGGAACGCCTGTACACGCGCTGGCGGGCCGAAGAGGATTGACCCCGAAGCGCACAGCGGGGGAAGCATGAAGGCTGATTGGTATGAGCCCGTCGTCGAGGTGACGCGGGGAGGCGTCGTCGAGTCGGTCCATTACGGCGCCGTGGCCGTGACCGACCGCCTCGGCCGGCTGCTCGCCTGGTGCGGCGACCCTCAGGCCCTGACCTTTCTACGCTCGAGCGCCAAGCCTTTCCAGGCCTTGCCCTTCGTCGAGGGCGGCGGGATGGATTCCTTCGGTCTCTCGCCGCGCCAGCTGGCCTTCATCTGCGCCTCGCACGCCGGGACCGATGCCCACAAGGCCATGGCCGAGTCCATTCAGGCGCAGGTGGGGGTGCGCGAAGCTGACCTGCTGTGCGGGACGCACGCGCCCTACGATGCCGCCACCACGGCGCGCATGCGCCAGAACAACGAGCCGCTGACGCCCAACCGGCACAACTGCTCCGGCAAGCACTCCGGGATGCTGGCCCAGGCGCGCTTTCTCGGCGCGCCTCTCGGAACGTACATCGATCCCAACCATCCGGTGCAGAGCCGGATCCTGGAAGCCTTCAGCGCCATGTGCGGCATAGCGCCGGAGCAGGTGCAGCTCGGTATCGATGGCTGCTCCGTGCCGACTTTCGCTGTCCCGCTGGCGGCGGCCGCCACCGGCTACGCCCGGCTGGCGGACCCATCCGGGCTGGCGCCGGAGCGGGAGCGCGCCGTGCGGCGAATCGTCGATGCCATGACCTCCAACCCCGACATGGTCGACGGCCCGGGACGCTTCGACACATCGTTGATGCAGGTCTCCGGCGGGGCGATCCTCTCCAAGGGTGGGGCGGAAGGCTACCGAGGCCTGGCGATCCGGCCGGGCACGCTCGGCCCCGGCTCGCCCGGGCTGGGCGTGGCGATCAAAATCGCCGACGGCGAGGTGGGCAAGCTGACCGACAACCCGCCGGGGCAGCGTGCCGGGCGGCGGGCGGCGCTGGCGGTGCTGGCACAGCTGGGCGCCCTGGTGCCCGACCAGCTCGATGCGCTGGCGGAGTACGGCACACAGCCGGTGACCAACTTCCGCAAGCTGATCGTGGGCGAGATGCGCGCCTGCCTGACGCTCCGCCGACCCCACTGAATGAGCACCCCGCCGGCCGTCCTCAACCTGCAGGACACGGCGCAGGCGCGGTTCGGGGTGACGCTCACCCGCCGGCAGCTGGAGGCGTTCGCCTGGTACGCCGCCGAACTCCTGACGTGGAACGAGCGCTTCAACCTGACCGCCATCACCGATCCTTCGGCCATCGAAACGAAGCACTTTCTTGACTCGCTCAGCTGCCTGCTCGTGATCAAGCCGCGCCCGGCGGAATGCCTGGTGGACATCGGCACGGGCGCCGGCTTCCCGGGGCTGCCGCTCAAGATCGTCCTGCCGCGCCTGCACGTGACGCTGGTCGAGGCGACGGGCAAGAAGGCCGAGTTCTGCCGACACGTCGTCGAAGGACTGGGACTGGAGGGGATCACGGTCGTCCACGCCCGGGCGGAGGACGTGGGACAGATGCCTGAGCACCGTGCCGCCTACGACTGGGCGGTGGCGCGGGCGGTGGCGGGGATGCCGGTGCTGGCGGAGTACCTGCTACCCCTTGTCAGGCTGGGGGCAGGGCTATCGCGCAGAAGGGCGAGACCGGCCCGGCAGAAGCACACGCCGCCGAAAGCGCCCTGCGGCTGCTGGGCGGGCGCGTGCAACAGCTGATCCCGGTCGAGCTGCCGCGCATCCCGGAGACACGCTACCTGGTGGTGGTGGAAAAGACGGCCGCCACGCCGCCCGAGTACCCCCGCCGTGCCGGGATGCCGGCGCGCGATCCCCTGGGCTGAGCCCTCGCCTCAGGCAGCGGGGCGCAGCGTGCCGGCGACCACTTCCCAGGTGGTGGCAGCCCGGCGGAATTGCCCCTCGAACATCTCAATGTCGGCGGACGTGACGAGCGCCTGGGGCAGGCTGGCGACGCGGCGCAGCAGGTCCTGGCGGCGCTCGCCGTCGAGCTCGGCCAGCACCTCGTCGAGCAGCAGGATCGGCCACTCACCCGTGCGCTGATGCAGCCATTCGATCTCGGCCAGCTTGAGGGCCAGCATGGCGGTGCGGTTCTGCCCGCGCGAGCCGTAGGCGCGCAGGTCGATGCCGTTGGCGGTGAAGCGGAAGTCGTCGCGATGCGGGCCCAGCGATGTGGCGCGGCGCTGCAGGTCCTCGGAGCGCGTTCGCTCGAGCGCCTGGCGCAGGCCGTCGCGGATCGATTCCCGGTTGAGGACCGTGCGGTCCGGCGCCGGCTGCAGCGGCAGCCCGAGTTGGGCCGGGGCGGGAGGAAGCGGATCATAGCTGGGCAGGTACTCGAGGTGCAGCGCCTCGCGACCGCGCGTCAGGTCGGCGTGGATCGGAGACGCCAGACGGTCGTGCTCCGCCAGCGCCAACGACCGGGCGCGGATGAGCGTGGCGCCCTGCTCGGCCAGTTCGTCGTCCCAGAAACCGAGCTGGGACCCGTTGCCGCCCTGCTCATCCATCTGCTTGAGCAGGGCATTGCGCTGGGCGAGGACCTTGCCGTATTCGGAGAGCGCCTCGGCGTAGACGGCGTCGGCCTGGGCCAGCGTCGAATCCAGCTGCTGGCGCCTCTCGGACGGCGGGCCCTCGAGCACGCGCAGGTCCTGCGGCAGGAAGAGCACCGCGTGCAGCCCGCCGGCCAGGTCGCTCACGCGGCGCTTGACGCCGTTGAGCAGCACCTCACGGTGCAGGCGCGCCTCGCTTCCGTTGAGGCCCGGCTCGAGCACCAGGCGAATCTCGACCCGCTGGAGGCGGTCGGCGCGGCGGTACTCGGCCACCAGGCGGGCGAAGGGCGTCGCTTCCTGCAGGGCCAGGAAGTTGATCAGCTGCCGGTCGCTGTGTGCGTGCGGGGAGGCGGCGCGCGCCAGGTAGTAGACGGCTTCGAGCAGGCTGGTCTTGCCCTGGGCATTGGCGCCCACGATGAGGGTTGGCCCAGCGGGAACGTCCGCCTCCAGGCGGACGAAGTTGCGCACGTTCGTCAGGGACAAGTGCTGAAGGAGCATGGGCGATGGGATTGTAGCATGGCGGCGTGGACGAAGGCTGCGATGAAAAACGCGGACCGGGGGTCCGCGCGGCGCCGCCTGAGAGGGAGGCCGCCTCAATCGGCGGCGATCGACTCGATCTCCTTCTCTTCGCCCTTCCACACCTCCTCGGCCCGGTCGATGAAGAGCGTGCCCTCGAGGTGGTCGATCTCGTGCTGGAAGATGCGCGCCAGCCAGCCGGCGGCCTTGATGCGCACCGGCAGGCCGGCCCGGTTGAGGCCCTTGATGGTGATCGACTCGAAGCGCTCGACCTCGCCCAGGTAGCCGGGGACCGACAGGCAGCCCTCAACGCCCTTGACCTGATCCGGGGCGCGGCGCACGATCTCGGGGTTGACCAGGGTGAAGAGCTTCGGAGGGCGTGCGGGCTCGCCTTCCTGTTCGGGCGGCTCGGCGTACTCGACAACGATCACGCGCCGGCTGTCGCCCACCTGCGGAGCCGCCAGCCCCACGCCCGGGGCGGCGCGCATCGTCTCGACCATGTCATCGATCAGGGTGCGGATGTCCTCCGTGACGGCCGGCACTTTGCGCGCCTTCTGGCGCAGCACCGGGTCGGGGAGGGTGACGATTTCACGCGTGGCCATCGGTCGGTTCGTCCGCCTCCGGCGCCGCTCGGCGAGAGGCGATCTCCTTATCGTAGAGCCGAAGTAATTCTACCATTTCCTCCCGACGTTGGCCGGTTTCCTTCTCCCGCTTGCGGGCCAGGATGGCCTCCTGGGCGCGAACGATATCCTGCTGGACACCCACCGGATCGAACACGCCCTGGAACTTGAACTCGGCCGTGCCGATGCTGGCCGTGACGGTCCCGTAGTTGAGCAGCAGCCCGGCCAGCCCCTTGCGGTCGACCTCGGTGCCCAGGATGTTCTCGAGCGGCGCCACCTCGCGGCTCTCGGTGCCCAGCGGCTTGCGCGTGATATCGACGATCTGCGTCGGCGTCACCTGGTAGATGTCGTTGGCCCAGTCGACGTACTGGTAGAGCCACCACAAGCCGATCACGCCGATCCACGCCAGCAGAACGATGGCCGAGAGCAGCGGATCGAGGAGCTGAACCATGCCGCTCAGGCTGCCGCCCAGCAGGCCGGCGCCGGCGAGCAGCAGGATCGACGGCAGAGCGATCGCCTGCAGCAGGACCGCCCAGTGCTTGCGGTAGGTGATGACGCCCTTGTCCTCGAAGCGCAGCTGCAGCGTCCAGTGATCGAGCCCCACGTCGCGGCTGGCGCGCTCGGAGGTCACGGGCAAGGCGGTGGTGGTAACGGCCGGCGTCTCGACCCCCATCTTGTCCTGCAGCGTCTGCGCCAGCGTGGCCCGCTCGGCCTGCTGGCGCTGGTGCTGAACGCGGCGCCAGTGCTCCTCGATCAGCGCCGCCATGGCCTTGGGGTTGCCGACGTTGCGAAAGGTCAGCTGGCCGGTAAAGGTGCGGATGATGACGTCGCCGTAGCCGAAACTGCGTGTCAGCATGTCGGTGCGCAGGCTGACCGAGACGACCATGTGCAGCGGCGCCTCGCGGCGGCTGTCGTAGATGCCGACGACCTTCTCGATCCACAGGGCGCGGCGGTCCGTCACGACGTAGTAGT
>DYJB01000008.1:0-5185 GCA_020723365.1 Candidatus Aquidulcis sp. | reverse complement strand
CGGCGTCCCCTGCGCCCGTGCCGTGAGCGCCGCCAGCCCGGCGGCGATCGTCGCGCCAGCGACCCAAGCGAGCAGCGAGGAGGCGCCGCCCAGGGCCCAGGAGGCCAGCACGAGGCCGGCCAGGACGACAACGGCCGGCAGGATCAGCGCCTGGAAGAGCAGAGCGATGTGCTTGCGCACGGCGGCATACAGCACTTCGCCCTCGCCCAGCCAGCCGAACTTGAGGCGGGCGGCCAGCCGGCGGCTGGCGGCGGCGAAGCGCAGGCTGGCCAGGGCGGCGGGGAAGCCGCCGATGAAGGCCGAGAGCGCCGGGCGATCCCAGCGCGCCACGGTGCAGGGCGAAGCGGCCCGGGCCGTGGTCAGGCGCGGCAGGCGGTAGACGACCTCGACTTCGCCCAGCGTGTCGCCGGGCGTCAGCGTCGCGAGACGGCGCTCCTGGCCCCGGGGATCGCGGACGAGCAGGTCGAGGTTGCCCTCGAGCACGAAGTAGAGCGCGTCGGGGGCGGAGCCCTGCACGGCGATGTCCTCGCCCGGGGCGAAGGTCCCCTGGGTCAGCTGCGCGGCGGCCGACTCAAGCGCCTGCTCCGGGACATCGCGCAGGAAATGCGTCAGACGAAGGATCTGCAGATGGCGCGGGTCGCTCACGCCTTCATTGTAGCATCGCGGTCGCGCCCGACGCCGGAGACGGGATCATCGCCCAGCGGGTGAACGATCACCAGCGCCAGTCGCGCGGCGTAAGCCTCCAGCTCGGGCCGCGAGGGGCGGGCGGGCAGTCCATCCATCTGCAGGATGCGGCCGACCATGCGAGGATGCCGCTGGAGACGAAGCTCGATGAAGTCGGCGAGTCGCCGGGGGTCCGTGACGACCTCGGCACGCCCCTCGAAAGCGAGCGAGCGGACGCGCACGCCGACGCGCGGCTGGGCCAGGAGGTTGCGCACCCAATCGGCCTGCAGGCCGCGCGACGAGCCCAGGTAGTAGGCGCCGTCGACTTCCTCGTACTGCAACGCGGTCAGCCGCGGCAGCCCGGACTTGCGCCCGGTGGTCGTCAGCAGCAGGATCAGGCGCCCGACGATCGGTCCCAGTCCGAGGGCGTAGAGGGTGCGGAAGAAGCGAGCGTCCGGTGGGCGGAGCCTTTGAGCTGCCATTTCCCCTCCCTGCCGGGCGTAGGCTACAATGATTCGGGTGTCGGCGCACGCTGTCGCGTGCCGGCCGGCGACCCCCGGAGGCATTCGCCCTTGGCCCGTTCGAAACCGCCGGCGCGTTCCGGTCGCAGCGCAGGCTCCAACCCACGATCGAGCGCCGGCGCGCGCGGAGGGCGTCCGCGCGGATCGCGCCGCAGTGCGGCCCCGGAATCGGCACGCCCCGCCTGGCTGGAGGCCGCCCTCGAGTTCCTGGACGAACACCGCCTCGAGCTCCTCAGTCTGGCGCTGATCGCCCTGGCGCTCTTCTCGTTCGCCAGCCTGCTGGTGCCGGAGGGTCTGCTGGCGCGCGCCTGGCTCGGCCTGCTACGGACGCTCTTTGGCTGGGGGCTGCTGGCCGTGCCGTTGGCGATGGCGGCGGGCGGGTTGTGGATGTTGCTGCGCCGCTTCCAGACGCGCCTGCCGCACATCCGATGGGCGCAAGTCGTCGGCGCGGCGCTGCTCTACCTTGGACTGCTGGTCGGACTGCACGCCGCGCTCCTTCCCGCCGATCGCCCCATGGCAATCGCGCTAGCTGAAGAGGGACGAGGCGGTGGGCTGCTGGGCGCGTGGATGCTGTCCGGCCTGCTGGGCGCGCTGGGCCTGGCCGGCACGGCGGTGGTCCTGCTTGCCTGGCTGCTGGCCGGCGCCATGCTGGTGGCGGGATGGTCGATCGCCGATGTCGTCGAATGGGTGGGCCGCCGGGTGCGCCGCGCCGGGCCGGGACCCTCCGCTCGACCGGCGGCCTTCATCCCCGCGCCGGATCTGATGCCGGTGCGGGCAGCGCCGCCGCCTGGCGAGGCGACCGCGGCCGCAACCCTTGGCACGGCGGCGCAGACCGCGGCCGCGACCCCGGACGTCGAAGCCGTCCCCGAGCCTCCGCCACCGGAATGGGTGATGCCAGATGTGGCCGAGATCCTCGAGCCGGGCGTCGAGGGCAAGGCGGACCAGGAGTTCGACCGCGAGCGGGCGAAGTTGATCGAAGAGACGCTGCTGGCCTTCGGCGCCCCGGCGCACGTCGTTGAGGTCAACCGCGGCCCGACCATCACCCAGTTCGGAGTCGAGCCCGACTTCGTCGAGGTGCGCGGCGGGAAGCGCGTCAAGGTCAAGGTGAGCAAGATCGCCGCCCTGGCCGACGACCTGGCGCTGGCGCTGGCGGCGCAGTCGATCCGGATCGAGGCGCCCGTGCCCGGCAAGGGCTACGTCGGCATCGAGGTGCCCAACCCGGTGATCTCGCTCGTGGCGCTGCGCGATGTGCTCGAGGCCGAGTCCTTCCGTAAGCTGCGGCCGCCGCTGCGCCTGGGGTTGGGCCGCGACGTCTCCGGCCGCCCGATCTCGACCGACCTGGTGATGATGCCGCACCTGCTCATCGCCGGCACGACCGGCTCCGGCAAGTCGGTGTGCGTCAATGCCTTGATCGCCAGCCTGCTGCTCCACAATTCGCCCGAGCTGCTCAAGCTCGTCATGGTCGATCCCAAGCGCGTCGAGCTGACCTTCTACAACGGCATTCCGCATCTGCTGGCGCCGGTGGTTGTGGACCTGGAGCGGGTGGTGCCGGCGCTGCAGTGGGTGTCGCGCGAGATGGACGAGCGCTACCGGCGCTTCGCCCGCGAGGGCGTGCGCAACATTGCCGAGTTCAACACGCGCATGCAGACCGCTGGGCAGAAGGGGCTGAACTACCTGGTGGTGGTCATCGACGAGTTGGCCGACCTGATGATGCTGGCGCCGGACGAAACCGAGCGCGTGCTGACGCGCCTGGCACAGCTCGCCCGGGCGACAGGCATCCATCTGGTAATCGCCACCCAGCGGCCGTCGGTGGACGTCATCACCGGGCTGATCAAGGCCAACTTCCCGGCGCGGATCGCCTTCGCCGTGGCCTCATCGGTCGACAGCCGGGTGATCCTCGACCAGCCGGGCGCCGAGCGGCTGCTGGGGCGGGGCGACATGCTGTTCCACTCGCCCGACGCGCCGGCGCCGCTGCGCATGCAGGGGGCCTACGTCTCGGAGGCCGAGCTCAACCGGCTGATCCTGCACTGGCGCAGCCAGGCCGTCGGCCCGAGCTCGCCGGCGCCCTCGGCCGGCCCGGTGTCCGAACGCCCGTCCCTGGGCGGGGCGCCGCTCAAGCAGGCCCCGCTGTGGGATGAGATGGGGGCCGAGGCGGAGGATGGAGTCGACCCGCTGTACGACGAGGCTGTCAAAGTCGTGCGGGGCATGCGCCGGGCGTCGATCTCGCTGCTCCAGCGCCGGATGCGGATCGGCTACACCCGCTCGGCCCGGCTGGTGGACCTGCTGCAGGAACGCGGCGTCATCGGGCCGGCCAAGGAAGGCTCGCAGGCGCGGGAGGTCTTGGACTACGGCGACCTCGACGGGGAGCCGCAGGCCTAGCCCTGCGGGCAGGGCGTTTGCCCGGGCCCGCATCTCGTGCTACACTACGTGAACCACCAGCCGGGGGCCCGGCCCTCCGGGGAAAGGGGTGATCGTCGTCCACCAGATCCCAATGTGGCATGTGCAGATCCTCGAGTGCAGTCCGGGAACACCTCTTCCCGACATCCAAACAAGGAGTGAGAGAAGATGAAGAAGCTGTACGCCGTCCTTTCGGTGCTGCTGGCGCTGGCCTTTGTGCTGAGCGCCTGCGGCCAGGCCGAGCCGACTGAGGCCCCCGTCGTCGAGGAGCCCGTCGTGACCGAAGCGCCGGTCGTGACCGAGGCCCCGCCTCCGCCTCCGCCGGCCTTCGTCGCCTGCCAGGTGTCGGACACCGGCGGCACGGACGACAAGTCGTTCAACCAGTTCGCCTGGGTCGGCATGGAGCGCGCCGCGGCTGAGCTGGGCGCCGACATCCGCTTCCTCGAGTCCAAGGGCGAGGCCGACTACGAGCCGAACCTGAACGCCTTCGTCGAGGAAGGCTGCAACCTGATCTTCGGCGTGGGCTTCCTGCTGGACGGGGCCCTCTCGACGGTCTCCACCGCCAACCCGGACGTGCTCTTCGCCGGCGTGGACACCGCCTGGAACAACAACGCCAACTACATCGGCAGCTTCTACAACATCAACGAAGCCACGATGCTGGCCGGCTACCTGGCGGCGGGCATGACCCAGACCGGGAAGGTCGGCGTGTACGCCGGCATCAACATCCCGCCGGTCACCGCCTTCAGCGACGGCTACTACATGGGCATCCAGGAGTACAACAAGGTCCACGGCACGAGCGTGACGCTCGAAGGCTGGGATCCCGTGGCGCAGGACGGCCTGTTCACCGGTGACTTCACCGACACGGACAAGGGCCGCACGATGACCGAGACGCTGCTCGACGCGGGCGCCGACATCATCATGCCGGTCGCCGGCCCGGTGGGCCAGGGCAGCCTGGCGGTCTTCGAGGAGCGCGGCACGGGCCTGCTGATCGGTGTCGACACCGACTGGTCCTCCTTCTACCCGGACCAGGCCGACTTCATCCTGGCCAGCGCCATGAAGCGCATGGACCTGTTCGTCTTCGACGCCATCAAGGCCGGCGTTGACGGCACGTTCACCGGCGCCCAGTTCATCGGCAACCTCGAGAACGGGCGTGTGTCGATGGACGTCGGGTCGGCGTGGATGGACAAGGTCCCGGCGGATCTGATGGCCGAGATCGAGGCCCTCAAGGCCAAGATCATCTCCGGCGAGGTCAGCGCCGTCTACCCGCGGTAATCGCGGCGGACCTACTCGAAGGCACGCGGAACGGAAACAAGGGCCAGGAGCAATCCTGGCCCTTGGTCATCTCGGCGCCGATGCGGGGGCGGGCGGACGGCTGCTGGCGCGCATTGCATGGGGTGCTGTTCTGTGCTGTAATACACGAACGCCGATAGGCCCGCCCTTCCCGCGGCGGGCAGCCCTCGGCGGATCCCCACGGTGAGGTTCCCATGGCGGCAGTCCTAGAGCTGGAAGGGATCACCAAGCGGTTCCCGGGAATCCTGGCCAACGACCACATCAGCCTGTCCCTGGAGGAGGGTGAGATCCACGCCCTGCTGGGGGAAAACGGC
>DYJB01000196.1 GCA_020723365.1 Candidatus Aquidulcis sp. | reverse complement strand
CCGTCACCGTACGCGACAGGACGGCCTTGACGTGCGCCGTCAGCTCTGCGGGATGGGTGGGCTTGGTCAGGTAGTCGTCGACGCCCGCCTCGAAGCCGGCGACCTTGTCGTCGACCATGCTCTTGGCCGTGAACATGATGATGGGGATGTGGGCCAGCGAGGGATCGGAGCGCAGCCGCCGGGTGACCTCGTAGCCGTCGAGGTCCGGCATCATCACGTCCAGCAGGATCAGGTCCGGCTTCTCGACGGCGGCCCGGGTGATGCCCAGCGTGCCATTGCTGGCCACGGCAATGCGGTAGCCCTGCCGCTCCAGCATCAGTCCGACCAGCTTGAGCGTGTCGATGTCATCATCGATGATCAGGATCTTCTCGGCCATGGGTGATCCGCTCACGCCGTTGGTCCTGGGAAGTTCGCGCAGTCTAGCATAAAGGGAGGGGTGGGGCAAGCGGCGGACCCGATGCTATAATCCCCGGCACCGCGCGCTTTGACAAAGATGCTCTTCGACTGGTGGGGCTTCGACGTCAGCCTGTCCCTGGGACTCCCCGTCCGCTCTTCGGGGTATGTCGTGCTGGCCGTCGGGTTGTTGCTGTCCGCCATCGTCATCCTGAGCGACCTGATTCGACGCCTCCGTCAGCCCTCGGCCGAAGGTGGCCGCCCGCTCCTGTTCCTGGCGCTCTTAATCCTGGCACCATTTGCCTCCCAGTTGCTCACCGTCCAACTTCCCGCGCTCGCCGGTCTGCCGCTGCCGGGGGAGGGTCAGCCCGCCTACCCGGCGCTGTTCTCGGTCTTGGGCGCGCTGCCGTGGCTCATGGCAGGCGGCGCGGCCGGCGTCACCGAGGCGGCCCTCGTCGGTCTGGCGAGCGGCTTCGCCCGCGCCGGATGGGTGACCCACAGCCTGATGACCCCGGTGAGCACGGCCATCACCGCCGCGATCGTCACCATCTTCCTTAGACAGAACTACGTCGAGTGGGCGGGCAAGGGTCTGCGCAGCCCTTTGCTCGCCAGCCTGCTGGGCGGGGCGATGCTGGCCGCGCTCGGCATGGTCGAGAGGCTGGTAACAGCGGGCGGGACGGGGTATGACGCCCTCGAGTACGCCCTGTCGTGGGCGCTGCCCGGCCTGCTGGCGGCAACGCTTGAAGTCGGCAGTGCGGGGGTGATCTGTGAAGCGCTGCGCACGGTGGCCCCCTCGGCGTGGTACAGGCCGAGGCGGCTCCTGCCCGCGCCCTACAATCGATCGCTGGCCGCCCGGCTGCTGACGGCATTCGCCGGGGTCGGTCTGCTGGCCGGCGCCGTGCTGCTGCTCGGCAACTGGCTCCTGGCCCGGACCGCGGCCAGCGACCTGGTTGAATCGCAGATGGAGCAGACCGCCAACGTTGTCGGGGGCGGCGTGCCCTTCTTCATCCAAAGCGGCCGAGCCTTCGCGCAGGAAGCAGCCCAGGCGTACACGGCCCGGCGGGGCGAAGGCGATTCGGAGGACGAGGCGCTCGGGGCTGTCCTTCATCAGATCCCCTTCTTCGCCCGCTTGAGCACCTTCGACGCCACGGGGCGTCTCACGGCCTCGACGACCGCCGATCCCTCCGAGGCCCAGGCGCTGCTGGAGATCGGTCCGGCGCTGGCGCGCGCCCTAGAGGGGGCGCCGCAGGAGCAGGTGGTGGCGCCGGCGCCCGGGGGCACCAGCGCGCGACTGGCCTTCATCGTGCCCCTGGCAGGCAGCGGGGCGGCGCCGGCGGGCGCGATGGCCGGTTGGACGGAGCTTTCGACCAATCCGATCTTCCAGCCGATCGTCGAACGGCTGGAGGCGGTCGAAGAAGGCGAAGCCTACCTGACCGACGGCGCCGGGCGCATCCTGGTTCACCCCGATGCGGCGCGCATTCTGCAGACTCCTTCGCTGCCGAGCGAAACCGGCACGGCATCGACCGTCACGGCCTCGGATGGAACACGTCAGCTGGTGCTGGTGCAACCGGCCGAAGGGTACCCCTGGCAGGTCGTGATCAGCATCCCGCAGCGAACCGTCAATGCCCTGGCGGTGCAGCTGGCCACGCGTCTGGTGGCCGTGCTGGTGGCCGTCGGGGCGGTGATGATGATCGTGCTCTACGCCACCAGCCGCCGACTGACGCGTCCGCTGCGCGAGATGGCCGTGGCGGCCGAGTCGATCGCCCGCGGCAATCTGGCGCTGCCCATCCGCGTGCGATCGGAGGATGAGATCGGCCGCCTGGCCATGTCGTTCGAGGGCATGCGCCGCAGCCTGCAGGCGCGGCTGAGTGAGATGGACCTTCTCCTGGCTTCCAGCCAGCGCCTGGCCTCCAGTTTCGACCTGGGGGGGATCCTGCCGCCGATCCTGGAAGGCGTGGGCAGGCTGCTGCGAGCGGACCACGTGCGCGTGGTTCTGTTGGGTTCCGAGGCCGACCTCTCCGCGAAGGCTGAAAGCTACTTCGCCGGCAAAGACCGCGGCAACTGGGCCTCGCTCGACGGGCAGGTGGTCGAGCTGGCGCGACAGCGGGGCAGGTTCCTGCTCGAGAACCCGGGACGGGCGCGAGCCGTGCTGAACCTGGCCCAGGTGACCGAACCCCTGCAGGGACTTGTCGCACTGCCGCTGCGGGACGAGCAAACCTTCATCGGCGTGATGTGGCTCGGCTACCGGAGGTCGCAGGCGCTCCCGCCCGACACGAGCAGCCTGCTCACAATCCTCGCGGCGCAGATCGGCGTCGCCGTGAGCAATGCCCGCCTGTTCCACCGTGCCGAGCAAGAACGGATGCGGCTGGGAGCCGTTCTGGAGGCGACCCCCGACGCTGTCCTGGCCACCGATCGGCGAGGGCGATTGACCCTGGCGAATCCGGCTGCCGAGGCGGTGCTGCGAGGCAACGTGGAAGATGTGCTGGGCAAGCCCGCCAGCGAGTGGGTGACCTCGCCCGAGGTCCTCGAGCTGCTCCAGCCGGGATCCGAGCGCCGTACGGCCGATGTGGCCGTCGGTACCGGTCGCGCCCTGTTTGCCACGGCCACCGACATCCGGCCCGGGGGCGAGGACCAGGCCGGGCGCGTGTGCGTGCTGTGGGACATCACGCACTTCAAGAAGGTCGACATGCTCAAGTCCGAGTTCGTGTCGACCGTCAGCCACGACCTGCGGGCGCCGCTGACCTTGATGCGCGGGTACGCCACCATGCTCTCGATGGTCGGCGCCATGAACGAGCAGCAGAAGGATTTCGTGCGCAAGATCCATGAGAGCATCGAGGCGATGACCCAGCTGGTGGACAACCTGCTCGACCTGGGCCGCATCGAAGCGGGGGTGGGGCTGAACCTGGAGGCCGTGAACATCGAGAGCGTGATGCAGGACGTGGCCGGGGCCTACCAGGCCCAGGCGGCGAACAAGCGCATCACCCTGCTGGCGGACATCCCCGGAGGCATGCGGCCGATCGAAGCCGACCTGACGCTGCTGCGCCAGGCGGTGGCCAACCTGGTGGACAACGCCATCAAGTACACCCAGCCCGGCGGGCGCGTGACCGTGCACGCCCGCCAGCACGACGGCCGGCAGGTCATCAGCGTCGAGGACACCGGCGTCGGGATTGCCCCGACGGATCAGGCCCGGCTGTTCGAGAAGTTCTATCGGGCGCGCCGGAGCGAGACGCTGCGCGAGAAGGGTTCCGGCCTGGGTTTGGCGATTGTCAAGTCGGTTGCCGAGCAGCACGGTGGTCGGGTGACGGTCGAGAGCCGCCTGGGGGTCGGGAGCACCTTCACCCTGGAGCTGCCCGCCCGTCTGGCGGGCTGAAAACGAAACCTTGACAGGCCGGAATCCGGCCTTATAATCCTTCCCACGTGATTCGCAGGAATTGAGCTGAGAGCTGGCAGCGCTTGAAGGCGACCCGCCTTCAGGCGCTGGTTTCGCGTTGTCCGCCGGGTAGCACGTTTGTTCCAGTCATGATGGATCGCGGAGGGACCGGGTGGAAGGCAAATCGTTTCGAGCGCTGCGTATCAGTCTGGCGTCGCCGGACATCATCCTGAGCTGGTCCTACGGCGAGGTGCTGAAACCGGAGACGATCAACTACCGCCGTCTGCGCCCCGAGAAAGATGGCCTGTTCTGCGAAGCGATCTTCGGGCCGACCAAGGACTGGCAGTGCTACTGCGGCAAGTACAAGAACATCCGCTTCAAGGGCATCACCTGCGAGAAGTGCGGTGTAGAAGTGACACGCTCGTCGGTGCGCCGGGAGCGCATGGGGCACATCACGCTGGCCGCCCCGGTGGCGCACGTCTGGTATACGCGCCGCGTACCCTCCTACCTTGGGCTGCTTCTCGACATCTCGCGCCGCAACCTGGACCGGGTGCTCTACTTCGCCCAGTACGTCGTCACCCACGTTGACGAGGAAGCCCGCCGCAAGGCCCTCAAACGCATCGAGGATGAGATCGGCCGGCTGGAGAAGGAACAGGCCGATGGCCTCAACCAGCGCATCGCCCAGGTCAAGGCCAACCGCAAGAAGCGGCTGGAGGACCTGGAGGAGCGCAAGAAGGCCGCCGAAGCCTCCTTCGCCGAGGACGTGGCTTCGCGCATCGATCCGATCATCCGCGAGGGCCAGTCGCTCGAACGCTCGCTGACCGACAAGCTCGACAAGACCATTCGCGCCCCGATCCAGTTCCAGGAGACCGGGACGCTCATCGCCGACAAGGGTGAGACGATCACGTCCGAGCACATCACGCGCGTGCAGGAGATCGTCAAGGCGCGGCTGGATGAAATCGAAGCCTCCGGCAAGGAGAAGCGCAACCGCGAGCTCGAGAGGCTGGGGATGCAGGTCGAGAAGGTCAAGGCCGAATACGACCTGGCCATGGCGGAGCTGCGCGAGGCTGTGGATGACGACAGTTCGACCGCCCGCGAGCAGCTGGATGCCGACCGCGACGAGCTGCAGGGCATCCTGCCGATGATGTTCCTGGGCGAGACCCGCTACCG
>DYJB01000195.1 GCA_020723365.1 Candidatus Aquidulcis sp. | reverse complement strand
GGCGAGTCCTGGACCATCCCGGCCCGGGGCTGGGAGGGGCTCAACTGGGCGGCCTACCTGGGCGACGAGGACGGCCGGGGCATCCTGGCCGAACGGCTGGTGGAGGCGGCCCGGCGGCTGGAGCGCGTCCTGACGACCGATCCGGGGATGGGCGTCGTGCGCCACGCCGACGCCGGCTACGCCGAGGCGATCGCCGCCGCCCGGCGGCACGGAATCCAGATGCCGATGCTCGCCGCCGGCCCGGATCGAGCCGGCTGATCCCAGGCGCTTGCCGGCAGCTGCTGCCGGCGCGCTCCCCCCAGGGCGCAGTCGCAACGCAAACACCACCTGACAGGTTCCCGCGGGAACCTGTCAGGTGAGACCCACCACGTGACACGTCCCTGCGGGGACGTGTCACGCGGTGGGTCTGCTACAATGCCAACCATGTTCCGCCGAGTTCACCCGCTCATCGCCTTCGCCTTCTTCGTCGTGGCGGCCATCGTCCTGGCCGCCCTCGGACCGCGCGAGAAATCGCTGGGCGCCAATGTGCGTCTGGTCTACCTGCACGGCGCCTGGGTGTGGACGGCGCTGGTCGGGTTTTCCGCTGCGGCCGCGGCCGGGCTGGTTGGGATCGCGGGGCGCCGTCCTGCGTGGCAGCGCACGTCGGTGGCCCTGGGTCAGGCGGCGGCGCTGTTCTGGGTCACCTACCTGCCCATGAGCCTGCTCGTCATGCAGGCCAACTGGAACGGCCTGTTCCTAGAGGAGCCTCGCTTCCGGATCGGACTGGACTTCGCCATCGTCGCCGCGCTGCTCCAGGCCGGCATCCTGATCCTGCGCCGGCCCGACTGGGCCAGCGCGCTCAACCTCCTGTTCCTGGCCGGGCTGGCCTTCTCGCTCTCCAGTTCACGCGAGGTCATGCATCCCAGCTCGCCGATCGTGCAATCTGGCCGTGTGCTGCTGCAGGCCTACTTCCTCCTTCTGACCCTCACCTGCCTCGCCGCCGGGTGGCAGCTCACGCGCTGGCTGCGCCGATTCGCCCCGTAGGCTGCCGTGTCGCGCAGATCCCCGTCCCTCCCGCTGCAGCTGTTGGTCTTCACCGCCGCGCGCATGATCATCAACAGCGGCTACCGCATGGTCTACCCGTTCCTGCCGGTGATCGCCCGCGGGTTGGGCGTGGGCCTGCCGGACCTGGCGTTGGCCGTCACGGCGCGTTCAAGTCTCGGGCTGGCCTCGCCCTTCCTGGGTTCGTTTGCCGATGGGGTCGGCCGGCGGCGCGCGATGGTATTGGGGCTGCTGCTGTTCGGGGGGAGCCTGCTCATCGTCGGAGTCTGGCCGACGCTGCCGGCGCTCTTCGTCAGCCTGATCCTCTCGGCAGCCGCCAAGATGATCGTCGATCCAGCCGTGGGAGCCTACCTGGGTGATCGCGTGCCCTACTCGCGGCGCGGGCTGGCCATGGCGCTCTCCGAGGTCAGCTGGTCCGGCGCGTTCCTGCTCGGCGTCCCGCTCGCCGGCTGGCTGATCGCACGTGCCGGCTGGAATTCGCCCTTCGTCCTGTTGGCGCTGCTCGGGATGGGGAGCGCAGTGTTGGTTGGGCGCACCGTACCCTCGGATGCGCCACAGGCTCATGAACAGTCGCCGCTACGCGAGAGCTTCCGATTGGCCCTCCGCAGCCGCGCCGCGCTGGCCGGACTGGCGGTCGGGCTGCTCATCTCCATCTCGAACGAGCTGGTCAACATCGTCTTCGGCGCGTGGCTCGAAGGCGGGTTTGGCTTGCAGGTTGCGGCGCTGGGCGCCGCCTCGGCGGTCATCGGCGTGGCCGAACTGAGCGGCGAGGGGCTGGTGGCCGGGTTATCGGATCGCCTCGGCAAGCGCCGCGCCGTGGCCCTCGGCGTTGTGGCGAATGCGGCCGTCTGCCTGGCCCTCCAGCCCCTTGGCGGCTCGCTTCCCGGAGCGCTGGTCGGCCTCTTCCTCTTCTACATCACCTTCGAGTTCGCCCTGGTGAGCCTCATCCCGCTGATGTCGGAGCTGGTGCCGGCGGCGCGGGCGACGACCCTGGCCGCAAGCTCGGGATCCCATTCTGCCGGCCGTGCCCTCGGGGCGCTGGCCGGCCCGGTGCTCTTCGCCGGCGGACTGCTCGGCGGCGGGCTGATGGCGAACGCCGTCGCCGCCGCAGCCCTCGACGGCCTGGCGCTCATCGTCCTGCTTGCCTGGGTCCACGAGTAGAATCCGACTTCGGAAGTCGCGCCGCGACTTCCGAAGTCGGGTTTCAGGGGGACAGCATGCCGCGACGGACCTATCCCTTCCTCCCGGGAGGGGCCTATCACCTGACCAACCGCGGGCACAACCGGCAGACCATCTTCCGGAATGACTCGGACTACCGGACGTTATTGCAGGGCCTCCGGACCTACCTGGGCTTGGTCCCGGCGCACCCAACTCAGGCATCAGGGGCGACACTCCTGGCGTACTGTCTCATGCCCAACCACTTCCACCTGATCGTCCAACCGCACGATGAGAGTCTCTCCGGCCGGATGCAGCGCTTGTTGATCTCGTTCGCCAAGACGCTCAACGCCAAGTACGGACGGGTTGGAAGCCTCTTTCAGGGGCAGTTCCAGGTGGGGAGGGTGGAGGCGGACGAGCAACTCATCCAGCTGAGCACCTGTGTGCACCGCAACCCAGTTGAAGCGGCGCTGGTGCGCCGCCCGAGCGACTGGGAGTACTCGAGCTGCCGCGAGTACTTTGGGGCGTGGCCGGGCACCCTCCCGGATGCCGGCCTGGTGCTCGACCTGTGCGGAGGGCGCCGCGCCTACCGGCGGCTGCTCGACGCCAAGGCCGAGCCGGCCGCTGCCGGCCTCGAACACCTGGTCCTTGAGGAGTAACCGGATGACCTCGGCTCGCCCAGTACGTTCCCCAACTCCGGCATCCGAAGTCCGGCGGACTTCGGATGCCGGGTGCGACTTGCTCATTCACTCCGCCGCGCAGCTTCTGACGCTGGCTGGCGGACCCCAGCGCGGCAACGAGCTCGGCCGGCTGGGGATGATCGAGGATGGGGCGCTGGCCATGACGGATGGCCGCGTGATCGCCGTCGGATCCACGGGCGAGCTCCGCAGGCACCACCGCGCCCGCCGCGAGATCGACGCCAGGGGAGGCGTCGTCCTGCCCGGCTTCGTCGATCCGCACACGCACGTCGTGTGGATGGGCGATCGCGCGGCGGAATTCGAGCTTCGGCTGCGCGGCGCTTCCTACATGGAGATCATGGCTGCCGGCGGCGGCATCGCCTCGACCGTGCGCCTGACGCGGCTGGCCTCGATCGAAGCGCTGATGCTGGAGGCCCGGCCCCGCCTGTGGCGCATGCTCACCCATGGCACGACGACCGCCGAGGCCAAGACCGGCTACGGGCTGGAGACGGGAGCCGAGCTGCGCCTGCTGGAGGCCGTCCTGCGGCTGGACGGCGAGGGCCCTCTTGAGCTGGCGCCGACGCTCCTCGGCGCCCACGCCGTCCCGCCCGAGTTCAGCGGGGACACCCAGGGCTACGTCGACCTGGTCTGTTCGCAGATGCTGCCGGCGGCGCGCAGCCACATGCAGTCCAGCCGACCCGATAGGCCCCTGCCCTTCGTCGATGTCTTCTGCGAGCAGGGAGCCTTCGACCTGGCGCAGAGCCGGCAGATTCTCGCGACGGCGCGCCGTCTCGGCTTCCCGCTCAAGATTCACGCCGATGAATTCGCCGGGTTGGGCGGGACGGCGCTGGCCGTCGAACTGGGCGCCGTCTCGGCCGATCATCTGGTGCACACGCCCCCGACGGATATCGCAGCGCTGGGGCGCTCAACGACCGTCGCCGTGGCCCTGCCCTGCACGCCCTTCGGACTGGCCGAGCACGAATTCACGCCTGCTCAGACGCTGCTGGAAGCGGGCGCCATCCTGGCATTGGCGACCGATCTCAATCCAGGCACGGCCTGGTGCGAGTCAATGCAGTTCGTCATCGCCCTCGCCTGCCGCGCGCTCAGGCTCTCGCCGGCCCAGGCGATCGCTGCTGCCACAATCAACGCAGCCGCCGCCATCGGCCGGCAGGACCGGATCGGCAGCCTGGAGGTCGGCAAGCAGGCGGACGTGCTCGTGCTGGACGCTCCCGACTTCCGGCACCTCGGGTACCGGTTTGGCACCAATCTTGTATCCCTCGTGGTCAAGAACGGGCAGGTCGTTCACCCGGTCTGGCCCGAGGGATGACATGGCGCTGATCGACACGCAGACGATTCTGAACACGATCCTGATCGCCGGGGCGGCCTTCGTGGGCTTGATGCTGCTGCGGCTGGTGCTGCGCACGGCGATGCGCATTCTGAGCGTCGGCTGCCTGGCGGTGGTGGGCCTGGCCGTCATCATCGGCGTCGCCCGCTGGGTCGCCTGACCGGGCGCCTTCGTCCGCAGACCCTCACCCCCACCTGCTCCCTTCTCCATTGTCCGGATCCAGATCGAAGCCAGGTGCTGCCCAACCACCCGGCCCTCGTCACGACCTTCTCCCTCGAGGAGGACCTCAGGGTCCCCTTCCCCCCGGCGATCGGTCCTCCCGCGCCTGGGATCGAGAAGCTATCCAGCTGAGCTTGGCTGCGGGCTCCAGCAGGAAGGGGGCGGAATGCGAACGAGGGCGGCTCAGGCCGCCCTCGTCTTCGAGCTATCGGTTGCTGTCTGCGCCCTTGACTTCTTCGGCAGGCAGGCTGTGCGGCACGCCGCTCAGCGTCCGGGGATGATCAGCCAGCACAGCAGATAGAGCAGGACGCCCGGTACACCGCCGGGGATGAGGGCGATCAGGAAACCCAGGCGGAACCACCACGGGTTCAGCCCGAAGAACTCACCCAGGCCACCGCAGACACCAGCGAAGATCGCGTTCGAACGCCGAAGCTTCTTCTCAGACGTGGTCACCGTTCACCTCCCATGAACAATCTACGCAGCCCTAGCACTTCGGTCGCGCCCGTGTGGAGCCCGC
>DYJB01000194.1 GCA_020723365.1 Candidatus Aquidulcis sp. | reverse complement strand
CACCAGCAGCTCGGCGCCCAGGACCAGCAGGATCAGTCCCAAGGCGATGAGGACCAGAGGCGGAAGGCTCACGGGCGCCTTCCCGCCGCCGCCCCGGCGGAAGGCGGAGGCGTCGGATGATCGGTCGACGGATCGAGCTGCTCCACCCAGCGCGCCTCGTCGCCGTCGAGCTCGATCTGCTCGCCATCCGGGAAGGTGATGCGGGTGACGGCAGTCTCGCGACGAACGGTCAGCCCGCGCCAGCTGACGCTTATCGGACGATCGAATGGGTGGCGGCCTTCGAGGCGCACGCGGCGCGGCGTCGCCAGCTGCAGCCCGAGGATCTCGAGCAGCGCTTCCACCGGCGCCGCGCCGGCAACATCCTGTCGCTCACCCAGCCCCTGGGGCACGTCGGCGTTGTAGGCCTCGAAGAAAGCCTTCTCCTGTCGCACGCACTCCAGCAGCCCGTCCATGATGCGCTGGAAGACATGTGCGGCCAGCGGGCGATGGCCGTATCGAACCAGGCCGCTGAGGATCATGCCGTTCCAGGGCAGCCACAGCCCGCCCGATCCGCCACGCCGGTCCGGACGGTAGGCGGGATCGTCGCCGGGAATGACCGGCAGGCCGTAGCGGCGTGCGTAGTGATTCGGATCCGTCAGCCACCGGTCCACCAGGATCTGCGCCTGACGAGCATCCGCCACGCCCGCCCACAGCGGCAGCAGGTGGGTCAGCTCGCTGCGACTGTAGTCAGCGGCCAGCACCTCGACGCGCGTCTTCGCCTCGATGCCTTCGCATTCGATCGTCTCCAGGTGCGTGAAGGCTCGCTCACCGGTCGCCGTGCCATGCTGGTCGAACCAGCGGATGTCCGATGCGCTGACCCGTTCGATCACACCCCGTTCGCCCGATCGGCCGCGCACGGAGAGGTGCAGGCCGCGGGCGCCGGCTTCGGCGCAGGACACCTGGAAGATCAGGCGCACCGGCGGATCGAAGCTGCGATCGAGGCGGTGGCTGCCCGCCCCTCGCCAGACTGCCAGCCCACCTCCCCCCGTCGAGCGATGCGTATCGCGGTCGACGGCGTGGAAGCTGCCGGTGGCCTCCGACCATGAAAGCTGCAGCGCGGAAGTAAGGCGGCGGTGATGCGCCTCCAACTCGGGCATCAGATCACGGCGCCCGAGTGCGGCGGCGAGGCTCATCAGCGCTTCGGCCTCACGCAGCAGGTAGCAGCCGAGGTCCACCGTCTCGGCGTAGCGGATGTCCAGGCCCTGGCTCCACGACGGCCAGCGGGAGAACGTCGGGCTTTCCGGGAATTGAGCATGGGCGGCCGAGTCCCACTCGGGGAAGCCGTCCCGGTCGCGATCGTGGACCGGCGAGAACCAGACGCGGAAGAACTCCATCAGGCGCGGCAGGCTTTCGCGCGCCAGGCTCCAATCCTGCCGGCGCTCACACCAGGCGCGCACCCAATCCGCCAGGCGCGGGTGCGCCAGCCGGCCGCTGCGCTGCCCGGCGAGGCCGGGCCGGCTGTCGATCGAACCGTCGGGCGCCTGGGCGTGCAGGTAGTTGCGCAGCACGCCCTCGGCCAGGTCCGGGGCGGCATGCGCCACCAGGCCGAGTACCGTCCCCGCCCGGCCGGTGTCCTGTCCGCTCCAGGGCAGTCCGTGGTCACGTCCGTCCCCGCGCTCGGAGAAACCTTGATCGGGCTGCCGCGAGTCGACGATCGAGGCATGGCGCAGGTAGCGCCCGGGCCCCAGGAACGAGCGCAGCCCGGCGTACTGCGAGAAGGTCAGCAGCGCGTCCCACGCGGGATCGCCGGTCTCGAACTGGAGCAGATCCGCCTCGGCCACGTCCAGCCGCGCCAGTTCGGCGTCCCAGGCCCGCGCGGCCGCAGTGCGCGCCAGGTCGAACGACTCGTCCAGCGTCGTGCGCCCGGCATGCACCCAGGGGACGATGCGGCGCACACCGGGCTCGAGCGTCAGGCTGAGGCCCAATCCGGGGATGGGAGCCGACTCGGTGGCCGCCCCTCCCGAGAGGAAGACGACCGGGGCAAGGTTGCCGGCGCGCCCGGCGAGCACCGTCACGCCGCGCACGTTGACCGCCGCCGCCGGCTGCCCTCCCTCCAGTGGCCGCAGGTGCACGTGCATCCCCAGGCGTACGGTCAGCTTGTCGGGGGAGAGGTTGGTCAGCGCCAGCCGCCCCGCCAACACGTGCGACTCCGGCACCCACGCTTCGGAGGTGAGGGCCAGCATCGGGAAAGGACGGCTCGCCAGCGCCAGGTAGTTGGGCAGGACGTGACGGACCCGCGGCGCCTCGGCAAAGCGCGCCGGATCCGTCTGCCTTCGGCCGTGGAGTGTGACGAAGGGAAACAGGCGCATGCTGTGCGCCCGGCGTCCGTAGGAGGTCCACAGCGCCATGGCCGGTGGGTCGCCGCCCGCCAGCTGCGCTTCCCACACCTGGTCATCGGCGTAGTCGGGGACACCGAAGCGCGCCTCGGCGGCGAGCGTCAGGACGGTGGGATCTTCCGCGGACAGCGACCATTCACGCATAGCCCGATTGTACGGACTCAGATGCCGCCGGTCAAAGGCGACCTCAAGGTCGCCGGAGGATCTCCGCTACAGATGGCTAGCAGGCCATTGCCTCGGTCGCATCCAGCCGCGAGCCCGCCGGCATAGCGCCGGCGGGCTTGTCGGAGGCATCGTTTGCCCAGAGGGTTCGTGTTGGGCGCGGCGGCTACTGCCCCGGGCGATGGTAGAGCTTGAATCCCCCGATTTCCATCAGGCCAAGCTCGCCATCGTTCTTCTCCCAATCCAACGTGGCAAACAGCTCACCGCCGATGATGGTCCACCCGCGGGCTACGAAAGCACCGCCCTGGGTGTCGGCCGTCAGCATGAAGGGCGGCATCGCCGGCCCGGACGGCGCCTCCGCGTCTTCACCCATCGTGGCGCTCATCTGGTCCATGAAGGCCTGCAGGGCGGCCGGGTCATTGAGATCCGGCATGGCCGGGATCGGGGCGTCCGCGGGGGCGGCGGGAGCGTCACCCCCGGCGGCCGTCGAGTCGAACCTCCCGGAGGTATCCACATCCAGCATGTGCAGGACCTTGTACATGGAGGTCCAGTAGGCTGACGGCGGGGGTTCGATGATCAAAGGAGGCCGGGGATTCGGATCGGGCGTCTGTTTGCATGAAGCCCTGTAGCTTTCGGACGTGTTGCCGGGGTCGTAGGCCAGAAGGAGATCCGTCACGACCGAGTTTTCACCCTGGCTCTTGACGAGCGGCGCCAGACCCAGGACGGAGGCCTCGCCGCCTCCGCGCCGATTCTCGATCTGGCAGACGTTGAAGTAGTCGTCCGTCATGATGATGCTGAAGTTCTCATTCACCAGGGGGGCCTGGCCTTCAATCCGGACGCTGGCGAAGGTGAACCGAAGGGGGATGCTTGAGGTCACGCGGGACTGGATGGCGCCCTCGCCTTCAAAGCCATCGAACTGCCCGGCGGATTCGAATTTCAGTTCGAAGCGCAGGCACTGCTCGACCAGTTGCTGGCCGTACTCACCGGTTCCATGGTCGTCGGCGACGCCGAGAAGCTGGCGTTGTCGCTCGTAACCCAGCCAGGCCGGGATGATTTGGTGAATGACGTGGTTCTCCTGGCATGCCTGGTAGGCCTCGTCCAGACACTTCCGGCCGAGCTTCTCGAGTAGATCGGCCAAGTTCATGCCGGGGTCGGTCTCCGCATCGGTGGCGCCCAACAGCTGGCGCTGGCGTTCGTAGCCCAGGAGGGTTTGGACCGCCCGGCGCGCCTGCTCGCACGTAGCGTTGGCCGAGAGCCCCGCCTTCAGCCGCGGTTTGACCACGTCATTGAGGTAGCTCTTCATGGCGGCCTGGAATTTCGCAGCCAACTCCGAGTTGTCGCGCTGATCGTCCAACAGGGCCCGCGTGCGTTCTTCGCCCAGGAACTGACCGACCTCGGATTGCAGGCGGGCCTCATTTCGGTCGGCGATGCGGTCGAGCGCCCTAGCCACCTCGGCGCTGACGCCGTTCCCGACGCCGGCGCCGCTGAAGTGCTGCAGCCGGATCTGGATCGCGGCGCTGTCGACCACCGGCATGGCCAGGTAGAGGCCCTGGCTTTCAGCGTCAAAGCCAAAGAAGACCTGGTTCTCAAGGGGTATGTCGTCCGCCGGCTCGATGGTCAGGATGGCGTCAACGTAGAAGAACAGCCCATCGGGTTCGAGCTTGACTGCACCGCCCAAACCGCCGCTGAACGGGAAGTCCTCGATGCTCGATATCGGCGTCATCGTGATTTCGGTGTCGACAAGCAGCGCGCCGTCAGGGATCTCAAGTGTGTACTGCGTGCCGTCCGAGCCCTCGGCGGTCAGCGTCCCGCCGGATGGCGGGATGACGGCGCGGGAGGCTTGGGTCGTGTCGAGCGTCAACGGCACACCCCCGTCAGGGTCGGCCGGCGTGGCGGCGGGACCGCTGCCAACCGTGTCTGCCGATGTGGGCACGACAGCCGGCCCGGTATCGGCGCCGCACGCGCTCAGGAAGATCGAGGCTGCAAATGCCAGACTGAAGATGGTTCGGGGCGAACGGAAAGCAAAGTGCATTGGGGTCTCCCTATTGGAGACTCATCATACACCTTTTGGATAGGCTTGGTCGTCTTTTCGTCTTGGCGTGTTCTGGGCCGGAAAGGGGGTGCGGGAACAGATGCCCGGATGCGATGGACCGGGGCAGGCTTCCTCGCCGATCCGTCAGCGCCCGTTGGGTGGCCCCTGCGGACGCCCGCCTGGCCGGAATCCACCATCCCCGCCATGCTAGAATGCCTCCCACCCATCGCCAAGGAGCCGAGCATGAGCGCGGACCCGATCGCAAGGCGCGGCCTGTACTTCGAGGAATTCCAGGTCGGGCAGCAGGTGACCACTCCGGCACGCACGATCACCGAGGGGGACATCGTCGCCTTCGCCGGCCTGACCGGCGACTACAACTCGATCCACACCGACGCCGTCTACTCGGCCACGACGCCCTTCGGGCAGCGCGTG
>DYJB01000193.1 GCA_020723365.1 Candidatus Aquidulcis sp. | reverse complement strand
TGGCGCCCGGCAGGAGGCCCCGTGGCCACACCCGCCTGTCGCTTCGGCACGGTCGGATCGCCCGCCTCCACCCCGTCCAAGCCGGGCGGCTCGGTGGGCGCTATCCATCATCTGGCCTCGCTCGGCCTGAAGGCCTTCGAGCTGGCCTGGGTCCAGTCAGTGCGCGTGACGGAGGCCAAGTGCGCCGAGATCCGGCAGGCCGGCGCCTCGGCCGACGTGGGGCTGAGCGTGCACGCCCCCTACTACATCAACTTGAACGCCACGGCCGACGAGTGGCCGAAGAGCCGAAAGCGGCTGATGGATGCCGCCCACTACGGCAACCTGGCCGGCGCCACCGATATCGTATTCCACCCGGGTTCGTACTTCGCCCGGCCGCCGGCGGAGATCCTGGAGATTGCCGTGCCGCGGCTGCAAGGCTGCGTCGATGAGCTGCGCCGCAGCGGCAACCCGGTCACGCTCCGGCCGGAGGTCATGGGCAAGTCGGCCATGCTCGGCTCGCTGGACGATGTCATCGCCCTCTCGCGCCGCGTCGAAGGCGTGGCGCCCTGCCTCGACTTCGCCCACCTGCATGCCCGCGCCGGCGACGGGACGATGAACTCGCACGCGGAGTGGCTGGCTGTCCTCAAGCGCTACCGCAACGGGCTGGGCGCGGCGAGCCTCAAGCGCCTGCACATCCACCTCTCGGGAATCGAGTACTCCGCCAAGGGCGAGCGCCATCACCTGATGCTGTCCGACTCGGATTTCGACCTCCACGGATTGATGCGGGCCTTCGTCGAGATGAAATGCGGCGGGCGGGTTGTGTGCGAGAGCCCGGTGATGGATGAAGACGCCCTGCGCATTCAGAAGGCCTGGCAACGCGCGGCGCGGACGACGGCGTGAGCCCTTCGCCGCCGTTCTTGAACGCCGATCTGAACGACATCAACCTGCGCATCGTGGCCTGCCGCCGCTGCCCGCGCCTGGTGGCGCACCGCGCGCAGGTCGCCCGGACGAAGCGGCGCGCCTACCGGGACGAGGCCTACTGGGGACGGCCGGTCCCGGCCTGTGGCGACCCCGCCGCACGCGTGCTGCTTGTCGGTCTGGCCCCCGGCGCTCACGGCTCAAACCGCACGGGAAGAATGTTCACCGGCGACGGCTCGGCCGATTTCCTGACGCCGGCGCTGCACAAGGCCGGGTTTGCCAATCAGGGCACATCCGTACACGCCGCCGACGGGCTGCGCCTGGACGACCTGTACATCGTTGCCGTGGCGCACTGCGCCCCACCCGGGAACCGCCCTTCCCCCGAGGAGATCGCCCGCTGCCGGCCCCACCTGCAGGCCCACCTGCAGGCGCTCCCTAACCTCCAGGTGGTGATCGCACTGGGTCAGATTGCCTTCCAGGGCGTGCTGCGTGCCATCGAGTTGCAGGGCCGGCCTCTTCCGGTCCCGCGGCCGCGCTTCGCCCACGGCGTGGAGATTGCCCTCCCCGGAATCACGCTCCTGGGAAGCTACCATCCCAGCCGCCAGAACACGCAGACCGGGCGGTTGACGGAGGCGATGTTCGAGCGCGTCTTTGCCCGCGCCCGCCGGCTGCTTGGCTGACCCGCGGCACTTCCCACCCTGCTCCAGGCCGCTCGGCGAACTCCGGCGTGGGGAAGACCCTCGCATGCGTGTTTGGCAACAGGATGGCCCCGCGCCGATGGCGCGGGGCCGAGGGTTCCAGCCGAAGCCGCCGCGAGCTACATTCGCTTCGCGGGCGAGGCCCCGCCCGCTTCGCGACGCGCCCTCCGCCGGGCCGTCAGCATGCAGTCGAACACCATGGCGGCGATCCCCACGGCAACGAAGAGCAGCAGGTATCGATCCTCAACGCCCAGGATGCGGTCCAGCAAGAACCAGCCACCGATCAGGAGCAGGTAGGCGGCCAGGAAGCGATCCCAGCGGTGAAGGTAGGCGTAGCCCACCCCGGGGACGACAAACTGGCACGCCCCGCGAAGCCCGGATTGCGTCCCGGATCGCGGCGGCGGAGGAAGATGCCGTCGATCAGCAGGACGGTGAGCCACGCGAAGACAAGCCCGAACGCCTGATCCGACCCTGGCCTCCTCAGCCTCCCAGGCGCGGGAACTCCATCTCTTCTTTGCCGGCCAGGATCTTGTCGATGCGGCGGACGACGGTCTCGAGGTGCGGCTGCTTGTGGACGAAATCGAGGTCGTCGCTCTTGATCGTCAATACGGGCGACAGGTCGAAGCCCGCCACCCAGCTGTCGTAGAAGCCCTCCAGCAGGCTAAGGTACTCGGCCGTGATGCCGCGCTCGATGTCACGGCCCCGGGCGCGGATGCGGTCGAGCAGCACCTCAACCGGGGCCCGAAGGTAGATCAGCAGGTCGGGTGGCGGCAGACGGTCGACGACCATGCGGTAGACCCGCCAGTAGGTGTCGTAATCGCGCTGCGCCACGTTCCCGAGCGCCAGGCTGGCGCGGGTGAAGATCTCGGCGTCCTCGTAGATCGAGCGGTCGATGATGGCCGAGTCCGGCGATCGCGCCAGCGCCAGATGCTGCTCGGCCCGGTGCCCGAGGAAGAACACCTGCAGATGGAAGGCCCAGGCGCGCATGTCGGCGTAGAAGTCGGCCAGGTAGGGGTTGTCGCGCACCGACTCGTAGGCCGTCGTCCACCCCAGCCGGTCGCCCAGCCGCTCGGTGAGGGAGGTTTTGCCCGCCCCGATATTGCCGGCCACGAGGATGAAGCGCTTGGCCACCTGCCGCCTCCGCCCGTCCTAGCCCAGGAACCCGTCGACGGCGCCCTCGGACAGGGCCTGCAGGCGCAGTTCGAGCCGCTTGGCCAGCTCCGTCGCCGTGCGCATCATTCCGAAGTGGGAGGCGGTGGCGATCTCCAGGCTGTCGCGCAGCCCGTTGAGCTGGGGGATAGCGACGCGCTCGATGTAGTCCGCCGTTTCGGCGGGCGACTTGAACTGCCGCAGCCGGGCGCCATCCAGCATCGTCCGCAGATCGGTCAGGCTGCTGGTGGAACGCTGGAAGGTGGTTTCAGCCTCGGCCGTTGTCTTGAGGATCGCCGCCAGGCGGCTGACCGAATCGAGCATCTCTCGAAAGGAGATCATTGCCGTCCTCCGTACCTGCTCGCCGAACGGGCGCCCATGAGTATACAACCCTCCGGCGAGGCTTCCGCACCCCACAGACAGGCTGGGGGAGGACCCGCCGCCAGCCATGGGAAGCTAGCCATATGTGGCCCCCGTGCGCCTCAGCACTCGGAGTAGCCGCAGGCGTAGCACTTGCGGCAGCCCTCCTCGTTCACGACCGCGGCGGCGCCGCAGTCGGGGCACAGGTCGCCTATGCGCACCGGGATCAACGCCTGGGCCTCGGGCTCGGGCAGCACCAGCGGCGTGCCAGGCGTCTGGCCAAGGTATTCGGCCAGGGCGCGCGCCAGCCCGTCGGGCAGCGACAGGACGCGATTGGGGCCGAATCCCAGTGGGCGACCACCGCCGATGCCCGCCAGCTGCCGCACCGTCTCGGCCAGGCGTTCGCGCGGGGGCACCGGCGAGGCGATGCGCAGGACGTAGGAGATCAGCCGGCCAATCGCCTCCGAAACAGCGGCCGTCTCGGATCCGGCCTTGGCGGTGGTGATGAAGACCTCGAACGGCTGCCCTTCCAGGCTCTGGTTGACGGTCACGAAAGCCTTGCCGACCGGCGTGCTGATCTGGTAGGTGCAGCCTTCCAGACGCTGCGGTCGCGGCTGCTTCCCCTCCATCCACATCTGCAACTGAGCCGTATCGGGAGCGCGCGCCGGGACCTTCTTCTCCGCCGTGGCCTTGGTCTCGAGGACGACCTTCTGCCGCGAGCCGGTGACGTAGACCGTCAAGCCCTTGCAGCCGGTTTCCCAGGCGAGCAGGTAGGCCCGGGCGACATCCTCTTCGGTGGCGCCCTCCGGGAAGTTGCAGGTCTTGCTCAGGCTGTTGTCGACAAAAGCCTGCATGGCAGCCTGCATGCGGACGTGCTCTTCGGCCGTGATGTCCTGGGAGACGACGTAGGTGCGCCGGATCTCGGGCGGGACCTCGACCACCTCCTGGCAGGATCCGTTGCCCATGACCTGTTCGACGATCAGGGCGCGGGCATCCTCATCCACACCGGCTTCGATCAGCGCCTGTTCGAAGCTCGGGCTCATGTAGCTCAGTTTGAGGTCGGAGCCGGAATCATCGACGTGCCGGTAGTAGGCCAGGGCGAACACGGGCTCGCAACCGTAGCTCTCACACCCGGCGACGGTGGCGATCGTGCCGGTGGGTGCGATGGTGGTCTGGGCTGCGTTGCGGATGCCGGACCGGCGGAGGCCGGCGACGATGCGATCCCAGTCGACGTCCGGCCGGCCGAAGGAGCGCCGGTAGGGCGTCAGCGGCTGTGGCGGCTTCCACTTGAGGTCCTTCGGGTCGTACAGGCTGCCGCTGATGGCCGGGAAGGGTCCGCGCTGGACCGCCAGTTCGACGCTGGTCAGCATGCAGTGGTAGCGGACGTACTCCATGACCTGCGCGGCGAACTCCTGACCCTCTTCGGAGCCGTAGCGCACTCCGACGTGGTACATCAGGTCACCCAGCCCCATGACCCCCAGGCCGATGCGCCGCGCCCGGTAGGCGGCTTCCTTGAGCTGCGGGACGGCCGGCACGTAGGCGTTGGCGGTCACGACATCGTCGAGGAAGCGCGTGCTCTCGACCACCGACGTGCGCAGCTTCTCCCAGTCGACCGTTCCGCCCGCCCCGAGATGCTGTCCAAGGTTGATGGAGCCCAGGCAGCAGTTCTCGTAGGGACCCAGCCACTGCTCGCCGCAGGGATTGGTGGCCTCCAGCTCATACAGGTGCGGAACGGGGTTGGAGCGATTGGCGGCGTCCAGGAACAGCAGACCGGGCTCGCCGTTGTGGTGCGCGTGCTGGACGATCAGGTCGAACACCTCGCGGGCGCGCACCGTCTCGACCACCTGGCCCGAGTGCGGAGCGACCAGGTCGTAGGTCGTGTCGTCGCGAACGGCCTGCATGAAGGCGTCGGTCACGCCGACGGAGATATTGAAGTTGGTGATGTGGTTCTCGTCGACCTTGCAGGCGATGAACTCGCGAAT
>DYJB01000192.1 GCA_020723365.1 Candidatus Aquidulcis sp. | reverse complement strand
CCGGCGACATGCTACAATGGCCGCATGGCAATGCCCGCCACCCCTCCCTCCACCGCCGTGACCGACGAGTTGCGTTTCCGCCGCAGCCACGTCTATGCCGCCCTGCTGCCGCTGACGTTCGTCGTCGGCCTGGCGACCGGCTTCCTCTTCTGGGGCCGCGAAGCAAAGACCCCGCCGGTGCTCGCGCCAGACGCGGCGGCGCAGGCTCCCACGCGGCTGGAAGTGAGCGTCGACGACGATCCCTCCCTCGGCCCGGCGGACGCGCCCATCACCATCATCGAGTTCAGCGACTTCAATTGCCCCTACTGCGAGAAGTGGCACGTCGAGACCTTCCAGCCGCTGCTGGCCGCCTACCCGGACCAGATCCGCTTCGTGTATCGCGATTTCCCCATCACCAGCGCCGAGTCGCTGGTGGCGGCGCAGGCTGCGCACTGCGCCGAGGATCAGGACGCCTATTGGGCTTTTCACGACGCACTGCTTTCCGGGGGATTGGATCTCGGGCGCCCGGCCTACGAGGAATACGCCACGCGCTTGAGCCTGAACGTGGAGGCCCTGCTGGCCTGCATCGACAGCGAGAAGTACCGGGACGAGGTGGAGGCTGACGCCCGCTACGCCGCCGGCCTCGGCGCCAGCGGCACGCCGACGTTCTTCATCAACGGGCTGCCGCTGGTCGGCGCGCAGCCGCTGGCGCAGTTCCAGGCGGTCATCGACAAAGAACTCGAAGGCTGACAACCGACTTCGGAGGTCCCTGCGGGGCTTTCGAATCCATCCCCTGACGCCTACCCCGCGCCCATCCAGCGACGCACGCCAAAGAAGACCGCCACCGCCGCCGCCCAGGCGGCGTAGCCGACGACGATCGTCGGGGCAAGCTTCCATCCGGCCCGCACCGCCAGCCACGCAGCGACGACGAACACGACCGTCGGCAGGATGCCCCACAGCATGCCGTCCATGAACGAGACCACGGCCGCGCGGTCGTCCCCGGAGGCCTGCGAGACGATCCACAGCGAGAGCGGGATGTTGAGCGGCATCGTGGCTGTGATGGCGGCCAGCGTGCGCGAGTAGCGCTGCACCACGGCCACCAGGATGATGACGGCGATCGAGACCGCCACGGGCATCCAGCCTTCCCACTTCATGCACCACCTCCAGGCAAGGCACCGGCCGCTCCGTGGGCGAGGCGACCATCCACGCCGAGCAGGAACTCGAGCAGGCAGGCATTGAACTCCGGGCTGCGATCGAGCGGCGTGACATGGCGCGAGCCCGAGAAAACCTGCAGCCGCGCACCTGGGATCTCCCGTGCCAGTTCGCGCTTGCACTCCATCGGGACGGTCGTGTCCATCTCACCGGCCACGACCAGCGTGGGGGACCGGATCTCGGCCAGGCGCGGCCGCAGGTCAAAGCGGCCGACGGCCATCAGCAGGCGCAGGTAGTTCGCGGGCCGGTTGTCCGCCAGGCGCCTCGCCGCCGCCTGGCGAAAGGCCTCCTGCCCCTCCTCGGGGAAGAGGCCCAGGGCCACGCGCCGCCCGAGCTCGTGCATACGTCCGGTGGCCGCCAGCCAGGTCCGCTCCGCCCCGCGTCGGGCGGCGCCGCGTGCCACGCGCAAGCGAGCGAAAGTGTTGACCGCCGTCAGCGAGCGGACGCGCTGAGGATCCTCGGCGGCCAGCTGGAGCGCCACGGCGCCTCCCAACGACAGACCCACCACGTGCACGCGGGCCAGCCCCAGCTCGTCCAGCAGGGCGCGCACGTCGGCCGCCAGGTCGGCGATGGATGGCCATCCAGGAGGCATGGGGGTCCGGCCCTGGCCGCGCAGATCCGGCAGCACGAGGGAGTAGTCGGCCCGCAGCGCCGGGACCTGCAGGCCCCAGTCCTCCCCGCACGAGCCCAGACCGTGCAGCAGGAGTACGACGGGCGCCTCGGGCCGGGCGGCTGCAATCCGCGTGTGCGCCAGCGGAACGGGCATCCCGAACGTCAGTCGGGGAGCTCGATTTCGGTCACGACCATGCGGTGATCGGAGGCCAGCGATTTGGCCACCCACGCCCGCGTCGGCGTCAGCCCGCGCAGCCAGACGTAGTCGATGCGCTTGTCGGGATCGATGGCGGGATCGCTCGGTGGCGGGGGGACCTGGCCCAGGAGCGTGAATCCGTCCTCGAACCCGGCGGCCCGCACGGCCTGCGCCACCGGGCTGCCATCCTCGGCGTTGAAATCGCCCCCGAACGACGCCGGCGTGCGATCGCCGATGAAGCCCAGCGCGGCCCGGATCTGCTCGAGCGTGTCCTCGTTCGACAGCCCGAGCCAGGTTCCGAAGGCATGCAGGCTGCTGCCGCCGATGCTCAGCTCGACGCCCACAATGCCGGTCTGCTCCTGCCGGCTGGGAAGAAAACCGAGGCGCGCCGGCGCCGCCGGCCCCTTGTACAGCACGGCGATGCCCGTCAGCCTCTCAACCGCGGGGAGATAGGCCACGTTCATCTGCAGGCGCCGCGCCAGGAACCAGGCGTCGTCAATCAGGTAGGAGGTCATGCGGCCGGTATCGACCTCCTGCAAGGCGATGACGTCAACGTCGGCCTCTTCGATCGCCTGCGCCATCGCCTCCAGGTTGACGTGCCACTCGGCATCGTAGCCGTAGTGGATGTTGTAGGTCGCCAGGCGCAGGCGGCCCGAGCTCGGGAGCGGTGCGGTGGGCGCCGGCCAGGTAACGGCAATGGTCAGCGCCAATCCGGCGAGCCCGGCCAGCAGGATGCGCGTCGGGGGCGCCGACACTTCCTGCCACGCCAGCGCCACCGGGCGCTGCGACGATGCGCCGAAGGCCACGGCCACGGCAGCCGCAGCGTACACCAGCCAGCCCATGGCGCGCATCTGCGGGATGGAGTACGGATAGGTGAAGGCGAAGGCATTCAGGAAGTTGAGCGCCAACACCAGCCCGAAGGCCAGCGCCAGCATCTGTCCAACGGAACGCTGGCGCGGCGAGCGCCCGTCCAGCAGGATCACGAGGCAACCCAGCGCCAGGATCACGGCCAGCATCAGGCTGACGGCGCTCAGCCATCCGCTACCGAAGTAGCCGGCCAGCAAGGCCACGCCGAGGCCCACGGGGACGCCCGTTCGCAGCAGAGGGCGCGAGGCTAGGCGGTGCCCAAGCTCATGGCGAATCCGCGGGATCAGCGGCATCAGCGTCAGCGCCAGCACGATGGGCGCCAGGACTGGGTAGGGCGTGCCGCTCCAGCGCGCCTGCGCGTTGGGCAGTGAGAGCAGCGAGGTCTCGAGGAACAGGAGGCCTCCAAGCCCGAGCGATGCGCGCACGCCGATCAGGTTCGCCTGGCGGTCGCCGACCGTGCCGCGCCAGGCAAGCGAGACGGCGATTCCGATGACCAGGGCCGCCCAGAAGATCTGCACCGGAAGCCAGGCCTGCTGCAGGCTGAGATCGAAGGTCTGCCCGGCGGCGCGTAGCACCTGATCCAGCGCCAGGGCGGTGAGCAGCGACGGCAGGGCCAGCGAACGACGGGCTGTGAGGAGCCCGGCGAGGTACAGACCGGCAGAAGCGAGCACGACCAGCGAGGTCCAGTAGCGCAGCGTGGCATCGTTGAAGGTCAGGCCGATGCGTGCCAGCGCAGCCAGGCCGGCGACCGCCGCCAGCCAGCTATGGCTGGGATTGCGCGGCGCCAGGGCCGGCGCGGCCACGGCCAGCACCAGCAAGCCGACGCTGATCGGCAGCCAGGCATCGGGCGACCCGGCAAAGATCTGATCGTAGATGATGCCGAAGAGCACCGAGAAGACGACCCGCAGCGCTTGCAGCAGGAACAGCACGATCGACGTGGCTTCGATAGCTCGCAGGAACCGTGCGTCACCCATGGAATTCCCTCGCCCATCCGTCGGCCAATGTAGGGGGATGATACTGCCACTTGCGCAGAACGTTGTCCCGCCAGCAGGCCGGTGAGGAAGGACGGCTGCCGGGCGTGCCATTCAAGCCTTGGCTGACCCCCTCCGACCAGCGTGCGCCGTCCGGTAGCCCCTGCCTAGGGGCTCATGCCAATCGTGCACTCCGCCTCACAGCCCATGTCCGGCCCGAAGAACGCCTCCCGGCCGATGCGGCGGATGTAGTCAACGTCGTAGTTGCCTGGATCCTCGCCGCGGCTGATGCAGATGGACCTCAGATCCGCAGAGAATACTCCATACAGGTTGTTGTCGTACTCGATCACCTGAGCCTCGCCGACGACACCGCCCTTGCTGCTGGACAGTGTCGTCGTTTCGTGGAAGGGGCCATGGAGCATCCCCTCCGCGGCGATCTCCCCTGCTCCCTCGTGAACCAGGTGGGTGGTGTGGAGCCAGCCGCCCGAGTCGACGGACGACAGGTCGTACACCGCGTGGCTCTCGAAGGACTTCGTCCCCAGGTTGATGGCCAGAGCCCAGGTCCACTGCCCCGTACACCCCGCGCAGGGCCGCTGCCTGCATTCGGCCGTCCACAGTCCGTCGGCGGGAAGCTCGAAGGGGGCCGTGGGGGAAGAATCCTTTGCTGCGACCTCGGCCGACATCTCAGTCGGGCGAGCGGCCTGGGCCTGCGTGGAACGGGTGCGGGTCTGGTACAACCACATGTACAAACCGACCAGGAGGACCATCGCCATGAGGCCCCCCGCGGTGCCCATCAGGCACCCGTGCCATCCACGTCGGGAAGTTGTTGGGTTCACCTCAGCCTCCGGGTGTGTCGCCGGGCACTGGAGCGGCGGTTCGTCGAGGCGTCAAGGCCTCTGACGGATCTGCAGACACGGGAATGGCTTCGGCTGCACCGGCCAGGCGGTGCCTGGTGACGATTGAATGGACACCGTCACTTCGAGGCGGGATTGCGATTTGCAGGCGGGTTGTCATCCGGCCTCGGAGTTCAGTAAGTCCGGAAGGTGTCGCTGGATTGTCAAGCGGGGCCGAGCGAGTCATCTCAGCCATCGGGCCGGCCTAGTGGTAGAACGCTTTCAATTCCGCCACGGACAGAGTGATCAGCCCTTCGTCGCGGTCCCCCACCTGTGAGATGCGCCCCGGCTTGACGCCGAGAAGGTAGGCGGTGTAAGCCGCCATCAGCGCGTCCAGCTGATCGTGATCGTACAGGCCGGCCAGCGGCAGGGCCCC
>DYJB01000191.1 GCA_020723365.1 Candidatus Aquidulcis sp. | reverse complement strand
GCCCACCAGGTAACCGTCCACCTGTCCCAGCAGACAGTACTCGCTCTTGACGCGGTAGCGGTACCAGGCCAGCAGCTCTCCGTACAGCCGGGCGCTGACGATGTCGTAGTAGTCGCGCTCGATGAACAGGCAGGGATGGACGGACTTGAGGATTGCCGGCACGTCTTCCCTCTGTGCCTGGCGCACGACCATCCGCTTGCCGTTGGCCAGCGTGATGACCTTGGGCGGGTACGGCACCATGGGGAGTTGCGGCGGCCGCAGGACCATTTCGAGTTCCATGTCTACGGGCATAGCGGTTTCTCCTATCCGAAGGTAAGGCTCTACGCGAGAACGCCGGTCTAGGCCAGATTCTTCTGGCTGATCTTGTTCAGCCGATCCACATGCGACGGATCGAAGGCGTCCCCGAACTTCGTCTTGGGCAGGGAGGCCTTCTGGGCCATCAGCTTCTGGTACTCGGCGTCATCGACCATCGCCACGCAGCGGGAAATGGAAGACTCCCCATCCACGAAGCGCCAGGGGAACATCCCCACCGTCACGCGCCGATTGAGCAGCAGGTCGATCTCGCCGCCCAGGCATTCGGCGTGGATGATGCCGGAGGGGAACATCTCCAGGTGCATGAGCTGGTACTTGCTGTCGTCGAAGTACTCGGCCAGCGGCATGCCGAACTTCTTCTGGAACACCCGCTCGGCCTGCCGGGCCTGGCGCGGCATCCAGTCGCGGATGATGGTGTTCATCGGGTGGTCGGCGCTGCCGCAGTCGACGCCGATCCAGCGCAGCTTCTTGGCCTTGGCCCACTCGGCGAACTCCCGGTCCGGGCCGGGGTGCATGACCATGTAGCGGATCTCGTTGGCGGTGGGCATGTCCCAGCCGAAGTGGTGGTAGCCGGTGTGGATGATGAGGATGTCGCCCGGCCGGACATCGACGCGCTCTTCGACCATCTTGCTAGTGTACACATCGTAGTCGCCGCTGACGTCGCTCAGGTCGACGACGGCGGCCTCGTGGACCAGGAAGTCCATGTCCAGCGAGGCGATGTCCTTGCCCGGGGTGTGGAAGTGGATCTCGCCGTCCAGGTGGGTGCCCAGATGGTTGGAATGGGTCAGCACCTGGCCGTTGGCCCCGTTGTGCGCCAGGCGCTTGAAGTACTTGAGCTGCAGCGGCTCGTAGGTGGGCCAGGGGGGCGTGGCCACACCGAGCGGGATCGTGAGATCAATGAACTTCATGGCGTCGCTCCTCCTCGTGTGGTGCGCAGCGATTGTCGCGCGCGGTCTGCCGGATGGCCTCGCGCCGCCTGAGCAGGCCGGCGATCGTCATTTCACCACCCCGGCTTCCAGCATGGCCAGGTACACCTTCTCGGCCGTGAACGGCGGGCCTTCGAGGCGCACGCCGACGGCGTCGTAGATGGCATTGGCAATCGCCGGAATGGTCGGCACCATGGAATGCTCGCCGATGCCGCGTGCTCCCCACGGCCCGTCGTCCTGCGCCTCCTCGACGATGAAGGACTGCAGGTCCCTGGGGGCATCGGCCGTGGTGGCGATACGGTAGTCCACGAAACTCGGACTCCTCACCACGCCGTCCTTCAGGTTGAGGCTCTCGAAGAGAGCCGAGCTCATGCCCTGGACGAAGCCGCCTTCCATCTGCGCCTTGACCTGCGCCGGGTTGATGGCCTTGCCGACGTCGAAGGCCGAGACGCCGCGCAAGATCTCGATCCGGCCGGTGTCCAGGTCGACCTCCAGCTCGACCGCCTGGGCTCCGGTGGTGAAGTGCACGACGGAGCGTTCGCCTTGCCCCGTCTCGGGATCCAGGCCGGTGACATAGGTCGGCATGAAGGCACCGCGCCCGATGACCGGCCCGCCCCGCCAGCCCTGGTCGTTCGGCTTGGGCAGGCCATAGACGGCCAGGTTCTTGAGCGGGATCTCCTTCTCCGTCTTGTACGAGATCACGACGCCGTTGACGATGTCCAGGTCTTCGGGAGTTTCTTCCCAGGCCTCGCCTACCGTGCCCAGGATCTGGCGCTTGGCGTCGCGAGCGGCATTGACGATGGCATTGCCCATGCTCCACGTCAGGCGGCTGGCGACGGTCTGCCACTCGTAGGGGCTGTAGCGCGTGTCGACGGGCGAGGCGATGCGCACGGACTCGTACGGCACGCCCAGGGCGGCGGCGGCCATCTGGGCGGCGACGGTGAAGACTCCCTGCCCGATCTCCTGCCCGCCGACGCCGACCGTCACCGTGCCGTCTTCGGCCAGCTCGACCCAGGCGCTCGAGCCGGCGTTGGGGGGCATCGCCGGCGCCTTCCACATCAGGGCCAGTCCTTTGCCGCGGCGCTTGTTGGGGGCGCTGGCCGCAGGTTTCTTTCCCCAGCCGATGGCGTCGGCCGCCTTGTCGATGCAGACGGGCAGCCCGGTCGGATGCATCTTGCTCCCGGTCGGCAGCGGGCTGCCGGCCTTCAGGCAGTTGATCCGGCGGAACTCCACCGCGTCCATCCCGACCTTGAGCGCCAGCTCATCGATGCACTGCTCCAGCCCGGCGTGCATCTCGGGCATGCCGAAGCCGCGCATCGGCCCGCCGACCGGATGGTTGGTGTAGACGCAGTAGCTGTCGGTCTTGATGTTAGGCACTTCGTACGGCCCGCTGCTGCTATAGCCTGCGGCGCGGGTCACGTTCACGCCGTATTCGGTATACGCGCCGCCGTCCCAGTAGAAGACATTCTCCATCGCCAGCAGGCGGCCCTTGGCGTCGCAACCCATCTTGAAATGAGACACCAGCCCCTGGCGCACGAAGGCGGTGTAGAACTCCTCCTCCCGCGTCAGCAGCAGCTTCACCGATCGTCCGGGGACCTTGGTGGCGATGGCCACCACCAGGGCCTCCATGCTCACCCCAGCCTTGCTCCCGAACCCCCCGCCCACCAGCGGCGCCACCACGCGCATCTGGCTCTGGGATATGCCCATCGACTGGGCGATCAGATTGCGCTGCGCGAAGGGCGACTGGGAACTGCCCCACAGCGTGATCTCACCGGATGGCTCCACCCGGGCCACGGCGACATGCGGCTCGATGGGCACGTGCTGGATGTGCGGGATCCTGTACCGGTGCTCGACGATGGCGGCGCAGCGGCCCCAGGCGCCGACTACATCTCCCTTGCGGATCTTGAAATGGTTCGAGATGTTGGTCCCCGGCTTGGGGAAGATGAAGCCGGCGACGACGTACTGGCCGAGGTCGGGATGAAGGATCGCCGCCTCGGCGTGAGTGCCCAATTCGGGATCCAGGACCGGCTCGAGCACCTCGTAGTCCACTTCGATCAGGTCGAGGGCCTTCTGGGCGATCTCGGGAGTGGTGGCCGCCACCCCGGCCACCGGATCGCCGACGTAGCGCACGCGGTCGCGGCAGAAAATGTAGCGGTCCTGCAGGTACAGGCCGATGTGACGGGGGAAGTCCTCGCCGGTGACGACGGCCTTGACGCCGGGCAGGGCCCGGGCGCGGGTCGTGTCGATCTTGCGCACGAGGGCGTGCGGGTGGGGGCTGCGCTTGATGCGGGCGTGCAGCAGCGAGTCGCCGAACTGGATGTCATCGGCAAAGATCGCCGCACCGGTCACCTTCTGCCGGGCGTCGATGCGGGGGACATCCTCACCCACAGGGCTGGCCGAGGATTTCGTACCGGCGCTCTTCATGGTTCCTCTCCCGCCTGGCCCCGCGCATGCGGCCAGGCCGTTCCCTCGGGGTGCGGGTCAGCCCGCAGCGGACTGCATGCGGGCGGCTTCCCGGACGCTCTCCAGGATGGGCAGGTATCCCGTGCAGCGGCACAGGTTGCCGACCAGCGCCTCGCGGATCTCATCGTCACTCGGAGTCGGGTTGCGCTCCAAGAGGGCGTGGGCGGAGATCAGGATGCCGGGCGTGCAGAAACCGCACTGCACGCCCCCGGCGCGCAGGATGGTTTCCTGAACCGGCGCCAGCCGGTCCTCGCCGGCCAACCCTTCGACCGTGACGATCCGGGCTCCGTCACACTCGACCGCCAGGACCATGCAGCTGTTGACCGGTTCCCCGTTCAGCAGCACCGTGCATGCCCCGCACTCGCCGGCCGAACACCCGTTCTTGGTGCCCGTCAGCGCCAGCTTCTCCCGCAACATGCGCATGAGGGTCATGTTGGCGGGGACCGCCACCTGTTCGGGCTCGTCATTGACGGTTACGTGAATCTCGTGGAGTGTCATCGTTCCCTCGAGCGTTGTCGGGCGAGCCGAAGCGGCCGCACCTTCCGCACCCCATCCCGTCAGGCGGTCAGCTGCTTCCACACCTGGCCCAGCGCTGTCGCCGTCAGGTTCCGCACCATCAGCTTGCGATACCGTGCGCTGCCGCGCACATCGTCGATCGGCGAGCAGGCCTCGGCCGCCAGCTGCGCCGCTTCACGCAGCGTCTCGGGCGTGATCGGGTGACTGGCCAGGCGCCTTTCCGCCTCCAGGGGGACGAAGGGCACTGGGGCGACCGAGGCCAGCGCCAGGCGGAAGCGGTAGCCGGAGGGGCAGCTCCCGTCCGGGTGGCCCAGGGCCGTCACGCCGACGATCGAAAGGTCGCTCAGTTGATTGCGCCCCAGTTTGAGGTACACCCCGGCGCATCCCCTGGGAGGCAGGGGCAGATGCAGGGCCGTGACGACATCGCCCGCTTCCAGCTTGGTCTTGCCGGGTCCCACGAAGAACGACGCCAGGGCCTCCTGGCGCGGGCCGCGCACGCCGTGGACGGTCAGCACGCCGTCCAGGACCAGGCAGGCGCCGATGCTGTCCCCGGCGGGGGAGGCATTGCAGATGTTGCCGACCACCGTCGCCCGGGTCCGCAGCGGGTAGCTGGCGACGGAGCGACAGGCCTCGACCAGCAGCGGGTAGTGGGTTCGCACCTCGGGCGAGGCGATCACCCGATTCATGCTGACGGCGGCGCCCAGCGTGAGGCCGGCCTTGGGGTCCAAGCGCAGCTCGTTCGTCCCGTCCAGCCCCTTCACATCCACCAGGAAGCGGGGCGTCAGGAACCCGTCGCGCATGCGGACGAAGACATCCGTCCCGCCCAGGAACGGACGCGCCTCCTCCGCGTGGCGGGCGAGGACCTCGCTGGCCTCGGCCAACGTCTTGGGCCGCAGA
>DYJB01000190.1 GCA_020723365.1 Candidatus Aquidulcis sp. | reverse complement strand
TGCAGCGAGGCGGAGATCACGAGCGGGTGCGATCCGCGCCGCGCACGCACGCCGGCACCGGGCTGGGCGCAGGATCACGCGCTGAGCGGGCATTCATCGCGCCCGGGCGCTGGGAGCGGGCGGCCAGCGGCCGCAGCATGAGCGGCGTGCGGCGCTCGTCCGAGGCGAACATCCGGCTTCCACTGAGCGTGAAGGAGCCGATGATCAACACCCGGATCAGGAGCACCAGCAAGGCGACGAACACCGGCACCATGTGGATCAGCTCCTGGCGGCTGACGATCTCATTGCCCAGCCCGCCGTGCGAAACCACCGCCAGCGAAACCGCCCACCAGGTCAGCATGCCGTTCATGGCGGCCGCAACCGCCCAGGCACCGAGCAGGTACCAGGCCTCGCTTGGCGCCCGCGGGTCCCTCTCCGGCGTCAGCAGGCGGGCGATGCCGGCGAAGTCCATACCGCAGAAGGCCAGGGCCAGAACCACCGACCAGCGTGCAGGGCCGAAGGTCAAGTCGCCCATCAGGTCGCGCAGGGCGAACTCGGTCGTGCCGTAGTTGAAGAACTCGAAAGCCACCAGGGCGCCGAGCATGATCAGGCCGAAGGCTGTGGCGCGGCGCAGGGGAAGCCTGGCTGCCAGGCGTCGGGCGGCGTCACCAAGTGCGGGGGCAGGGCGCAGGGCATCGGACGGCGGAGCATAGGTCGACATGAGACACCTCCTTGGCGGACGAACGCATGTTCTATCTGCCAAGAAGAGTAGAACACCAGTTCTACGATGTCAAGGGGCGAATTGTAGCTGGGGTGTCGCCCCGTATCCCGCATATGGGGGATACCGGCTCCCGCCAACGGGCTAGGTGAGCTGCGCTGCCGACGGGCTTTGAGGTGGGACTACCCGACGACGCGTGTAGAGCCACACGCAGCCGACGCCGACCGCCAACGCCGGGATCAGGATCAGCCCGGCTTCCGGGCCAAAGGCCCCGCCCGTGATGACCACCGGCCCGACCGAGGTCTGGCGGATCAGGCCGGTGAGGCCGATGCCGCTCACGGGGAAGCCGAAGACCGTGCCTTCAAAGAAGTTCCACCCGATGTGGAGGCCGATAGGGAGCCAGAGCTGACCGGTGCGGATCCACCCGAACGCAAGGAAGTAGCCGGCCGCCAGCAGGCCCGGCAGGGCGCTGTACCAGTCAGCGTTCGGGTTGCCCAGATGCATCAAGGCGAAGATGCCGGACGATAGGAACAAGCCCCAGCCCAGCCCCATCCCCTGGCGGATGTTTTGCAGGTGATATCCCCGGCTGAGCAGCTCCTCCTGGTAGCCGACGACGATGAAGCCCGCCAAGCCCGTAAGGAGGCTGAGCACGACGGCGCCGGGCGACGCGCTCTGCCACGCCCAGCCATCGAATCGCGTCCACCCCATAGCCAGCTCGAGCAGGAAGGTGAACAGCATCATGGCCCCCGGAATGGTGAACCCGATCAGCAGGTCGGGGAGGACGTGCGGGCCGGAGGCGAAACCGAGCGAGGACAACGATCGCCGATCGAGCAGTCGGCGAGCGAACCAGACCGCCAGCGTCATCGCCAGGGCGGTGGGCAGCAGGTTGAAGAGCGAGAGCGGGGGGAGGTCATAGAGGTCAATACGCAGCAGCGTGGCGCCCAGTACGACGGCGACCGAGAAGATGGTCAGAAAGACCAGGAGCAGGATGCTCTGCAGAAGCACGCGCCAGCCGGCGCGCAGCCGCCGCTCGTCAGGCGAGAGGAAGAGCTGAGCAAGCAGCGAGCGGTGGGCGCTGGGATCCACGATGCCACCTCCGAGGGTGTGCTCTGCACTACGCCGGCGGCGGCGCGGCGCGTGCCAGTCGACCCGCCAGCCCGCCGCCAAGCAGGGCCAGGCCGTCGGTCGTCATGTAGTGGCTGCTGGCGGCGTCGAACAGCACGGCGCCGCGGGCGCGGAATTCTTCGTCGCCAGGCCACAGCACAGCCGCCAGCCGAATGCGCGGCAGGGGCTTGAAGACGTACGCCAAAGTGCCCAGCGCATCCGTGGCCTCGCCGCCCAGAGCCTCCGCCGCCGGCTGCAGTGCCTGCGGATGGTCGCCGAAGGCGCGCGCCAGCCGATCGCCGCTGTATCCCTGGTAGGCCTGGTGGTAGAAGCCGCCGTCCGGCAGTTCGCGGTAGCCGATCCAGCGCCCGGCGAGCGGAGCGCCGTCGGCGGCATTGAGGTAGTACAGCAGCATCGCCTGATCGAAGGTGGCGCAGGGCTTGCCGTCCTGGGCGTGGACGGCGGTCAGTCCCGGCCACAGCAGGCGGACGGTGGTCTGCCAGTAGCTCAACTCGAGGCTGCGCCCGTCGAAGGTGCCGCCGGCGCGGCGGGCAATGCCGGCCGGATCGAGGGCGCGCAGCCTGCCGGCCAGTTCGTCGATCGGGCGCAGCATGCTGGCCTGCCACGCCTCGCGCGCCCGGTCGATGACCTCTTCCGGCCGCCGTCGCGTGCCGTCCGCCTGATCGATCAGACCCGCCATCGCGCCTCAGGCGTTCTGCAGCGAGTCGATGTAGATGCGGATGGCGGCGTGCCCCGTCAACTTGGCGTGGAAGAAGTTGTTGACCAGGTTGATAACCTCGGCCCGCGCCGCCTCGGCCTGCGAGGTCCAGGCCAGCCGGCCAGCCTGGTCGCCCAGGGTGTCGCGCAGGCGTTGCAGCCTGCGCACGATCTCGATCTCCTGCGTGCCCTCCAGGATGCGCTCCACCTCGGCGATCAGGCGATCGGCCTGCCGGCGTAGCGTCTCGAGCGGGATATCCGAATCGGGTCGCAGGGCGTCATCCAGCGTGCGGATGAGCGACCAGACCTGGTAGAGGACCGTCGCCGGCTCATCGAACAGCTCGCGGATGAAGGCCGCTTCTTCATAGCGCCCGGTCAGGCGGAAGATGTTGTACATGCGTTTGGCGGCCTTGCCGTAGTTGAGGTCCCTGTTGAGGTACTTGTTGACTTCCTTCTCCAGCTGGGCAACATAGTCGTCGAGGGCGTCGGCCGAGACGTGCTTGGCAAGCTTGGAGAAGATCGGGATCGACCCGGCCTCCAGGTAGACCTCCTGGAAGTACGGATCGAGGTAGCCGTCGAGGGGCGTGATCGTGCCGTCGGGCGCTTCCCAGGTGATGTCGAGCATGTTGCTGGCATTGGCCAGCTGGCCGCGCACCGGATCGGCCACCACCCAGTCGAGCTTGGTCCAGCCGGGTTCGTGCGCCGCCTGGTCCCAGGTGACGGTGACCGGCGTGCCGTCGGGAGCGGAGACCTCGATCCGACCGGCATGGATCTCGGCCGGGGTCCAGCCAATCGGTGAACCGGCCTTGATGGACTTTCCCTGACGGACGACATCGACGGGGAAGGACCCGAACTTCACCTCGATCAACTGGTGGGAGTCGCCCTTCTCCGTCTGCAGCGCCTTGTCGCGAATGAGGCGCGAGACAATGGCGGCGCACTGCTCGCGGTCGGCGGCCCGGATGTTGACCCGCTCGAAGAAGTCGCAGTCGCCCGGGTAGGTCTGGATCTTCGACTGAGCGGCGGAGCCGGAAAGGGCCAGCGCCGTCTCGACCAGGCCGGGCTCATCCTGGAACTCGACCAGGCGGCCAACGCGGCGGAAGTAGGCCAGCTCCTCGGGGCTGAAATCGAGCATCGTCACACGGTGGCCGAAGACGCCGGCGCGCGTGTCCATCACGATATCCCCGCCCGAGGCGCCGGCAGCCATGGCCGTCAGCCACTGCAGGGCATCGTCCTCGTTGAGCTCAATGCCCAGACGGCGGGCCGACTCGAGGATGCGGGCGAGTTCGGCGGAGGGTGCGTTCGGATCGAGCATCGCGGGCTCCAGGAAGTGATGGCAGGATGATACCCCATCCTCCGCAGGGGTCCGTCGGTCACGGCGTTGTAGAATGCGTCCCGGGCGAAGCCCCCGCGGGGATGCTGGTTGGGCAGCGGCGCACCAGGGCCGGTTGCCACGGACGGGACGGGGCGGGGGCTCCTGGGGCTGTGCGCCAGACCATCCTGGCACGGAAGGCACTGGCTATCGATCCTCCCAGGCGGGAACCGCCCCCGATGCGTGCGGCGGCCCCTGCTCGAGGATCCCTGCGCATCCCCGGCGTCGGCTGCGATGGAAGTCCCATGCAGGGAGAGCGGATGATGCCCCGGGCCTGAGCGGCGGGCGGCCCGGCGGCGATCGCTGGCGAAAGCCCGCCGTAGGCAAGGGGCCGGGCATCCTCTTTCTGTGCCACAGGGAGTCGGGGGGAGGCGGGTAGGTGTCGTTGAAAGAAGGAAGTGCTGAGGGGTCCCCCGTGAGATCCGGAGACGGCCTGAGCTTCTTCTTCTCGCAGGTCGTTGTGCCCGTGGTCGTCCTGGCCGGCTATTTCGTGGCGTCCTCGGTCTTGCTTCCGGAGGGTGTGAATAGAGTCTTTGTCACGCGGTCGGCGCGATACCTCCTTCCGGTTGCCGGTCTGCTGTGTGCGGTGCTCCTTGTCCAACTGGGACCCGGAAGGCGAAGGCTGCGATTCCATGCGACCGACCGGGAACGGGTGTCGCTGAGCGACCTGGCCCTGCTCCTGCTGCCGATGGCTCCCGTGACTCAGTACATCCTCAGCAACGATGGCATCCTCGCTTGGTGGGAAGTCCTGCTCGTATTTGGCTCCTTCGCCCTGCTGGTTGCCCTTCCCACCATCGTTGTCCCAGCTCTGCTGTGGAGGATGGGCGCGACTCGCCCCGTGATGTACATGGGAGCGGCCTTCGCCTACACCCTCCTGAGCATGGCGTTGCTGAGCAAGCAGTTTGCGTGGCACGAGTGGGGATCCCTCAAGATCCAGCTCCCGCTTCTGGGAGGGGTCTGGCTCTTCACATGGATCCTGTACCGACTCAAGGCCCGCGACTTGCTGCACGGAGCGATCGCCGTGTATTTTGTGGCCAATGCGATCCTGCAGGCCCGCGGCGGGGAAGGGGCCTCGCCCTCGGAAGACGCCGCGCCTGTGAAGGCGTCGCTGGCTGACCTGGTGGGTACGAGCAGGCCACCCATCACGCCGAACATCTACCTGCTCGTGTATGACAGCTATGTGGTCAGCGAGACCATGGCGGCCCACGGCATCGACAACCAGGCCCAGGAGGAGTACCTGGAGGAGCTTCCCGAAGCCACGGGC
>DYJB01000189.1 GCA_020723365.1 Candidatus Aquidulcis sp. | reverse complement strand
CAGCCGCGCCTCCCGCCGCGCTCCCTGACGACTGGCGGCCCGAAGGCGGTCCGCTGCCCGCCGTTCACACGCTCCTTAACGCCGAGCCCGCCGCGGCGCCCCCGGCGCCGCGCCCGCAGGGTCGGCAGACCTCGCCCCTTCAGCGCGAGCGCCAGCGCATCTCGCTCGTCTACGTGCCTCGCGATCCCGCCCTGGCTCTGCAGGGCTCGCTGGCCACCACGCTCATGACCTGGACCAAGGAGATCTGCCGGGCGCACGACTTCCTGCCGATCGACATCCACATCCGGCCGGATGCGCTGTGCCTGAGCATCGATCTGCCCGTCCATGCCTCCCCGCCCTCGGCGGCCCACCGAGTGCGCCAGGAGCTCAGCCGGCACATCGCCGAGACCTACCCCAGCCAGGCGGCCGCAGCCACCTCGGGACGCTTCTGGACCTCCCGCTACCTGCTGATGTCCGGCGAACCCCCCACCTCCCAGCGCATTTCCGAGTTCGTGCGCGAGACCCGCGGCACCAGCCCGCTCCGCCCCCCGGCCTAGCCGCCGGTTTCTCGTCCCACGGTGCTAGAATCGCGAACCAGAATCCCCCGGCAGGGAGCTGCAACCGATGACGGATGCGCCGCGCCTGTTCCTGATCGACGGTCATGCCCTCGCCTACCGCGCTTACTTCGCGCTGACCCGCGTCGGCGACGGGGGCCGCTGGATCACCAAGGCCGGCGAACCGACGGCCGGCACGTACGGATTCGTCTCCATCCTGCTGCGCCTGCTCGAGCAGCAGGCGCCGGAGTACCTGGCCGTATCCTTCGACACCGGGCGCACCTTCCGCGACGACCTGTACGCCGAGTACAAAGCCACCCGCGACAAGATGCCCGACGACCTGGCCCTCCAGCTCGACCGCATCCGGCAGGTCGTGCTGGCCTTCGGCATCCCCATCCTGGAGGCCGACGGTTTCGAGGCGGACGATGTTCTGGGGACCGTGGCGCGCCGGGCCGCCGAGCAGGGCGTCCGCGTCGTGATCCTGAGCGGTGACCGTGACCTGCTGCAGTTGGTCGATGACTCGGTGCACGTCGAGCTGGCGGGCCAGAAGCTCTCAGAAGCCATCGACTACGGACCGCAGGAGGTGGCGCAGAAGTTCGGCGTGACGCCCGGCCAACTGGTCGACTATAAGGCGCTCGTGGGCGACACCAGCGACAACATCCCGGGCGTCAAAGGGATCGGCGAGAAGACCGCCGTCGGCCTGATCCAGCAGTACGGATCCCTGGAGGCGGTCTACGACAACCTCAAGGACATCCCGGAGCGCTTCCGGTCCAAGCTGGAAGCCGGCCGCGAGTCGGCCTTCCTCAGCCGACGGTTGGCGACGATCGAGCTCGAGGTGCCGATCGAGTTTGATCTGGAGGCCTGCCGGGCGCACGACTACGATCGCGGCCGCGTGGTCGAGCTGTTCCGGGAGCTGGAGTTTCGCTCGCTGCTGGCGCGCATGGGCCCGGAAGCCGAGACCCCGGCGCGTCAGATGGCCCTCTTCGCATCGCCCGCCTCCGCCCCTCAGCCGGACGGCCTCTTCCACATCGTGGCCGACGTCGCCGCGCTCAATGCGCTCGTGGCCCGCCTCGCCCAGGCCGGCGAGATCGCCGTCGACGTCGAAACGACCGGCATCGATGCCATGCGCGCCGACCTGGTCGGTCTCTCGCTGGCGGTCGAGCCCGGGCAGGGCTACTACCTCCCGGTTGGGCACCTGCCGCATCTGGCCGGCGGGCCCCAGCTTGCGTGGGAAACAATCGCCGAGGCGCTCCGCCCCGCGCTGGCGGCGGCCGCCAAACCGAAGGTGGGGCACAACCTCAAGTACGACCTGACGGTGCTGGCGCGCCACGGACTGCCCGTCTCCCCGCTAGGCTTCGACACCATGCTGGGGGAGTGGCTGTGCGATCCATCGTCGCGGAGCCTGGGGCTCAAGGATCTGGCCTTCGTGCGCCTCGGCCTGGAGATGACGCACATCACGCAGTTGATCGGCAGCGGGCGACAGCAGCGTTCGATGGCCGAGGTGCCGATCGCCGACGCCGCCCCCTACGCCGCCGCCGACGCCGAGGTTTGCCTGCGCCTCAAGCCGCTGCTTGAGAAGGAGCTCGAAGACAAGCAGCACGGTTCGCTGTTCCGCGACCTGGAGATGCCGCTGGTCTCCGTCCTGGCCGAAATGGAAATGGCCGGGGTTGCCCTCGACCTGCCCTTCCTGTCCGAGCTCTCGCTCAGCCTGGGCGGCCGCATCCAGGAGCTGGAAGAAGACATCACGCGCCAGGTGGGGCATCCCTTCAATCTCAACTCCACCCAGCAGCTGGCGGCCGTGCTGTTCCAGGATCTCGGCCTGACCCCTCCCGACCGGACGCGCAAGACGAGCAGCGGCCACTTCTCGACGGCCGCCGGCGTGCTGGAGGAGCTGCGCCATGCTCATCCGGTGGTCGACCGGATCCTCGAGCATCGCGAGCTTTCCAAGCTGCGCTCCACGTACACCGACTCCCTGCCTCAGCAGGTTGATCCCCGCACCGGGCGCGTGCACACGTCGTTCTCGCAGACCGGCGCCGTCACCGGCCGTCTGGCATCCTCCGATCCCAACCTGCAGAACATCCCCATCCGCACCGAGCTGGGCCGCCAGATCCGGCGGGCCTTCATCGCCGCGCCCGGGTTCCGGCTGCTGAGCGTCGATTACTCGCAGATCGAGCTGCGCATTGTCGCTCACGTGTCGGAAGACGAGGCGATGATCCGGGCTTTCCATGAAGACCAGGACATTCACGCCGCCACGGCAGCCGCCGTGTTCGGCGTGGCGCAGTCGGCCGTCACACCCGAGATGCGCCGGCATGCCAAGGCCGTCAATTTCGGGCTGATCTACGGCATGAGCGCGTTCGGCCTGTCGCGTTCGACCGACCTGACGCTGGCGGAGGCGGAGACCTTCGTGCGGGTCTACTTCGAGCGCTTCCCGGGTGTGCGCAAGTACCTGGAAGAAACGCGCCGTCTGGCCGCCGAGCGCGGCTTCGTCGAGACGCTTCTCGGCCGCCGGCGCTACTTCCCGCAGCTGATGCAGGGGGCGCGCGCCGTTCCTGACGCCGCCCGCAACCGGGCGGAGCGCGAGGCCATCAACGCCCCCATCCAGGGCACGGCGGCCGACATCATCAAGGTGGCCATGATCCGCCTGCCCGGCGCCCTGGCGCAGGCCGGCCTGCAGGCGCGCATGCTGCTCCAGGTACACGATGAACTGGTCTTTGAGGTCCCCCCGGCCGAACTGGACGCCACGCTCAAGCTCGTGCAGCAGGTGATGCAGTCCCCCATGCAGCTGCGCGTGCCGCTCAAGACCGACGCCAAGGTCGGCGCCAATTGGGCGGAGATGCAGCCGTCCGCTCGCTGAATGCCGGCCGGGGACCCGGCCGGCATTCATGCTATACTCGCCGCACCGAAGCTGCGGAAGCCGCAAGTCATGACCGGACGCCAGGACCTGTTCGACGAATCCATGCGCCTCGGCCATTCGGCGGCCTGGGATCTGCAGTGGGCACGGGCCATCGAGTTCTACCGCAAAGCCCTGGCCGAGTTCCCTGACCATCCCACCGCCCTGACCAGTCTGGCGCTGGCGCTGCTCGAAACCGGGGAGCTGAAGGAGTCGCTCTCCGTCTATCGACGCGCCGCCCAGCTCTCCCCCGCCGATCCGATCCCGGTCGAGAAGATGGCCGATCTGCACGAGCGCCTGGGACAGCTGAAAGAGGCGCTCGAGCTGCGTGAGAAGGCCTCCGACCTGTACATCCGCCAGCGCGACGTCGACAAAGCGCTCGACAACTGGAACCACATTGCCCGCATCCAGCCCGAGAACCTGGCCACGCGCTCGCGTCTGGCGCTGACCTACGAGCGCCTGGGTCGCCCGAAGGAGGCCGTGCGCGAGTACCTGGCCGTGGCCTCGGTGCTGCAGAAGCTCGGACGCACCGAGCGGGCGATCGAATCGGCGCAGCGGGCGCTCACGCTCATCCCCGGCGAGCAGGATGCCGCCATCGCGCTGCGCCTGCTGCGCGAGGGCAAGCCACTCCCGCCCCCCATCCAGCCCCGCGGTGCGACGGCCCCGCTGCGCATGGCTCAGGTCAAGGAGTTCATCAGCGCCGACGAACCGGCTCCGAGCACGGACGCGCAGGAGACGCCCGCCGACACCGCCGATCCGGAAGTGGCGGCCCAACGGCAGGCGCTCACCATCCTGGCCGGCATGCTCTTCGATGAGCCGGTCGATCCGGTGACGGGCAAGCTGGGCACGCCAGGCATGACGGCCCTCACCAAGGGGGAGAAGGGCAACGGCGGCGGAGCCGGCCGGCCGCAGGCCTACCGCTACCTCGGCCAGGCCATCGATCTGCAAACGCACGGCCACACGATGCAGGCCGCCAAGGAACTGGCACGCGCGATCGATTCCGGCCTTGATCACCCTGCCGCCCACTACGACCTGGGTTTGCTCTACCGCGAACTGGGCGACGAGGAAGGCGCCCGCAAGCACCTGATCGCCTCGCTCGGGCACCCGGAGCTGGCGCTGGGCGCCAACCTGGCGCTCGGCCGCATGGCGCGCATGAAGGGCGACCTGCCGGAAGCCTCCCGCTTCCTGCTGCAGGCGCTGAGCAAGGCCGACAGCCTGTCGGTCGCAGACAGCCAGTCGTCCCAGCTGCGCCAGCTGTATGACACCATCCAGGCCTCTCAGAACGTCGGCGACACCGAGACGCTCTCCAAGATCGTCGAGAACACGCTGACCTTCCTGAGCGGCCCGGAGTGGCTCAAGCGGCTGCGCCAGGCACGCCAGCAGCTTACCGGCCAGCGCCCGGGGGGCACATCGGTTGAGCCCATCTTCTCGATCCTGGCCGTGGGCGGAACCGATCGGGTCATTCAGGCGATGGCGCGCATCGACGACCTGATGGGCGGGGGCCACCCCACGTCCGCCATGGAAGAGGTCATGCTGGCCCTGCAGTCGGCGCCCACCTACCTGGCGCTGCACCAGCGCATGGCCGACATCATGCTCGTAGGCGGCAAGGTCGAGCCGGCCATCGAGAAGCTGCGCATCATCGCCGAGACCCACATCATCCGCGGCGACGGGAACCAGGCGGGCGAGATCCTGACGACCATCCTGACGCACTCGCCGGTCGACATCCCCACGCGCCTGCGCCTGATCGAGCT
>DYJB01000188.1:688-5202 GCA_020723365.1 Candidatus Aquidulcis sp. | reverse complement strand
GGGAGTTCTGGCGCGAGCTTTCGGTGGCGCTGGGTTTCGCCGGCCTGGCCATGCTGACCCTGCAGTTTGTGCTGACGTCGCGCTTCCGGACGATCAAGGCTCCGTACGGCGCGGACGTGGTCTACCATTTCCATCGGCAAATCTCGCTCGTGTCGTTTGTGCTGATCGCCGCGCACCCGCTGCTCCTGTTCGTCAACGCGCCGGAGACGATCAGCCTGCTCAACCTGGTGACCGCCCCCTGGCGAGCGCGCATGGGCGTGACGGCCGTCCTGCTCTTGGTGGTCCTGATCGCCGTCTCACTCTGGCGGCGCAGGTGGAAGATCGACTACTCCGCCTGGCGGGTGTGGCACGGGATCCTGGCTACCCTCATCGTCGTCCTGGCGATGGGTCACGTGGTGCTGGCGCGCCACTATCTCAACCAGCCGTGGAAACAGGCGCTCTGGCTCGGCTACGGAGCGTTCTGGGTGGGGCTGCTGCTCTACGTGCGTCTGCTGAAGCCATTGCTGCTCCTGCGCAGGCCGTATGCGGTGGAGAGCGTGCGAGCCGAGCGGGGCGGAGCGTCGACGATGGTGCTGCGCCCGATCGGCCACAGCGGGATCCCCTTCATGCCCGGGCAGTTCGCCTGGCTGACCGTCGGGACGTCCCCTTTCGCCGAGGCAGAGCATCCGTTCTCCTTCTCCTCGAGCGCGGGGCAACCCGATCGCCCGGCCTTCACCATCAAAGCCCTGGGAGACTTCACCCGAACGATCCCGGATCTGCGGCCGGGAACGCGCGTCTACGTGGATGGGCCTTTCGGCCATTTCAGCAGCGACCGACAACCTCACGCCGAAGAGTACGTGTTCATTGCCGGCGGGGTGGGGATCACGCCGATCATGAGCATGCTGCGCACGCTGGCGGAGCGGGGCGAGAAGAGACCCCTGCTGCTCTTCTATGCAAATCGTGATTGGGAGAGCGTCACCTTCCGGGAGGAACTGGAAGGGCTGACGACACAGCTCAACCTGAAGATCGTGCATGTGCTCGAAAAGCCGCACGAGGGCTGGACGGGAGAACGGGGTTTCCTGTCTCAGGCTGTCTTCGAGAAGCACCTTCCCCGCAAGTGGGATCCGAACGCCGTCGAGGTCTTCGTGTGCGGTCCACCTCCGATGATGGCCGTGGCGGAGCAAGCGCTTCTGGCTCTCGGCGTGCCGCTGGGCGATATCCACTCCGAACGATTCAACCTGGTTTGAGGGGAGGCGGGGCGTGCGGCAGCGAGTCTCCACGTGGCTGGCGATCGGCATCGGACTCCTGATTCTGCTGCTTGCGTTGGCGTTTGCCTGGATGCAATCCGGGTAGTCGGGCCGGCGTGAGAGGGCGAGGGATGACGTGAACTGGCGAGGTCTGCATGACATCGAGGGTTGACATCGATCCGGTGCCGGGACCGGCCTGGCATCACCTGGCCGTCCGGCGAGTGAGCGAAGCGCTCGGGACGGATGGCGAACAGGGCCTGCCGTCGGCGGAAGCGGCCTTGCGCCTGCAGCGGCACGGTCCCAACCGGTTGACGCCGCGCAAGCGCAAGCCCGGGATCATCCGATTCCTGGAGCAGTTCCGCAATCCGCTCGTCTACGTCCTGATCGCCTCGAGCGTGGTGACGGCCCTGGTCAAGGATCCTCTGGATGCCGGCGTGATCTTCGCCGTCGTGCTGGCCAATGCCGTGCTTGGATTCCTGCAGGAGTCGCGGGCGGAGCGGGCGCTCGAGTCGCTGGCCGAGACCATGGTGACCCAGGCGGCGGTCCTGCGAGGCGGTGTGGTGCTGCCCGTCGCTGCGCCGGACTTGGTCCCCGGCGACGTGATCCTGCTGCAGGCCGGGGTCAAGGTGCCGGCGGACGCCCGGCTGTTCCAGGCGCGTGATCTGCGCGTGGCGGAGGCGGCGCTCACGGGTGAGTCGGCTCCGGTGGATAAGGAAGCCGCCGTCGAGCTCCCCGAGGCGACCGTTCTGGCTGACCGGCGAAACATGCTCTACGCCACGACCCTCGTCGTCGCCGGTCAGGCGCGCGCCCTGGTGACGGCTACCGGAGACGGCACCGAGATCGGCCAGATCTCGCAGCTGATCTCTTCGGCGCAGGAAGTCGAGACGCCGCTCACGCGCAAGATCGCCTCCTTCTCGCGGATGTTGCTGATCGTCATCCTGGTGATCGCCGCTGTGGCCGTTGCGATCGGGGTGGCGCGCGGCGAGCCGCTGTTCGACACCATCCTGGCGGCGATCGCGCTGGCGGTCGCCGCCATCCCGGAAGGGCTGCCGGCGGCGGTCACGGTCACGCTGGCCATCGGTGTCTCGCGCATGGCCCGCCGCAAGGCGATCATCCGCAAGCTCCCCGCTGTCGAGACGCTGGGTAGCACGACGGTGATCTGCTCCGACAAGACCGGCACGCTGACACAGAACCAGATGACCGTGCAGGCCGTATACGCTGGCGGCCGGCGCTACGAGATCTCGGGCGTGGGCTACGACCCGCAAGGCGCCATTACCCGCGATGGTCAGGCCGTCGAGCTGGCCAGCGAGCCCGCACTGGACACCTGCCTGCGGGCGGGTGTGCTCTGCAACGAGAGCCAAATCCTTGAGGAGAACGGGCGCTGGGCCGCCGTCGGCGACCCGACGGAGGCGGCGCTGTTGACAGCCGCCTGGAAGGCCGGCGCACGTCCTGATGACGTGCGCCGGGGCGCGGCGCGGCTCGACACCCTGCCGTTCGACTCCCTCCACAAGTACATGGCGACGCTGCATGCCGGGAGGTCTGGTGGGCCTCCGGAGATCTGGGCGAAGGGAGCGCTGGAAGTGTTGCTGGGCAGCGCCGGGGGCATGATGGGGCCCGCCGGCCAGGAGCTGCCACTGGATGCTCAGGCGCTCCAAGCGGAGGCTGATCGGATGGCGGCCCAGGGACTGCGCGTCCTGGCCCTCGCCCGACGGCGGGCCCTGGAAGACCAGGCGTCCCTCACCCACGCCGACGTCCAGCAAGGACTGGTGATCCTCGGGCTCCAGGGCATGATCGACCCGCCCCGCGAGGAAGCCCGCGCGGCCATCGAGGCCTGCCAGGAGGCCGGCATCCAGGTCAAGATGATCACGGGCGACCACGCGTTGACGGCCACGGCCATTGCCCGCAAGCTCGGCTTGCTCGGGGCTCGCGGCGCTCCCGACAGCCCGGCGGCGGTGATGACCGGGGCGGCGCTGGCGGCCGAGGCGGACGCCGACCTGCTGCAGAGTGTCGAGCGGACGGCGGTATACGCCCGGGTCGCCCCGGATCAGAAGCTGCGCCTGGTGCAGGCGCTGCAGGCGCGTCGGCACGTGGTCGCCATGACTGGCGATGGAGTCAACGACGCCCCGGCGCTGCGGCAGGCCGATATCGGCGTGGCGATGGGCATCACCGGCACCGAGGTCTCGAAGGAGGCAGCGGCGATGGTGCTGACGGATGACAACTTCGCCACCATCGGCGCCGCCGTGGAAGAGGGCCGGGCGGTCTTCGACAACCTAACCAAGATCATCGCCTGGACGCTGCCGACCAACCTGGGAGAGGGCCTGGTGATCCTGGCCTCCCTGCTGGTGGGGGTGGCGCTGCCGATCCTGCCGATCCAGATCCTGTGGATCAACCTCGTGTCGGTGGCTGTCTTGGGCCTGGTGCTGGCGCTCGAGCCGCGTGAGCCGGACCTGATGCGCCGCCAGCCTCGGGAACCCGGCGCGCCGATCCTGACACGCACGCTGGCGCTGCGAGTGGTCCTGGTCGGCGCGCTCATTCTGGCGGGTGCCTTCGGCCTGTATGAGTTGCAGCTGGCCGAGGGGGCCAGCGTGGCCCAGGCGCGAACCGTGGCCGTGACGGCCGTCATCCTGATCGAGATCTTCTACCTGCTCAACTGCCGCTCCCTGGACGAATCGCTGCTGCGCATCGGCCTCTTCAGCAATCGCTGGGTCCTGGCAGGGATCCCGGCGTTGCTGGTGCTGCAACTGGCCTTCATCTACCTGCCGGTGATGAACCGGCTCTTCCAGAGCGCGCCAATCGGGTTGCGCGAGTGGGGCCTGACGGGCGCGGTCGGGCTGGCGACCTTCATCCTGATCGAAGCGGAGAAGGGGTTTCGGCGCCGGCGCCGCAAGGCCGTCTGAGGATGCAGGCAGAACGCAGGCGGATGCGTGGGAACCCCTGCGGGCAAACCCCGGAAGCCGTGGGGGTGCCAGGCTATCCTGATGAAGGGCCGGGACAGCGTGCGCTTCCCCGAGGGGGGAGAGGGATCGAAGACCGGTGACTCCCGTGCGGCACGATACCCTCCAGGGCAAGTGCAGGCTGGATGCGCTGCTCGTTGAGCGCGGCCTGGCCGAGAGCCGCACGCTGGCGCAGCGGCTGATCATGGCCGGCGAGGTGCGCGTCGATGGGCAGGTCTCGCTCAAGCCCGGCCGCGAGGTTCCGCGCAACTCCGAGGTCGAGGTGGCGGCCGCGCCGCGCTTCGTCTCGCGCGGCGGCGAGAAGCTCGAGGCGGCTCTGGCGGCCTTCGGCATC
>DYJB01000188.1:0-678 GCA_020723365.1 Candidatus Aquidulcis sp. | reverse complement strand
ATCGAACCGCGGCAAGCGGTGTGTTCCGATGTGGGCGCCTCGACCGGCGGATTCACCCACTGCCTGCTCCAGCACGGCGCCTTGCGCGTCTATGCCCTCGACGTCGGTCGCGGCATCCTGCACTGGACGATGCGCCAGGACCCGCGCGTGGTCGTCATGGAGGGCGTCAATGCCCGCTACGTGACGGCGCTGCCGGAGCCCGTGGATTGGGCGACGGTCGACGCTTCCTTCATCTCGCTGCTCGTGCTGCTGCCGGCGGTCGTGCGCTGGCTCAAGCCGCAGGCGGAGGTCGTGGCGCTGATCAAGCCCCAATTCGAAGCCGGCCGCCAGGCCGTCGGGCGAGGCGGCGTGGTGCGCGATCCAGAGGTCCACCGCCGCGTTCTGGAGACGGTGCTCACGGGGCTGCCGCCTCTCGGGCTGCATCCCTGGGGGCTGATGCGCTCGCCGCTGCTCGGGCCGAAGGGCAACGTCGAGTTCCTGCTGTGGGCGCGTCCGGGGCGCCCGGCCCCTGGCGGGCCGCCGCAGCTTCCGCTCGCGCCCCCGCCTGACCCGTAGACCCCCTTACGGTATACTTTGACCGCGGGAGGGAACCTCCCGCGGTTTCTCGCATGCAGACAAACCATATCCGCAACTTCTGCATCATCGCCCACATCGACCACGGCAAGTCGACGCTCGCCG
>DYJB01000187.1 GCA_020723365.1 Candidatus Aquidulcis sp. | reverse complement strand
AATAGAGCCCCCAGGACACGGCCGCGACCAGGCCCATGGCCAGGATGAGCAGCCCCCATTCGATCGTTCCGAGGCGAAGCCAGGCGGCGAGGGAAATCACGGCCAGGCTGGCGCAGGCGTGGATCCAGGCATTGCGCTGGGTGCGAACCACGTGAGCCAGACCGGCGAAGGCGTGGATGAAGGAGGCGAGCCGGGAGCGGGCGCGCATCGGCTTCATGGCGCCACGGCCGGGCTGCGGATCGGCAGGCCGAGGTCGGCCAGGATGCGATCCTGCAGCGCCCACATGGCGACCTGGGAGGAGGGCCGGTCGTGATCGTGGCCCAGCAGATGGAGCACGCCGTGGACGGTCAGCAGGGCAAGCTCGGCGGGCAGTTCGTGGCCACCGGCCCGAGCCTGGGAGGCGGCGATGGGCAGGGCGATGGCGATGTCTCCGAAGTACACGTCGCCGGAGGGTGTGAGCCGATCACCGGATGGGAAGGAAAGGACGTCAGTCGGCTGGTCGGCCTTCGCATAGTCACTATTCAGCTGGCGGATGCCTTCGGTGTCTGTGATGCGGATGGTGAGTTCGCCCGCCGGGGCGCCACTTGTCGCCAGCGTGCGCCGGGCGGCACGCCGAACCTGCGGCGCAAGGTGGCGCGGCACCGCCTGGAGGGTGACCCGGTGGATCATCGCGAGCGAGTCGCAGGGCCCGGGGCTGTAGGCGCCTGGGATGAGGCGGCCGTGCCCGCCGGGGGCGTCTTCTCCTCGGAGGGCTGCGGGTAGCGAATGCGAGGGTGGTAGATGCCCTTCAGCGTGCTGGCGAACGACCGCCGGATCGTGTCCAGGTCGCGCAGCGTGAGGTCGGTCCGGTCAAGCTGCCCCTTGGCGAGGCGGTCGTCGATGATCCACTCTGCCAGGCGCTCGATGGCCTGCTCGTCCTCCGGATTCTCCGCCCGCGCCTTGGCCTCCAGCCCATCGGCCAGCATGAGGATGGCGGTCTCGCGCGATCGCGGCCGTGGGCCGGGGTAGGCGAAGTCGCGTGGGTCGACCTTGCTCGCATCGCCGTTGGCCGCCTCCAGCGCGTTGCGGTACTGGAAGGAGGCTTCCAACGTCCCGTGGTGTTCGGGGATGAAGGCCTGGATGCGGCGTGGGAGCCGGTACTTGCGCGCCAGCTCCAGGCCGGCGCGCACATGGCCGACGATGATGGAGGCGCTGGTGACCGGATCGATCTGCTCATGCACGTTCTGGCCCGGCGGCTGATTCTCGATGAAGAACGCCGGGCGGACGGCTTTGCCGGCGTCGTGGTAGAGGGCCCCGACGCGCACCAGTGCGGGATTGGCGCCGATGGCGCGCGCGGCCTGCTCGGCCAGATTGGCCACCTGCAGGCTGTGCTGGTAGGTGCCGGGGGCATTGCGCAGGATGAATTGGAGCAGGGGGTGATCGGGGCGCGAGAGCTCCATCAGCTGCAGGTTGGTGGTGATGCCGAAGACATTCCCGATCAGCAGCACCAGGCCGAAGCTCAGGCTGGCCGACAGCAACCCGCTGACCAGGGCAGCCCCCAGCAGCGAGGCCTTGCCGTAGGCGTCGGTGGCCGGATCGGGGAAGCGAAAGACGATGATCATGGCGGCCGAAGCCAGACCGGCGGCGAAACCCGCCCAGATGAAGGTGCTCAGTCGCTCGGCGCGGCCGATGATCAGCGCCCCCATCACGCCTCCCATCAGCATGAACATGGCCATCTCGAGCCCGTAGGGGGCCAGGAATCCGGCCAGGCCGGCGCTGACCACGGCTACGGCGATGCCCATCCCCGGGCTGAAAAGGACCGCCATCAGCATGGGCAGCGTGGCAGCCGGATACAGGTAAGGCAGGAGCGTCCGCCCGGGCACCATCGTTTGCATGCCGATCGTGGCGAGGACCAGGCTTCCGGCCAGGATGGCGGCGAAACGGGCACTCTGGATCTCTCGTGGCTGGAGGCGCAGTCCGAATAGCACGAGCGTTATGGCGAGGGTCGTCACGAGCAGCGAACGGATGGCGACTTCACGCCAGGGATCGGGCGCCTGCAGCAGGGCGTAGGCGTCCAGCGCCTCGATCAGCAGCGGCGTGGCGATGTCCCCGCGGGCGATGATCGTTTGACCGTTGGCAAAGGACTGCAGGACGGGCTCCACCTCTTGCCGCGCCAGTTGGCGGGCACCACGCGTGGCGGCTTCGTTGTAGAGGGCATTGGGCACGACGAACGCCCCGACGATCGAAGCTACCAGCTCGGCCTGGTCTTCCGGAAAAGCGATGCTGACACGGGCGGACACGGACCGGCGTGCGGCGTCGCTTTGCCCCTCGCGGATCTCACTGCGCATCACTTGCTCAAGAACGGTGATGGCTTCGAGCTTGAGCGCCTGCCAGCGCGCCTCCGGCACCTCGAGCAGCGCCCGGGCCTGACCGGCGGTCAGCCGCAAATCGGCCAGGCCGGACAGATCGGCGAGGCGGTCCTCCGGAGAGGCGAATGGGTCCCCGCGCACCGAGTCGACGAAAGCCAGTGTGCTGCGCAGCCGGTCGACCTGCTGACGCGCCGTGCGCGCCTCCGGGGGATCATACTGATCGGGAACGGCGGCCTCGGCTGCCTGGCGCGCCTGCTCGGTGAGGATCTCGCTGGTGTAGGAGAGGGAGTAGGGGGCGCGGATGTCGAGCGGAGAGACTTCGTTCGCCTGCAAGGGGACGGCCGTGCGCTGCGGGGCAAGCGGCAGGGAGAGAGCCAGCACGCCGCCGGCCACTCCGCCCGCGAAGATGACCCACAACCGCGCCGCGAGCCAGATCTGCCGCAGCCGATCCCGCCAAGCCCGACGCGAGGGGTCGAGGGCGTCCATGTCCAGGGTATCAGCTGGAGGCCAGCAGATCCCGCACCAGGGACGAGACCTGCTTGCCGTCGGCCCGCCCTTCGAGCCGCGGGACGAGGACCTTCATGACCTTGCCCATGTCCTGCGGCCCGGCGGCGCCGGTCTCGGCGATGGCCTGCCGCGCAAGCCGTTCAAGTTCGGCGGGGTCGAGCGCCTGAGGCAGGTACGACTCGAGCAGGGCGAGTTCGGCCTGGGAGGCGGCCACGAGCTCGGGCCTGGCTGCGCGCTCGGCTTCGTCGATTGCCTCCTGACGAACCTTGATCTCCTTGCGCAGGATGCCCACGATGGCGGCGTCATCCAGCGCGGCGCGCTTCTCCACCTCCGCCAACTTGATGGCCGAAAGGGCCATCCGCAGAGTGCGCTTGCGGACATCGTCTCCGGCGCGCATGGCGTCCTTCAGCGCCGCTTCCAGATCGGCCTTCGATGCCATCGTCTGCTCACTCCAGCCCTCCGCAGGCTGAGCGCAGCCTGCGAGAGGAGAGAATCGGGCGAGAGGGTAGGGCCTGGGCGTGCGGAGATGGCTCGCCCTCTTGGCGGATTCTATCACTCGGCGGGGCCGCGGCCGCGCGGAACTGGCGTGGCAACGGCGGACGTAAGGCGGCGGCGGATGTCCCCCATGCACGCAGTTCCCCGTGGCCTGGGCGTCGAAGCGAAGCGCTCTGGCACATCCGTCCATGGCAGCCGGACGGTCAGGCGGCAGCCAAGCCGACACGATGCCGGGAGGCGGTCAGCTAAGGAACCTGTACCGAGAAGCTGTCGAACGCGATCTCGACCCCGGGATCGGCATACGTTCCGGCTATCAATCCGACATCGCCGCTCACCGGCCCGCTACCCGGGGCTTCGGCCACCAGACGGCCGTTGATGTACAGGCGCAGGGCATCATCGAGACACTCGGCCGTCAGGTGATTGTTGTACCCGCGCGGCGCGATGGGTTCGGCCGGCAGCATGGCTCCCCCGCTGAGCAGGCGGCGCTCACCCCGGCGGACCTCGCCGATGCCGGCGAATCCGTCGCTGGAAGCGACCAGGAAGGTGAAGTTGGCGTCGTCCTGATAACGGCAGACCAGCCCAAAGAAGTTGTCGTCCGGACCGGCCAGGTGGAGAGCATCCACTTCCATGCGGGCAGGCCCAACGTCGAGGCCGGGCGTGCTCCACTGGCTGGTATGCGGCGCCAGCACGAGCATGGTGTAGTGGTCCTCCTCGTACTCGAGGATCGCCTCCGCCGTCTGGCGCGTGGCCCAGCCGCTGCTTCGGCGCGAGAAGTCGTCCTGGAATAGCACGCTGCCCGCCGGCAGCGCACCGGCACCCGGAGTGCACGCCCCCAGCGCGGCGACAAGGAGGATCGCGAGCAGTTGGGATCGCGGGCGCAGGAAGGCAAGGGAAGACATGGAAGCGGCGATTCTAGCACGGGCGCGGGGAGTGCGTCACGGACCGATCGGCAGGAGGGCCCGGCGGGCGAGCTCGCCGGTCGGCGTGTCACCACCCAGCCTGGAAGCGGCTTGCAGCTGCACAGCGGCTTCGGCCTCGCGCTCGAGATCGCGCAGGAGCAGCCCGTAGTGCAGCCTGGCTGAAGCAGCCTCCGGATCGAGGATGACCGCCCGGGTGAGAAGCCGCTCGGCCAGGGCCTGGTTCCCCTGCAACAGGTGGCCGTACCCCAGCACGTCCAATGCGAGGGCGCTGCCCGGCTGGAGGGCAACGGCGTTGCGTGCCGCCGGCAGCCCCGTTTCGGCAACTTCGACCCGGCGCGACACGCTGAAGTCCGCCAACATCCGCCAGAAGATGGCAGTGGTGGGTTCGATCTGCGCCGCCTGGCGGAAGCTGGCCAGCGCGGCCTGGACGTCCCCGGAGGCGGCGCATGCCGCCGCCAGCGAGGCCGCAAAGGCGGCGTTGTCAGGCTCAAGGTCGACGGCGCGCTGAAGGTAGATGCGCGCCCTGGCGGGTTCCCCCGCTTCTTGCCAGTAGAGACCCAGCGCCGATTGGGTCAAGGCTGACTCAGGCGCCAGGTCGACCGCCTGCTCCAACGCCGCGCGCCCGTCGCGTCCCGAGCGCAGCAGCGCCACTCCGAGGTAGGCATGCGCCTCGGGGTTCAGCGGATCGAGAGATGTGATCTGCTCGAATGTCAGGGCGGCCAGCGCCCATTGCTGGTGCTGGAGAAAGACCTGTCCAGCCGGTGCAAGGACGGCCAATTCATCCCCTGCCGGGGCAAGCTCCACGGTTCTGCGCAAGTCGGCTGCCAGCAGGCTGCCCAAGGACGCGGCGTCTCCGAGGATGGGCGCGGCGGAATCGGGGTCGGTCAGCAGCAGCGATGCCCCGAGCAACGCCTGCGCATCCTGGTCGGCCGGTCGTGCCGTGACGATAGCCCGAAGAATGTTGCCCGCTCCCGCCACGTCCTGCCGAGCCAGCGCTTCGTCGGCCTGTGACGAGAGGCGCTCCAGCGCCTGGGGGC
>DYJB01000186.1 GCA_020723365.1 Candidatus Aquidulcis sp. | reverse complement strand
CGGGGCGTCGCCTAGTGGGGCCGCGGCACGCCGAAATCGTCCCCTGTGTGCTCGATCCCGATAGCACTACGCTGGCTGTTGAGTAATGATTGCTGAAGCCTGAAGACTGAACGCTGATAGCTGATAGCTAGTCGCTAGTTGCTGATCGCTGCCTGCCTGCTTCCTGCTGCTGGCCGCACTCCGCTCATTCCCCGTCATCCGGTGCGGCCAGCAGGGCGCGCACGGCGGCCATGGCCTGCGGCGCGGAGGTGAAGTGAACAGCCTGCATGCCAACCCACCTTGCCCCGGCCACGTTGGTCTCGAAATCGTCGACGAAGACCGCCTGCGCCGGCTCGAGGCCAAGGCGCTCGAGCGTCATCTGGTAGATGCGCGGATCCGGCTTGGCGATGCCCTCCTCGGCCGAGATGACCAGCGGGTCGAAGGCGTCGGCGATAGCGAAGGTGGTCTCGAGGGCGCGGCGAACGCCCGGCCAGGCGTTGGTGATCATGCCGACCCGGACGCGGTTTCGCAGCTGACGGATGAAGTCCATCAGCCTGGCGTCGATGCGATCGTCGGCGAAGTAGTCGTGGCGCAGCTGCAGTGCCGTCGGCGGATCGAGGCTCAGCGCCGCCGCCACCGAAGCCCACACCTCATCGTCGGAGGCCTGCCCGATGGATGCGAGCCGACTGGCGTCGCTCTCGAACACCAGGCGGGTAAGCTGCATGCGGGGCAGGCCGAGGCGGTCTTCCCAGGCGCTGCGCCGGCTCCAGTCCATCGTACGCAGGATCACGCCGCCCAGATCCCACACCACGGCGCGCACGCCCGGTGAGCGCGGTTGGATTGTCATGACCGACTCCGATTTCCGGCGCCAGAATCATCCGTCCCCGGCCCGTCCGGCCACGGCCGGCGAAAGGTGATCCATTGCGAAGCCGTCTTGAAGCCCAGGCCCTCGTAGAGGGCCAGCGCACGCGGGTTCTCGGCATCCACGCCCAGCGCCGCCTGCGATAGGCCGCGATCCCGCAGGGCTCTGAGCGAATCGGCGAGCAGCGCCGAGGCGACACCCATTCGGCGCCACGGCCGGCGCACGGCGATGTCCTCGGTGTACCCGCGCAGACGGCCGAAGGCGGCATTCTCCTCGGCGTTGACGAAACTCAGGACCATGCCGACGACCTGATCGCCCTCCCAGGCGATGCGCCACAGGGCGGGGTCGTAGTGTGGATAAGCCAGGAAGCGCTGGTAGTTCTCTTCCGGCCAGGGTGTGTAGCCCCAGTTGCCTGAGAAGGCCTCGCGCTCGGCCTCCCAGATGGCGCGGTAGTGCTGCGGGCGAGCGGGGCGGAGTTCGATCCCGGGCGGCAGCGGGAGGGCAGGGATCGGCTCGGACAGATCGCGGGTCATATCGTAGGCGAAACGGAAAGGAACGTAGCCGCATCGGCGGAACAGAGCGACGGCGCCCGTTTCATTCGCCGAGGCTTCCACCTGCCACGCGCCGGGCAGGGCGCGAGCCTCCGCGGGGACGGTGCTGCGAGCATGCTGTTCTCCGTGCGCCAGCAGGGCTGCGCCCAGCCCGCGCCGCCGCCAATCAGGATGCACATAGCCGCGCAGCCCGCCGACGAGAACACCCTCAATCACGCGCGCCGTCGTCCACTGGATGGCGACGAGCGCGCCGTCGACTTCGGCCAGAACCGAGTCTCGGTGGGGGTCGGTGAACACCGGGTGCTGGATGGAGCTGGCGATGTCCTCCGTGGTCGGTATCTCGGTGCTGCCGTCGGCGAGCGCGCAAGCACGGCGCAGCTGCGCTATGGAAGCGGCATCGGAGGTGCCTGCAAGTCGCCGGAAGCGCAGGCCGGGGATGGGCGGGGCGCCGGGTACGTTCACTTCAGCCCCGGCCGACCCTGTCGATCGGTCCGGCGCCTCACGCATCATGGCCCGTCTCTACCGCAGGAGCGCTCATCAGGACTCCCGGCTCGCCAACTCGCAGGGCCGATGCCAGCGAAAGGAGTGTCTCCATCCGTGGACCGCCGGGTGCCTAGAGCGCGCCGGCGGCGCGCAGCAGGTCGGCGAGCATTCCGTAGGCCGTGGTCTCCGGTCCCGGGTTGCCCTCCGTGATGGTCAGCGATGGAAGGACATCGGTGGTGAAGGTCACGGCGGACGAGGTGCCGGTGACTGTAAACAGCGGGTCGGCGGCGTCGACGAGCTCCGGCTCGACGCGGGCGAGGATGCCGCTGCCGGTTCGCACGGCGCTGCACACCAGCTTCCAGCGCCGGCCCCGGCGGGCGGCGGCCAGGACGTCGTCGAGCTTCAGGCCGTCGATGCCGCGGCGCTCGACGCGGTCGGGGGTCAGCGGTGTGTCCATCAGCACGGTGACGAGCGCCGCCACCTTGACGGCCGCGTCCCAACCCAGGATATCGCCCGAAGGGTCGGTCTCGGCGATGCCGATGGACTGGGCGTAGGCCAGCGCCTGGGCGTAACTCTCGCCGGCCTCCATGCGCGTCAGGATTAGATTGGTGGTCGAGTTGAGGATGCCCCGGAAGGAGGTGAGTTCGGCGGCGGGCATCGTCTCGCGCCACAGTGAGAAGATCGGCGCGCCATCCATCACGGCCGACTCGAACAGGAAGCGCCGCCCGCGCCGCCGGGCGAGATCGGTCAGCAGGCGGTAGCCGTGAACCACCGGGCCCTTGTTGGCGGTGATGGCGTGCATCCCGCGCTGCAGCGCCGCCTGCAGGTAGCCCAGGGCCGGCTGCCCGGTGGCGTAGTTGACAGGGATCGACTCGAGCAGGACGTCGGCTTCCAGAGCGTGCAGGAACTCGATGCCATCCGAGGGCGCCGGCAGGCCGAGCGCCTCGAGGCCCTGCCCGGAAGCGACGAGCGAGAGGGCACGTTCGAGGTCCAACCCGGCCGGGTGGACGACGGCGCCATGCCGGCCGGTGAGGAGGCCGACCGAGCGCGTGCGGACCCCGTAGCGCTCCTCGAGCAGCGGCCCCTTGGCGAGCAGCAACCGGGCGAGCGCCCGGGCGACGTTCCCTAAGCCGATGAAGGCGAGGCGCAGTTCGTTGGGCATAGTCGGCCCTCGTGCGACGCAGGTGGCAGGCCTGACTCTACACCAGAGGCCACGGATACGGCCGGCCGACACCCGGCGGTGGAAAGCGCTTGGTTCGCAGCAACCGGTCGGCGCGCGCCCGCAGCGCGTCGATCTCCTCCGCCGACAGCAGTCCGCCGAGTTCCGTATGCAGGCTGCCGCCCTGGTCGAGTGATTGGCGCGCCTTGCGCAGGGAGGCCAGCAGCTGGCGCGGGATCGGCTCGCCGACGAAGTCCCAGATGACGGTGCGCAGCTTGTCGTCGGCGTGGAAGCACACGCCGTGGTCGATCAGCCACAGGTGATCGCTCTCGCCGAGCAGCACATGACCGCCCTTGCGATCGGCGTTGTTGATCAGCAGATCGAAGAGCACCACGGGGCGCAGGCGCTGCTTCTCCGCCTCGCTGAAGGTGAAGTAGTGCCGCTCGGGATCGGCATCGACATACAGCTGCAGCGATCCCGGACCGGCGGGGCCGTCGGCGCGCAAGACCGTCGGCGGCACCAGCTCCCAGCCCAGGCTCCGGCTGACCGCGAAAGCCGCCACCTCGCGCCGGGCAAGCGTGCCCTCCGGAAAATCCCACAGCGGCCGTTCGCCGCGCTCCGGCTTGTAGACGGCGCCGCAGGTCTGCTCCCCCTGCGTCACCTGGACCAGGAAGGTGTAGTTCGAGCCCCAGGTGAACTGGCCCTTCATCTCGAGGGCTCCGGTGGAAAGGAGAGAGAGAATGGAATCCGGGGATGGCATCGGGGCAAAGCGGTCAGCGTTCAGCTGTCAGCTCTCAGCCAAGAAACCAATCCTGAAGCACGCGCCAGTATCCAGGCAACAAGGGCCGCCGCATTCGAGCTGTTCCTGTCCGCCCGCGCAACCGCAGTGAGTGTTGACGGGTTCGGCCGATCGCTTGCCGATGGGCCAATGAGTTGGGGTCACCCGCTAACCGCTGAAAGCTGATCGCTGATGGCTCCAAGCTCAGTGCTTATGCCCATTGCGCTTGGGGCAGAAGTGACCTTCCGGATCGATCGGCTCGCCGCAGTTGCCGCAGATCGGCCGGCCGCGGGTGGCGATCTCGATGCCCCAGCGGCACATCGCCAGCAGCTGCGAGCGCGTGCACCAGAAACGGGCGACGGACGCCTCCTCGGGATCGGCGCCCTCCGGCTGCACCTCGCGAGCGACCAGCACCAGCCGATCGGAGGCCTCGTCGTAGCCCAGCCCCAACTGCCCGACGCGGAAGGCCGGGTCGAGCGGCTGCGCCAATGCCATCTCGGACTCGTGGAAATCCGGGCTGGCCGGCGGCAGGTCGGGAAGGCGCTGGCCCAGCTCCTGCAGATACTGCTCCAGCCCGACGGCCAGCGCCTGCACCTGCGCCTTCTCGACGATCAGCGTCACAAGCTCGGAGGACTGCCGGGCCTGCAGGTAGAAGACGCGCTTGCCCGCCGGGCCGATGGCCCCGGCAGTGATGTGGGTGACGGGATTGAGCTCGTATTCGGTGCCCGCCATGCGCGGCTACCTCGATTCCCGGGGCGCGAGTGGGCCGAAGTATATCATCCGCTTCCGCCGGAGACGCTGGCGCGGGTGTCGTTGATCCCGGGCACGCGCACGCGATCGTCCACGAAGGTCAGCGTGCTGACCGAGGCGGGGTCGATCGTCAGGCGCTGGAACAGGTCGAGCGGCTGGCCCAGGTAGAAGGAAAGCGCCAGCTTGATGGGATCGGCATGGGAGAAGCAGGCGACGACCTCGCGATGGAGCTGTCGCAGGCGCTCGATCTCCTGGATCATTCGCGTCTGCGCCTCGCGGAAGGACTCGCCCTCGGGGATGGTCACCAGGGACGGGGAGGCCTGCACCTGCGCCCAGAGCTTGAGGCGCCGCAGGCTGGCCAGCGGGCGCCCCTGCCAGCTTCCATAGCGGATCTCGCCCAGCCCGGCGCGGCGCTGTACGGGCAAGCGACAGGCCCGCGCCAGCGGCGCGGCGGTCTCGACGGCGCGCTCGAGCGGGCTGGAGTAGATCGCCTCCGGCGAAAAGGACTCGAGCAGGGGGACCAGCGCCTCGGCCTGGGCGCGGCCGCGGGCGTTGAGATGGATCCCGGGCAGCCAGCCGGCGAGCTTGTGCTGGCGCATGAAGTCGTTCTCGCCGTGCCGGATGAGCAGGATGGTCGTCATACCGCCTCGCCTCCCGAGGTCCCTCGCGGCCGCGTGCGCTTGAGCGACAGCACCTCGGCCTCGCTCAGCTCCGGCATCTGGCGCGTCGTCTCGATGCCGAGCGCCAGGCGTTGAGCCTGGCGCCAGCGTTCGAGTC
>DYJB01000185.1 GCA_020723365.1 Candidatus Aquidulcis sp. | reverse complement strand
TTCATGGCCGGGATGTTCGCCGCGCAGATCGGGCAGTTCATGTTGCAGCGGTTGGTCACGTCCAGGAAAACCATGCGCGGATGGTGGTTCTTGGAGCACGCGTCGCAGTGCAGCTTGCATTCGCCTTGCGAGCCGGCCTGGTAGCGATACAGCCTCCTCTTCTCCCCCCACATGCTCGCATCCGTCGAGACGAGCGCCTCGGAAGGACCGCAGGCGGCGCACTTCTTCTTCAGGTACACCTGTCCGTCGCGGATCTCGTGCTCGCACGGGACCCGGTTGCGGCACTGTTCGCAAACACCGTAGTTGGCCATCGTTGGGTTCGCTCCTCGTCACCGGCCGGAGGTTGAAGAGGACCTCCGGACGCACACACACCCAGGGAATATAGCGCAGGGTGGAGAAACGAAAAGCGGAACCTGCGAGGCTCGCGCCCCGGCGCTACTGGATGACGATGCTCGCCGGGTTCGAGAGGTTGCCGGCACCGCCTCCGCCGGTCAGCGCAAGCTGCTGGAACGAGACCGGCAGGGGCACCGGCAGCCCCAGCGGCACCGGCAGCGTGATCAGGCTCTCCGTCGGCGCCCAGCCCATGAACGTCCACGGCCCGAGCAGGTTGAGGTAGATCGTCCCGTACGGGAAGAAGTCGAAATCCCCCTCGGCCATGGCCAGGAACATGTACGACGCCAGCCCGGGCTTCCCGGTGCTCGTGAACGTGATCGTCCCGCCCGGCGTCAACGTGCCGGTCACCGCCAGGCGCACGTTGGTGTACTCGTACGCGCCCATGTCGATCTCGATGAGGCCGTCGAGATCGCCGTCCAGATCGCGCGAGACCAGGTCCATACCCTGCGTGCTGAAAGCGTGGTCCGCCGGATCGCCCGTGTCCACGCACGGCGAGCCGTAGGCAAGACGCAGGTCGCCTGCGGCGAGATTCAGGAACAGCGGATCCTGGTTGATGTTGCCGTCGAGCCCCGCCAGCGCCGCGCTCCCGTCCGAGTAGTAAAGCTGGCCCTGCGCGATGCCCGAGTAGTTGGCGCCCGTGTTCCCCCAGGAGATGGCCGAGGAAAGCGTCCCGGTCCACGCGCCGTTCTTGTAGATGCCCGTGCCGCTGTTCCCGGCCGCGGTCACGCGCTTCAGGGCGAAGCTGCCGCCCTTCAGCTCGATGCCGACCTGGCAGGCGTAGGCCGCCCAGTCCTCGCCGTAGAGCAGGTCGCTCACCTGGAAGCCGCGGCTCGCACCGCTTTCCACCCGCACGCGGCGCGCGTCGAGGGTGGGCTTCCGGCTCTCCAGGCCCGCGTACGACGAGGAACCGGCGAAGCGAATCAGCAGGTTCTCGACCGTGGAGAGCGCCGCCACCGCGTCGTAGATGAAGCCGCACCACTGCCCCGGCGAGCCCGAGGACGCGCCGTTGTTGTTCGTGTCGCCGGCGTAGGCGTCATCCTGAAGGGACGTGAACACCACCGGATGGCGCGGCGTACCGGCCGTGTTCAGCGCGCCCTGCACGTACAGGTAGTACCCGCCGGCCATCTTGACGACGACGCCCTCGTTCAGCGTCAGAGACGTGCCGCTCGGCACCGTGCAGTGCGTCGCGAACACCAGCGCTCCGTTCAGGCAGTTGCTGGCCTCGATCACGACGTTTCCGGCCGGCGCCGGGTTGACCACGTGCATATAGCTGCCGCCGTTGCCCGAGGCGCTGTTGTCGCTGAACCCCGACACCGTGTCGATGCACAGGCCCGCCACTGCCTTACCCGCGTTGTCCGTCAACTGACAGTGCGTGACCGCCGGGTAGTTCAGGTTGCCGCGCAGGTCGATGCCGTCCGCGGCGCTCTGCTCGACGAGGGTGTCGCTCATCGCCAGGCCGATGCCCCAGCCGTCGAACGTGACCGCGTCCCAGCCGCCGCTGCCGGCGTACCGCACCTCGGCGTGGTCGAGCGTGCTTGGCCCGGAGTTGCTCTTCAGGACGATGCCGCACCACTGGCCCGGCGAGCCGGAAGAGGGCCCATTGTTGTTCGTGTCCCCGGCCGCCGTGTCATCGGTGTAGCTCGTGAGCACGACCGGGTTCGCGGCGCTGCCGAGGAGCGCGAGCGCGCCGAAGACGTCGAAGTAGTAGCCGCCCTGCATCTTGACGACCACACCTTCCTTCAGGGTCAGTGATTTCCCGGCGGCGATGCCGCAGTGCGTGCCGAAGACCAGCGCGCCGTTCAGACAGTTCCTGGCCTCGATCGAGACCGCCGCGGCCGCCTGGCTCGGGTCGGGCACGCGCAGGTAGTTCCCGCCGTTGCCCGCAGCGGCGTTGTCGCTGAACCCCGGCACGGAGTCGATGCACACGCCTTCCACCGCCTTCCAGGCGTTGTTCGTGAACTGGCAGTTCGTGACCGTCGGGTAGACCAGATTCCCGCGCAGGTCCAGGCCGTCCACCAGGCTGCTGTCGACGATCGCGTGGGTCATGGTGAGGCCCACTCCCGTGCCGTCCACGGTCACGGCGTCCCAGCCGCCGCCGCCGCCGTAGCGCACCTCGGCGTGGTCGAGCACGCTCGGCCCAGAACCAGCCTTCAGGATGATCCCGCTCCACTGGCCTGGCGCGCCGGCGGAAGGACCGTTGTTGTTCGTGTCCCCGCCCGCCGTGTCGTCGCTGTAGCTCGTGAGCACGACCGGGTCCGCAACAGTGCCGAGAAGCGCGAGCGCGCCGAACACGTCGAAGTAGTAGCCGCCCTGCATCTTCACGACCACGCCTTCCCTCAGGGTCAGGGACCTCCCGGCGGGGATGGCGCAGTGCGTGCCAAGGACGAGCGCGCCGTTCAGGCAGTTCCGCGCTTCGATGGTCACCGCGGCGCCCTGCACGGTCGGGTTGGACACGCGCAGGTAGTTCCCGCCGTTGCCCGAAGCGCTGTTGTCCGTGAAGCCGGGAACCGAGTCGATCACGGCCGCCTGCACGGCCATCAGGCCGCTGTTGATGAACTGGCAGTTGCTGACCGTGGGGTAGTTCAGATTCCCGCGCAGATCCATGCCGTCGGTCCAGCAGCTCTCGATGACCGAGTTGGTCATCGTCAGGCCGATGGCCGTGCCGTCGAAGGTGATCGCGTCCCAGCCGCCGTACCCGGCGTAGCGCAGGACCGCATGGTCGATCACGCTCGGCCCGGAGTTGCTCTTCAGGATGAAGCCGCACCACTGGCCCCACGAGCCGGAGGAGGGGCCGTCGCCGTTCGTGTCCCCGCCGGCGCTGTCGTCCGGATACGAGGTGAAGATCACCTCGTTTCCCGAGGCGCCCTGGACGAGGAGCTGGCCCACGACGTCGAAGTAGTAGCCGCTCATGAACTTCAGTATGGCCCCGGCGTGGATCGTGAGGGTCTTGCCCGCCGGCAAAGCAATGTTGCCGGCAACCGTGTGCACGCCCGCCGGGATCGGACCGGTCGTGTCGTCCGAGAGGTTGCCGCTGTAAGAGTTCGCGGCCGCCGGGGCCGCGAGCCCGAGGAGCGCTGCGAAGGAGATGAGAGCACGGTAGGGTCGCATGGCCGATTCTCCCGCAAGTCAGACGGTTTCCAGCAGAAGGTGCTTGACTGCTCCAGCGTGTTTCCGGACGGGATGATCCGGGCAATCCGTGAGAAAGAAGGAACATCCGGGGTACGCCCCGGCGCTACTGGATGACGATGCTCACCGGGTTCGAGAAGTTGCCCGGACCGCCCGCGCCGCTCAGCCCGACCTGCTGGAACGACACCGGCAGCGGCACCGGCAGATAGGGCGGCAGCGGGAACGTGATCTGGCTCTCGGTCGGGGCCCAGCTCAGGAAGGTCCAGGTGCCGAGCAGGTCGAGATAGATCGTCCCGTACGGATACAGGTCGAAGTCCCCCTCGGCCTCGGCCAGGAACATGAAGCAAAGGAGCCCGGGCTTGCCCGTGCTGGTGAACGTGATCGTCCCGCCCGGCGTCAACGTGCCGGTCACGGCCAGGCGCACGTTCGTGTATTCGTACGCCCCCATGTCGATTTCCAGCACCCCGTCCAGGTCGCCGTCCAGCTCGCGCGACACCAGGTCCATGCCCTGCGTGCCGAACGCGTGGTCCGCCGGGTCGCCCGTGTCCACGCACGGCGAGCCGTAGGCGAGACCCAGATTGCCCCCGGCCTGGTCCAGGAACAGCGGGTCCTGGTTGATGTTGCCGTCGAGCCCGGCCAGGGTGGCGCTCCCGTCCGAGTAGTAGAGCTGGCCCTGGGCGATGCCCGAGTAGTTGGCGCCCGTGTTCCCCCAGGAGATGGCCGAGGAAAGCGTCCCGGTCCACGCGCCGTTCTTGGCGATGCCCGCCCCGCCGTTCCCGGCCGCGGTCACGCGCTTCAGGGCGAAGCTCCCGCCCTTCAGCTCGACGCCGGTGGTGCTGCACGCGTAGGCGACCCAGTCCTCGCCGTACAGCAAGTCCGTGACCGAGAACCCTCGCTGGTTGATGCGCTCGACCCGCACGCACCGCGCGTCGAGTGTCGCTTTCCTGCTGTCGAAGGCCGGGTAGCCGAAGTACCCGGCGAAGCGCACCAGCAGGTTCTCGACCGTGGAAACCTCCGCCGCCGCGTCGTAGATGAAGCCGCACCACTGGCCCGGAGCACCCGTGGTCGCGGAGCCGTTGTTGTTCGTGTCGCCAGCGTAGGCGTCGTCGTGAATGGACGTGACCACCACCGGGTTCTGCGGCGTGCCCGCGACGTTCAGGGCGCCGTAGACCCACAAGTAGTACCCTCCGTTCACCTTGACCACGATGCCTTCGTTCAAGGTCAGGGACCTGCCGCTCGCCACGGTGCAGTGGGTCGGGAACACGAGGACGTCGTTCAGGCAGTTCCGCTTCTCGATCACGACGTCGCCCGCCGGGTCCGGGTTGGCCACCCGGATGTAGTTGCCGCCGTTGCCCGAGGCCGTGTTGTCGCTGAAGCCGGGGACCGAGTCGATGACCGCGCCCTGCACCGCGATGCCGCTGTTGTTGTTGAACTGGCAGTCCGTGACCGCCGGGTAGCTCAGGTACCCCCGCAGATCCAGGCCGTCCTGGGAGCTCCACTCGACGACGCTCTCGGTCATCGTCAAGCCGGCGTTGGCGCCATACACCGTGACCGGGTCCCAGCCCCCATACCCGGCGTAGCGCACGATGGCGTGGTCGAGCACGTTCGGACCCGATCCACCTTCCAGGATGATCCCACACCACTGTCCCGGCACGCCCGAGGACAGGCCGTTGTTGTTCGTGTCCCCGGCCCAGTCGTCGTCGGCGTAGCACGTGACCACGACCGGATCCGCCGCGGTTCCGAGCAGGGAGATGGAACCTAGCACGTCGATCCAGTAGCCGCCGCTCACCTTCACCACGACCCCCTACTTGATGGTCAAGGACTTCCCGCTGGCG
>DYJB01000007.1:11156-38599 GCA_020723365.1 Candidatus Aquidulcis sp. | reverse complement strand
GAACGGCGTCAGACTGCTCCGGATCGAGCGAGTAGGAGCGCAGGAGATCGAAGAATTCCGCCTGCGGATCCCCGGGAGAGGGCAGCGCCGCGATCCCCGGTGACTGCATGTCGAACCCGCCATAGCCTGAAGGCCCAATGCTGGTGTTGATATTGGCGTCCGTCCGTCGCCGCAGCTCACTGGCGTATTCGGCCTTCATCCAGTTGCGGTACACGAGGTAGGTGCGCAGCGCCGCCGACCGCTCGATCAGCCAGCCTTCGAGGCTGGGTCTGCCGTCCCGGTGCCGAGCCCACGAAGTTGCGGGGAAACGGTCGCGCAAACCCTCCGCGGCTCCGGAGGCCAGGTTGGCGACCTCCAGGCCGACCACCAGCAACTTGGGCTGGTAGTCCTCCAGGAGGACCCTGGCGAGTATGGCCTCGCTTACGGGATCGAGCCCCCGCACCCCGAAGTTGAAACAGCGGATGCTGTCCCCGGTTTGCGCCAGGTAGGCCGACTCGAAAGCCTCAGGATCGATTCCTCGGAACACGACCGACGATCCCAGGAAGACGCACTCCGGTGGCCCCGGGTTTTCGGCGAACCGGTGCAGGCGCTCCATCTGGAAGTCGAAGTATCGGCTGGGGGTGCCATAGCTCGCGACCGGCAGGTAGGGCGCCAGCAGGGGGGAACGGATGCAGGCTTCCGCAACGGAGGCAAGAAGGAGAAGGACGGCCGCGCCCAGCATCAGCGTACCGCCGAGAGGGCGATGGAGGGAGAGCGTGGCGCCGGTAACGGGCGGACGGTGGAGCTCACACTCCCTGGGCGTGGATCGCATCAACTGCATCCTCACGGCAGCCCCTGGGGGTGCGCCGTCCCCCGTGGAGCTTTGAATGTTTCACGGATCCCTTGCTGGCGCCACCGCTATCCTTCAGGACAGTCGGCGGGAACGACTATCGCCGGGGCCAGAACTGGCCAGAGGGCCGGCCATGTCTTCGGACAGGCTTGCGCTGCATCCGATTTCACCGCCAGCCGAGGTGGATTCTGTCGGGCCCGGCGGGAGTGACAACCTGGGCCGGAAGGCCTCAGACGTACCCCAGCCTGCGCATCGTGTCCCCGGCCACCGCTTCGACTTCTGCCAGCGCTTCGGCCGAGAGCCTATCCTTATACTTGCCAATGCTGGTCGGGCGGACAAGATCTTGCCTGAATCCGGCCGAGTCGATGCTCAGGAACTCGCCAATGCGAGCCACGATCGGCCCGGGCTGCGTCACCAGATCCTCGTAGCGAATCGCAAGGACCGCACCGGCATTCCGTTCCTGCTGGGCGATGGCTCTCACCCATCGGGCCGCCACCTTCGCAGGCGTGTCCATCGCGGTGACAAAACGGCTGTTCTTCCAGGCCGTCGCCGCCATGGCGAGCGTCGAACTGACCACATCCCGGCAATCCCGATAGATGACGATGCAGCGCACGTCCGGCCGAGCGGCCATTCGATCCAGCCGGTAGATGTAGCCGGGGTACTTGTCGCCCACCACCTTCGCCCAGGGGAGGATCGAGCGCAAGGTGGCGTGAATGCACCGGAGCGAGACCTTGCCTCGGCACCGGATCCGGATCGAAAGTGCATACGCCAATCTGAAAACCAGGCCATCGAAGGGACGGCGCCAGCCAGGAGCGGCATGGGTGAGCTACACAAGCTCCCGCCGCCACTTCCGCCAGCGAATGCCCTCCAGGTATCGGGAGGGAGAAGACCCCAGCCGGGTGAAGTTGCGGAACTCCATCGTGATCATCACGTCTGGGTGTGTATTGAGAAGCCGACGCAGCATGGAGGTTCCCGATCGGGGGTGCCCGCAGACGATGACCAGCTGGGGCATCGACGGCCCTGCTTTGTCGATCTGTTGCTTGAGCGCGCGCTCAGGCGCCATCCGGGTCGTCCGCCTTTCGTCTGCGTCTCGGTCGCACGTTCATCTGCTCACCGTATCCGCTCGCCTGCACTGCGTTCCGTCTGCCCAGGGTCGCTGCCCGGGCGTGCCGGACTCAGGGTCAGGACATGTCCGTCTGCATCCGATGAAGTTTGTAGAGCGCGGCGTAGGCTCCGCCCTGATCCAGCAGCTGACGGTGCGTGCCCTGCTCGACGATGCGGCCGCCGGCCATCACCAGGATCCGATCGGCCATGCTGACCGTCGTGAACCGGTGCGAGATCAGGATGGTTGTCCGGCCCCGGGCCAGCTCTCGGAATCGAGAGAACAGCTCGTATTCCGCACGCGCGTCCAGATTGGAGGTTGGTTCGTCGAGGATCAGCAGGCAGGCGGGGCGGGCGGCGGCGCGGGCGATGGCCAGTTTCTGCCACTGCCCACCGGAGAGATCGTACTTGCCGAACATCCTCCCCAGGAGCGTGTCATAGCCCTGGGGCAGCGAAGTGATCAGGTCGTGAGCGTCCGCCCGGCGGGCGATGGCTTCGATCGCCGGGCGGTCATGCAGGATGGCGCGCCAGTCCCCGAAGCTGATGTTGTCCGCCGCCGTCGCCTCGTAGCGATTGAAGTCCTGGAAGACGAACGCCGTCTGGCTGTACAGCCAGGAAAGGGACAAGTCGCGCAGGTCTCTGCCGTCCAGCAGGATCCGGCCGTTGTCCGGCTCGTACAGCCGCGCCAGCAGCTTCACCAGGGTGGTCTTGCCGGCACCGTTCTCACCGACCAGGGCGACGGTCTCGCCCGGACGGATGTGCAGGCTGACGTTCATCAGGGCGGGCTGGGAAGTACCCGGGTAGGTGAAGGACAGGCCCTCGACCCGGATCTCGCCGTGCGTCTCCGCCGGCACCTGGCCGCCCTCTGGCAGGATCCCGGGGCGCGTGTTCAGGAACTCCGCCAGGTCAGCGGCGAAAAGCGTTTCGGCCATTGAGCCGCTCAAGGAGGAGACGGCGGAGTCCAGGGCGCTCCGCAAACGCAGCATCGCCCCGCCGTACAGCCCGACGTCGCCGAGCGTCAAGGCACCGGCCAGGACACGCGTGATGACGCGTGAGAACAGCAGGTACAGGCTGCCAAGCGAGGCAACCACGAACAGGATTGCCCCGGCGAACCGGCGGCGGAGCAGGCTGCGGTCCTGGGCCAGAAACTCCTGTGCCAGGGTCCGATAGTTGGCGATCAGCAACGGTGCAAGGTCGAGCAGTTTCACCTCGGGGATCGAACCGCGATTCGTCAGCCGACCGACGAAGTATCGGGTCCAGCGCCGTTTCGTGGCGCGGGCATGCTGCACGTCGTACTTGGTTCGCGCCAGGCGCCACTGGCTGATGAGATACGGCACGATGATCGGGACGACCACCGCGCCGGTCAGGGGTTCGAGCACCAGCAGAATGGCGATCAGCGAAACGGCCTGGGCGACATTGGAGGCCGCCGACAGGGCGTTGTGGACGAAGGCGAAGATGTGACTGGAGGGACTCTGTTGGGCCCGCTCGAGCATGTCCTGGTAGCGCGGGTCTTCGAAGAAGGGCAGGTCGAGGCTGGCGGCGTGCGTGAGGATGTCGGTGGTCAGGCGCAGGTCGAGTCGGCTGGATAGCAGCTGGCTCCAGAGCTCATTCGCCACACCGGCGGATGCCTGGAGGATGGCCAGCGTCATGCCGACCCCGACCCAGAACCACAAGGTCTGGGTGGGTTGCCCGCCGGGCTCCAGGACGGCGACCACGACATTGATCAGCTCGCGGGAAACCAGCGCCTGGCCGGCAGGCAGGATGCTTTGCACGGCCACGGAGCCGATGACCCCGGCGAGAAGAATCCGATCGGTGTTCCAGAGCAAGGGCAGCGCCCAGACGGCATTGGCCCAGTAGGAGTGCAGGCTCGCGCCATCGATCTGACGCTTCGGCCTGAACCGTGATCGCGGCGGGCTCATAGGGGAGCCGCCGGGGTCTGCCGCCCCTCCCGGTGCGCTCCATGCCACAGGGCCGCTGTGACCCTCTCACCGGAGGAACGCGTCAGCAGGTACTGGACTGCGGAGCGGAGGAATCGTCCCCAGGCCGGGAGGGCGCGAGGGTGCAGGCCGACGCGCAGCGCGTGCCAACCGGCCTCGAGTGCAGCCTGCCACTGATGGTTGAACACGGCGCGGGTGAACAGCGTCAGATACAGGGTGGTCACGTCCCGCTCGGCGGAGCGTGGCACCATCCCTGCGCGCAGCATGGCTTCCCAGAAGCGCGCCAGACGGGCCGGGCCGACGGCCGACGGAGACGACACCAACGCCGACTGGACGGTCTTGAGAAGCTGGCGAGGCGTGAGGCCTCGGAAAGGCTGAAGGTCCGCCGTCCCGGGCAACCCGCCTGTGGAGAAGCAGCCTTCCAGTATCTCCAGCCGGAATCTCAAGGCTGTCTCGATGATCGGCGCCAGATCACCATCCCTGCCGGCCGCGCCTTGAAAGACCGGGATGGCAGATCTCACGCGGCCCGGATCCTGGCTCTCCCGTCGGGCCAGCCGCGCGAACGCGCCGGCCCAATCGAGCGCCGCCACCTCTCGCCCGCCCTTGGCGTAGCGCAGGGATCGGTGTAGGTAGTCCTCGGCGTCGGACAACTGCCCGGCGCTGTACAGGCCCCAGGCCGCCCACAAATAGGTGGAGTACCAGATGGATGCTTCTTTCCGGCGCACCGCGCGGGACAAACCGGGCCGCGCAAAGAAGCGGGTCAGCACCTCGACGATGCCGGCGGCCTGATCCAGGCGGGCATGGCTCACGTTGCCGCTGTGTTGACGATAGCACACGGTCGACGCCTCGAGCCACGAGGCCCTGAATCCGAGCAAAGCAAGCCGAAGAACCAGGTCGACGTCTTCAGCATGCTTCAGCAGCGGATCGAAGCCTCCCGCCTGTTCCAGAGCGTCACGGCGCAGCAGGAGCGCACCGGGGAACACCGGCTTCCAGCGCAGCCAGGTCAGCAGGTCGAGTTTCGGCGCCTCCCGCCAGGGCTCGACTTCACGCAGGAGCCGACCCTGTCCGTCCACCACGCGCCAGCCGCTATTGACGAATGCCTGGCCAGGGTGGCGGCGCAGGATCTCGGCCTGGGAGGCGAGCTTCCAGGGCAGAAAGAAATCATCGGCGTCCAGGAAGGCGACGAACTCTCCGGACGCTGCGGCAAGCCCGGCATTGCGCGCCGCGGATACGCCGAGATTGGGCTGGCGCTGGTAGGAAACTCGCCCGAGGTAGGCTTCCAGCATGTCCTGCGTACCGTCCGTCGAGCCATCATCGACGACGATGACCTCGGCCGGTGGGAGGGTCTGGTTGAGGGCACTCTCGATGGCCTGGGCAAGGTAGGCTCGGGCGTTGTGAGCAGGAATGATGACGCTGACGCGGGCTGCGGACCGATCCGTCGCACGAGGTCGTCCTGGGCGGACTTCAGGGGATCTGGACAAGCACGGACCTCGGGGTTTCGCCGATCTGTACGGAGGGGCGTCGAAATCGCTTCCCCGTTCGGGAATGGAAGAAGCGACGCTCTTCAGCCGCCGCCGAAGCCACGGGGAGTATATCAGAGGCGGGTCAACGGGCGGACGGCCGGCCAGTGCGGGCGAAGGGGGGCGGGGAGCAAGGGACGTTGCGGCGGAAAGGTACGCCCCCCGGGTGCGCTTCGTGCCGCGCCTGGGCAGCCCCCCGGCGCCAGTGGCGGGCGTACACACACTGTACAATCGGTCTGGCAGCCGGGGGCCCCTCCTTCAATAGGCGGCCGAAGGCCTCGCCAGCAGAGGAGAAGGAAATGCCGGTGCGCGATCCATTGGCACAGCTGGACGCTGGCCCGATCTTCGTGGTCGGAGCGGCCCGGTCGGGGACGACCTGGGTCTACGACATCCTGACCGCGCACCCCCAAGTGGCCGGCGCCTACGAGACCTGGCTGTTCACAATGAACCAGGGCGTCGGGAGCCTGTTCGGCCCGGCGCACTTCCCTTCCCGGCATTCGGGCCTCGGCCGATCCTATTCCCGGGAGGTGGTGCTGCGGGAAGTCCGGCAGTTCACCGCAAGGCTCCTGGCACAGCGTCTGGGGACGGGTCACCGGTTCCTGGTGGAGAAAAGCCCCTCCCACGTCATGACGATGCCCTTGATCCAGGAGATCTACCCGGAGGCCCGCTTCATCCACGTGCTGCGCGATGGCCGCGATGTGTGCGTCTCGGTCCGTCAGGCGGCGAGAAGCTGGGCGCCCCGATGGCGAGAATCCTTTGGCCGGTCGGTCTCTACCTCGGCCTGGGCGTGGAAGCAGACGATCCGACGCACCCGGCGTGACGGGCCCGGGTTGGGCGAAGCCTTCCTGGAGATTCGCTTTGAGGATCTGAAGGCCGATCCGATCGCCAGCATCGCCCGCCTATTCGATCATTGCCGGATCCCCTGGGAACGCCAGCTGCTGGACCAGATCGCGGCCAAGACCGACTTCGAGACGAACTACCAATCGTCGGAGTCGAGCTTCCGCCGAGGAGGAAGGGTCGGGGACTGGCGTTCGCGCCTCTCGGTTTTCGATCGACTGGTATTCCACGCGGCGGCTGGTGCGACCTTGATCGAGACCGGCTATGAGACGAGCTGGCGCTGGGTCCTGGATTGGCGGAGGGATCGCAGGCCGGTACCCGAGGGAAACGCCAGGGGGCGGTGACGTCGGGGTCAGAGCCCGGGGAGCGCTCGCGCCTGGAGCCTGCGGCTCCACGAGCCCGCGTGGTGGGCGAGCTGCGACAGTGCGATCAAGGCCCACACGCCCGGGGTCTGACGATCGCGCCACAGGGCGCGCGCCAGCGCCAGGTAGAACTGGGGACGTCGGCGCTGGCCGATGTTCCGGGGCAGGCCCAGCCGGAGCAGTGCGCGTCGGAAATCGTCATCCCCCTGCCCGTAGCGGAACTGCAACTGCAGGGTCTGCCAGGTGCTCAGCGGATGGTCATGCCAGATCTTCGCCGCCGGCCAGGCGGCGGCCCGATACCGGCCGGAGGCCGAAAGGCGATGGCTCAGCTCCCGGTCCTCGGTGGCGAAGGCGAACGTCTCATCGAATCCCCCCAGGCTCTCGAAGGCTTCCCGGCGAAAGGCGGCGTTGTTGGTGATCACCAGGTACGCGTCGTCGTTCGGGAATCGCATGTATTCGTACAGAAAGGTCGTCAGGTAGTGGTGGCTCCGGGCTCCCAGGCTATTGGGGTTTGGGTTCAACGTCAGCCCACCCAGGGCATGCCAGGGGCCTTCGGCGAAACCTTGCGCCCATCGAGCGAGCCAGTCCGGGAAGACGCGGCAGTCATCGTCGGTGAAGGCCAGCAGCGTGCCGTCGGCGTGGCGGACGCCGAGGTTTCGCGCCGCGGCCGGACCGCGGTGCTGGCCCTCGATCATTCGCAGCGGCAGCCGGGACGTCAGGTCCTCCGGAAGCGAGGGCCATGGAGGAACCCCTCCGTCGTTGACCACGATCAATTCCCAGGGCCCGGGGGGATCGGCCTGCGCCAGGAAACTGCCGAGGCACGCCTGCAACTGCGAGGGGCGGTTGTAGGTGGGAATGATGACGCTGATCAAGGGGGTGGCGGTCACCGCCGGAGGCGGTCCAGTGCCGCTCGGGAGGCGTCTAGGAACGGCTCGGCCACGGCGCTGGCCTCAAACGATCCGGCGAGGCGCCGACCTTCGGAAGCGAATCGACTCCTCAGGCCGGCGTCGGATTGGAGGCGCAGGATCCGGTCGGCGACTTGATGGATGTCTTCCGGATCCACGAGGAAGGCGCTGACGCCGTCAACGAGATGGCTGGAGGCCCCGGCATACTTGGAGCACACCACCGGCACGCCGCACGCCATCGCCTCCACGACAACCACGCCGAAGGTGTCCTCCAGGGACGGCAGCACGAAGACTCCCGCCTGGGCGTAGATCGCCGGCAGCTCCGCGGGCTGAACGAAGCCGCCGAACTCGACCCGGGCGTGCACGCCCAACCGGCGCGCAAGGTCCTCTAGACTCGAACGAAGCGGCCCGTCGCCGACCAGGATCAGCCGCGCCTCCGGTTGCTGCCGGGCAACGAGGGCGAAGGCTTCCAGCAGGGAGGTCACACCTTTCCGTACGCTGAGCGCCCCTACGTACAGGATCCTGTGGGCTGCTCCCGGGGACGGCTCCTTCCGGGCGTTTGAGGATTCGTCTCTGAACCATGCGACCGCGTGGCTCATCGGCGAGGCGAACACCGACTCAACCGGGGCGCCCGAGTGCACCAGGTTCTCGCATGCCGCCTGGCTCGTGCCGATATACGCTTGAGCGCGAGGTAGGATCAGCCGGCGTGTCCAGCGCTGCCCGCGGGTCAGCTCGCGCTCTGCGTGCCGCGTGCACTCGGTCCACACCACATAGGCCGCTCGACAGAGACGGGCGTAGAGCAGGGCCGTCAGCGCCGGGGCGGAGTATTCGTAGCCGACGATCACATCTGGCCGGAGGCGCAGCAGGTGCAGGAAGAGGGTGGGGTTGATGTAGATGGTCCGCCACTCGCCGTAGTTCGGCTTGCGCAGCCGAAGGGCGAACCCGCGCAGGACGGTGTGGGGGAAGCCCAGCTGCTTCCGATCCACCCGCCAGGAGCGATCCCAGGCGCGTTCGGTGCTGAAGATGAAGTGGAAGCGCAATCCGGGGGCGGCGTCCAGAGCCCGGAACAGCGGAATGCGGTACGGGAGGATGTCGTTGTTCAGGACAACCACCAGGGGTCGGTCGGCCAGCGGCCGGACGGCGTCCGGGAAGGGTTTCATTCCTGGTGGCGGGCCTCCAGGCATGCCCGGGGCCCTTCGGCCGCGCCTCCGGGGACCCGCCCCGCGCTTGCTCCCATGCTCAGTTCATGTCCTGACATGATCCCTGCCGCCGGCTGGGATCCCCTGCGCTGGCGTGCGTTCTCAGACGGGACTCCCGGCCGGAGGTCCTGTCCGCTCAGGCGGGCAGGTCTTCCCGAACGAATCCCTTCAGTAGCAAGTGCGCCAGGATCTGCTCGGCGTTCGCCTCCGGGGATACCCCGACGGTGCGCAACGTGATCTCGGCTTGCTCCGGGGGCTCGTACGGATCGTCGATCCCGGTGAAGTGCGGCATCTCGCCACGGCGCGCCTTGGCGTACATGCCTTTGGTGTCGCGCGATTCGCACACCTCAAGGGGAGTATCGACATAGACCTCGACGAATCGGTCTTTGCCCACCATGTTGCGCACGTCATTGCGCGTTGCGCGGTAGGGGCTGACGGCGGCGCAGATGGCCAGGCCCCCGTGCCGGACGATCTCGGCGGCGACGTACCCGATGCGCCGGATATTCGTGTCGCGGTCTTCCTTGCTGAAGCCCAGGCCCCTCGATAGGTGCGTGCGCACCACGTCTCCGTCCAGCAGCGTCACCTGCCGTCCCCGCTCCAGCAACAGTACCGTCAGGATCTCGGCCGTGGTCGATTTCCCCGATCCGCTCAACCCGGTGAACCAGACGCAGACGCCCTGCTGGTGCCGCGGGCGGTACGACCCCGCCAGGATGTCGGCGACCTCGGTCCGGGTGAACCACTCGGGGAGCTGTTTGCCCAGGTTGAGGAACTCATCCCGGACCTGGGTGCCGGAGATGGAAGCGATGCGCGCCCCGCCAGGGACCTTGGAGGTTTCTTCGTACCGTTCCTCATCGGGCAGATAGACGAGCTCGCGGAAGGGTACCACCCCCACGCCCAGCTCCTCCGAGTGCCGCTCCACCAGCTCCTGCGCGTCATAGGGACCATAGAAGGGCTTCCCCGCGGAATCGACGCCCGGGCTGGCATGATCACGGCCGATGATCAAGTGGTTGGCACCGAAATTGCGGCGGATCAGCGCGTGCCACAGCGCCTCGCGCGGGCCGGCCAGCCGCATGGCCAGGGGAAGCAGGGCCAGGACGATGCGGCGCGGGTCGTAGTACCGGGAAGCCAGGGCGCGGTACGTTCGGACGCGAGTGTAGTGATCGACATCGCCCGGCTTGGTGAGCCCGACGACCGGGTGCAGGAGCAGCACCCCGTCCACCTCGACGGTGGCGCGCTTGGTCAGCTCCTCATGGACGCGGTGGAGCGGATTGCGGGTCTGGAAGGCGACCACATTGCGGAAGCCGGTCGACTGCAGGCGGCGGCGTGTCTCGGCAGGTGTCAGCCTCAGTTCGCGGAAGTCATAGTGCACGGGTGTGCGAACGACCTGGAGCCGGCCGGCCAGATTGAGGGATCCCCAGCGGTGCGACTCGGCGACGAGCGGATGGCGCAGGTCCAGCGTGCCGAAGGCCTTGAGCGCCAACTCGGCGCGGTCCCATGGATAGATCTCCTCCAGCGTCAGGACAGCCAGTAGGTCGTTCTTGGCGTCTCGAAGCGCCAGGTCGCCGTCGAGGTGGAAGTCGGGGGACGGATCCGCCGGGAGGGTAATCGGGATTGGGAAGAGGGGACCCCGGCTGAGGCGCATCTCCTCCAGTACCCGGTCGTAGTCCGCTTTGCCCATGAAGCGGTCCAGCGGCGAGAAGGCGCCCGTCGCCAGCAACTCCAGATCGCAAACGGCGCGCTCTGACAGCTGGAGCGAAGGCATGCGCTGAGCGCGATCCTTCAGCCGCTGGGTGTCCTCCGGATCGGCAAGCAGGTTGACGAGTGTGCCGCCATACGGCGCGATCAGATCGGTTGAAGTCGTCATGAACGAGCCGTCTGGGTGTGCGGGGTTGGCCGGGACAAGAAAGCTCCTTGAGGTGAGCCGCAATGGGGTGAGGCGCGGAAGCGGCATTATCCCATGCCCGCGCAGCTCAGGCAAGGCCAACCCCGGACCCGGACCCGGCCGGCGGGGCCAACGGCTGGATGGATGCGGATTTGACCGCCGGGCGCGACGGGCCTAGACTCGAATCGTGCTCGCCAAGGTCCACTCCTGCGCCATTGTGGGGCTGGAGGGGGCAATCGTGGAAGTGGAAGTGGACACTTCGCGCGGGCTCCCCTCCTTCACGATTGTGGGTCTGCCTGACGCCGCGGTTCAGGAGAGCCGCGAGCGCGTGCAGGCGGCGGTGAAGAACGCCGGCCTGACGTTCCCGCGCGGGCGGCTGACGGTCAACCTGGCGCCGGCAGCGCTGCGCAAGGAGGGCCCGGCCTACGATCTGCCGATCGCCCTCGGCGCCCTGGCCGCCTCCGGACAGGTTCGTCCCGAAAGCCTGGAGAAGACGGTCTCGCTGGGTGAGCTGTCGCTGGACGGATCGGTGCGGCACGTGCGCGGCGTGCTGCCCATGGCGGCATTGGCGAAGCAGGAGGGCTTTGGGCGCGTCTTCGTGCCGGTGGAGGACGCCGGCGAAGCGGCGCTCGTGCCGGGGATGGAGGTCATCCCGGTGTCGTCGCTGACGGCGCTGGTCAACCACCTCTCGGGCGTCGTGCCGATCGCCCGCGCCACGGCCGCCACGCGCAGTCCAGGTTCCGCCGCCGAGGGCGCGCCCGATTTCCGGGAGGTGAAAGGCCAGGAGCACGTCAAGCGAGCGCTCGAAGTGGCGGCTGCCGGCGGGCACAACGTGCTGCTGGCCGGCCCGCCGGGCGCCGGCAAGACGCTGCTGGCGCGCGCCCTGCCGTCGATCCTGCCCGCCATGACGATCGACGAAGCGCTGGACGTGACGCGCATCTACTCGGTGGCCGACCTGCTGCCCTCGGATACGCCGCTGATCGAGTGCCGTCCCTTCCGCGCCCCCCATCACACGATCTCACATGCCGGGCTGGTCGGCGGCGGCAACTGGCCGCGCCCGGGTGAGATCTCGCTGGCGCATCGCGGCGTGCTGTTCCTGGATGAGCTGCCCGAGTTCGGCATGCGCGTGCTGGAGGTCCTTCGGCAGCCGATGGAGGACAAACGCGTGACGATCAGCCGCGCCCGCGGCTCGCTCTCCTTCCCGGCCAACTTCATGCTCGTCGCCGCCATGAATCCATGCCCGTGCGGCTACTTCGGCGACCCGCTGCGGGCGTGCACGTGCTCGGCCTCCACGGTTACACGCTACCAGCACCGCATCTCCGGTCCCCTGCTCGACCGCATCGACATCCACGTCGAGGTGCCGCGAGTCGAGTTCGAGAAGCTGTCGGACCAGCGGCTGGGCGAACCTTCGGCGGCGATCCGCGAGCGAGTGGAGGCTGCTCGCCAGCGGCAGCGCGAGCGGCTGAGCGCCGTCGGCCTGACATGCAACGCCGACATGGGCGTGGCCGAGGTGCGGCAGTTCTGCGCTCTGGAGGATGCCGGGCGGGCTCTGGTGCGGCAGGCCATGGCGCAGCTGCAGCTCTCGGCGCGGGCGTTTCATCGTATCCTCAAGCTGGCGCGCACGATCGCCGACCTGGAGGGCGCCCAGGCCCTGGCCCCGGGGCACCTGGCCGAAGCACTGCAATACCGGCCCCGCCGCTGGGCATGAAGGAAGGGGACCGATGACCCCGACCGACTCAATCTCCCTGCCTGTGCCGCGCAAGACCGGATCAAGCTCGCTGGAGGAAACGCTGTCGGGTCGCCGCTCGGTGCGGTCCTTCTCGAAACGACCGATACCCATCGCGGCCGTCGGGCAACTGCTGTGGGCGGGGCAGGGGGTGACAGCCGAGGGCGGCCGCCGAACGGCTCCCTCGGCCGGGGGGCTCTTCGGGTTGGAGACCTACGTCGCTTGCGCCGAGTATCTGGCGCACTACCTCGCGAGTTCGCACGAGCTCCGCGTGCTGCGGCGAGAGGATGTGCGCGGGGAGCTGGCGCGCGCCGCCTGGAGCCAGTCGTTCATCCGCCAGGCGCCGCTGGTCGTCGCCTTGACGGGCGTCCTGAAGCGGATCGCGGGGAAGTACGGTGAGGAGCGGGGGGCTCGCTATCTGGCGATGGAGGCCGGGCACGCGGCGCAGAACATCCTGCTTCAGGCGGAAGCGCTTGGGTATGCCAGCGTGCCCGTCGGTGCGTTCGATGACGCCGCGCTGGGCGAGGTCCTCGGCCTGGGGGTGGAAGAGCACACGCTCTACCTGCTCCCGATCGGCATCGCAGCCTCATCCTGCCGATGACCAGGCGGGCCTTCTTCCGCTTCTACGCTGAACTCAACGACTTCCTTCAGCCGTCGCAGCGCTTCCAGGATGCGGAGCGGGCCCTCCACGGCACGCCGGCGGTCAAGGACATCATCGAGGCCATCGGCGTTCCCCACACGGAGGTCGATCTGCTGCTGGTGAACGGCGAGTCGCAAGGCTTCGACTACCGACTGCAGGACGGCGATCGGGTCAGTGTCTACCCGGCCTTCGAGGCGCTCGACATCGGCGCGGCGACGCGCGTGCGCCCGGTGCCCCTGCGCGAGCCGCGCTTCCTACTGGATGTGCATCTGGGCCGCCTGGCCCGACTGCTTCGATTGCTGGGCTTCGACGCGGCCTACGCGCCCGGCGCCGAGGATGACCGCCTGGCGGTGAGCGCCGCCTCGGAGCGGCGCATCCTGCTCACCCGCGATCGGCAGCTGCTCAAGCGGCGCCTGGTCACACACGCCTACTGCCTCCGCTCGCAGGCGCCCCTGGAACAGGCTCTCGAAGTGCTGCAGCGATTCGACCTGACCTCCAGGGCGGCGCCCCTGACGCGCTGCCTGCGCTGCAACGGCCGCCTGCAGGCCATCGGCTTGGAGGAGGCCTGCGACCGGCTTCCCCCCGGCGTCCGCACACGCGTGACCCGCTTGGCCGAATGCCTCGACTGTCGCCGGCTCTACTGGGACGGTACTCACTACCCCAGGTTGCAGCGCATGGCGGACGACCTGCTGGCGCAAGGCGTTGCCGGTCCGGCCGCCGATGCGCCGGACCGGCATCGCACGAGGACCCCCGGGAGCTAGCGTGCTAGGAACAGCAGATCGATGTGCTCCTGACTATCGGGCAGGTAGAGCTCAAGTCGGTCGAAGTCCCACTCGCTCTCCCCGAGCTTGACCGTGCCCAGCTGGCCGAGCTCCAGCACCCCCTTCCCGCCGTGGGCCACGACGGTCAGTTGCCCTGTGCTCTGCGTGCCGCGCAGCTCGAGGGTCATATGGGCCTTGCCGCCTGTCGCCAGGTCGAAGGAAAACGTGCGCACGCCAAGGACATCCGCCACTTCGACAGGCTCCCCAAGGGCCGCCAGCGCTTGCGGGTTCTGGCGGACCTGCTCGAGCACGCGGTCGCAGAAGCCGGACCCCCTGACCGCCTGCTCGGCGACGTCGTGCACGAACGAACGGAGATCCGTCATGCCCACAACGTGGAGACCGTGGTCCGAGCCGATCGCGAGCTCGGGGATCCGGGCGGTGCCGGATTGAATGGCGTAACCGACCCCGGTCGCGGTCCCCCATGTGGCCGCAGCGCCCACGAGAGCGCAGAAGGCGAACCCGAAGACGGCCAATAGCCCGAGGAATCCGCACGTCAAGCCGAGACATCCCCTACCTTTCATCGAGCTTCCCCTTTCCAGAAGTGCCTGGGTCGAAGCTTGAGGCACTCCGACGCTTACAGGGTAGAGCGACGGTGGGGGAGGCGTCATCCCCAAGACTGGGGAATCGGGGCTGCGTCACCGCAAGGGCAGGGAGGGTGCTGGAGCAAGGAGCGGCGACCCTTCTGGACGGGTCGCCGCAGATGGAAGCGAGGCGCCTCGTTGTCACTCAAGGTGTCGGCGCTCGCCCCTCAATCCGAGAGTACACCCCTCGGTTCACGTGTGCAGGACGATTGCCCTACGAACGCGCGACGATGGGAGCCCGGGCCCCCGCCGCAGCGCAGGAGTTCAGGGCTGCCGGAAGTCCAGGCCGACGACGAAGCCCCTTCGGGCGCCCTCGGCCACGAAGTCCTTGCCGCTCATTGCCTTCTCGACCGGGATAACGCCCGGGGGGACCTTGCCCTCGGCGATGGCGTGCGTAAGGATGGCGGCATGCCAGCCGGTGCCCTGCTCCATGGCGGAGAAGCCGGTGGCCTCATCGGCGTAGTGGATCAGGTCGACCCAGGCTTCGGCCGGACGACCGTGGCGCAGGCCGCGGACCAGGATGCGAATGATGATCAGGTCGCGCTCGCCGGGAGCGGCGCGTATCTGCGGCTCCCACAACGCGTGCAGCAGCGTGCGCGGGGCGAGGCGCACGCCGGCCACTTCGATGGGCTCCGGGCTCAGCAGGCCGAGCTGCTGGATCACCTTGAGCTGGGCGTAGCTGCCCGGGTAGCGCAGCGTCTTGTTCTGCAGCACGTCGAGGCGATCGGAAAAGGTCAGGGCGGCGGTGGTCAGCCCGCCGGCGGTGGTGAAGGCTTCCAGTGGGCCGATGGGGGCCGGGAACTCGACGACCTCCATTTCTTCCAGCGCCGGAACGCGCACCGTGCGCCCGTCTCGGATGTACAGGCAATCGCCGAAGAACTCGTTGGTGAGGCCCTCGATACTGAAGGCCAGGCGGTAGTTCCAGGGCGGCTGGGGATCGGCCGGCAAGCCGCAGTCCCACATGTACGCCTGGCGCGGTTCGTCCAGCTGCTCCATGGCGAACAGGATCAGCGATGTCCCCATGCCCGGCACCTGGCCGCAGTCCGGGACGATGCCGGCGCCGGCGGCCGCCGCTTCGCCTTTCAGGTCGAGCTGGGCGCAGACGACGTCGCTGTTGCCCCCCAGGTCGGTCATGCCGCATCCGCAGGCGATGGCGGCGCGGGTCAGCCCCAGGTTGAAGAAGTACGGCACAGCGCTGACGAAGGCGCGTACCTGGTTCGCCTGCAGCCAGCGCTGCACGCCGACAGCGTCGGCGGCGTCCAGCACCGCGGCCGTGGCCGCCGGCCGGCCGATCAGCCGGTTGACGCGCTCGGCGGCGAGGCGCGCCTGGCCCTCCACCGCGTCGGCCAGCACGACCGGACGCCCGCCACCGAAGCGGGCCAGGTCGTAGGCAGCGGCAGTGCCCTGGCGCCCGGCGCCGATCACAGCGAATGTCCCGTCCATGGAGCCTCCCTGCCTGCAACCGGCCCGGATTGGGCAGGCGGCGATTATAGTAAGGAAAACGCTCGGCGGGCTGGAGCCCGCCGGTCAGGTATAATGCGCGCGGACCGGGCTGGCACCGATCCTGCATCGCGAGCAGGGCAAGGCGGGATGGAACGTGGCCAAGGATCAGCGGCCGGCGGGCGAACTCTCGATCGAGGAACTGGAAGCGCTCCTGACGCGCAAGCGGCTTGAGCGCCGCCAGGCGCGCCTCGACAAGTTTCGCCAGACAGGGCGGGCGATTTCCGTCAGCCCCGATGCCATGCCGGCCACGATGCTGACGGCGGTCGACGACCTCCCTGCCGCCGAGCCGGAACTCGCGGCGCAGCCTGCGGGCCGCCGCCGGCGCGAGCGGAAAGTCTTCAGTCAAGCGCTGCTGGCGGTCGAGGTGCTGGCGGTCCTGGGACTGACCTTCGTGCTCCTCAGCGGTGTCGGTGTGCTACGGACGTTGAACCAGGAAGTCGCAGAGGCGCTGGCGGGGCCGACGCCGACGGCGACGCCGCTCATCACCGCCGTCGTCCTGCCTTCCGGGCACACGCCGCCCACATCGCCAGGCGGCGCGGCCCCCAACGAGGCGGAGATCCCCGCCAACCTGCGGCCGCTGGTCCAGTCCCTCAGTCAGGTCCCGCTGCCGACCCCCGGCCCCGAGCAGGCGCGGGCGATCTTCATCCCGGCCCTGTGGAACGATCCGGCACCCGTCGTGCAGGGTGACGGATGGGAGCAGCTTAAGAAGGGCGTCGGCCAGCATGTCGGTTCGGCCAATCCGGGTGACCGGGGAAACATGGTCGTCTCGGCCCACAACGACATCTTCGGCGAGCTCTTTCGGCACCTCGATCAGCTCAAGCCGGGGGACGAAGTCATGGTCTCGACCGCCACCCGCCAGTGGGAGTACCGCGTCACCGGGGTGCAGATCGTCGAGCCGACCGACGTCAGCGTGATGGGGCCCACCGAGAGGCCGACGCTGACCCTGATCTCGTGCTATCCGTATTTGGTGGATAATCAACGTATCGTGGTGTTTGCCGAGCTGGCCACCGGGTGACTGTCCCTCGATCTCGAAGAACTGGAGCTGGACGTGAGCAAAGGCACACGCAAGACGCAGCGCGCCGTGAAGGCCCCCGAGATGAAGCGCCCCGAGGCAGGTTCATCCTTCGGGAAAGGCGAGTTCAGTCCGAACTACACCCACGTGGTGAAGGATCTGCGGCGGATCGCGCTGCTTGCCGGGGGTCTCTTCCTGGCGCTGATCATCCTGTCGTTCTTCCTTAGGTAGGGGTCTGCCGCGGAGCGAAGCATGCCGGGATCAACCTCAACGCCCACGCCTCGGTTCGGGCTGCGCTGGAAGATCACGCTGCCGTTCATCCTCCTGGCGCTCGTCCTCAGCCTGGGGATGGTCTACCTGCTCAGCCTGACGGTCAACCAGGAGCAGCAGGCCCGCACCCTCCGCCAGCTGACCGACGGCGGACAGCAGGCGGCGGACGCCGTGGTGCGGGTAGAGAGCGAGCTGCTGGCGGTCGAACGGCTGATCGCCAACACCGAGGGTGTGTTGGACGGAGTCCAGCGCGCCGATTCTGAGGGCCTGCGCGCGGGCGTCCTGCCGTTGGTGGTCAACGCCGGTGCGGACGTCGTTTCGATCCTGGATGTGCAGGGGACAAGCCTGCTGTCCATACGCCGTGCCCCGGACGCCTCGGCCGGCGAGTACGGCACGCTGCGCGGGGAAACGTTCTACACCGCGTGGCCCTTCGTTCAGCGACTGCTCACCGGTTCCGTCGATCCGGCCATCGGAGACAAGCAGACGGGCGTGCATTCGCTGCGCATCGGCGAGAGCGATGCCCCGGTCTTCTTCGTCGGCGGCCCGATTCGCGACACCGGCGGCACGATCTATGGCGCAGTGCTGGTGGGGCGCTACCTGGCTTCGCTGATGCCGGAGATCGCGATCCAGGCCGGCGCCAGCGTCTCGATCTACGACCAATTCGACGGCCGCCTGCTGGCTTCCTCGCTCGAGCCGGACGACCCAGCCGCCATGACCGTGCCCGCCGTGTCGGTCGAGCGCGCCATGGCGCCCCGCGAATCGGGCGACCCGATCCGCACCCTGCCGGTCTCCGGCACCGAATACACCGAGGTGCTGACCGCTTTCGTGGCGCGGCAGGGGACGGAACCTCTCGGCGTCTTGGGCGTGGCGCTGCCCCAGGTGGCGCTCGACGGCGAGACATCGGATGATGTGCTGCGCGTCATCGGCTTTGGGGCGGTGGCCTTGATCCTGGTCGTGGGAACCGGCGTGCTGATCTCCAACAGCATCACCCGGCCGATCATCGCCATCGCCGACGCTTCGGCCCAGGTGGCGCTGGGCAACCTCGATACGCGCGTCGTCCATCAAGGCACGGACGAGCTGGGTGTCCTGGCGCGCACCTTCAATCAGATGGTGGACGACCTGCGCCAGCGGACGCTGACAGACGCCCGCATCCCATCTCCCGTCACCGATTCCCCCCTCACACCCGCTCCGGCCGCCCCCACCGTTGCCGCCGCCACGCAGGCGATCGGCCGCAGCCGGGGGTCGGTCCTGGCCATCGAGCTGCGCGGGCTGGACGAGGGCGGTGAGGACGCCGAAGTGCTTGTCCGGGGTTTGCAGGAATGCCTGGGGATGATCTCGGCCGTCGTGACGCAGCACTCGGGTGTGCTGGCCCGCGCCGGCAGCACGACGATGGTGGCACAGTTCGGGGTGCCTCCCGTGCCCTTGCCTCCCGCCGTCTCGGCGCTCCAGGCGACAGACACGGCCCTCGACATTCAGGATGGCCTTCAGACGCTCAACGAAGCGCGCCTCGAACGCGGCCTTGGCCCCGTGCAGGTCTATCAGGCCGTGGCGACGGGAGATCTGGTGCTGGGCGCACTGGGCGCAGCCGGCCAGGCCTACCCGGCGCTGATGGGTGAGGCGCCCTCCCTGGCCGAAGGCATGCTGGCCATCGCCCGTGAGGCGGGGCCATCGACCGTGCTGATCGGGGAAGAAACCTACCGCACCCTCGGATCGGCCCAACGCCAGTTCGTCTTCGGCCGGTTCGGCCGGGCTCATGTGCGGGGGCTGGGACGGGAAATCGGCATCCATGAGGTCAAAGACCGGCTGACGAGGCTGGCCGAGCCCTAGCGAGCCCACGGCTGGGCTGCCGAGCAGGCCACCCGCCAGCCGTGGGGTGAATAGACGTCCGCCAGACCGTCCGGCGGACGTTTGGTAGGAAGGACGGTCCGGTTGTGGCCGAGGCCGAGCTGGCCTAGTCTGAGACTGATTGCAGCCGCCCCCGCCCCGGCCGGGCCGGGCGAAGGTGTGCTTGCATTGGAGGGGTGGGCCGCCAGGGGACCCGCCCAGGAGGCAGGGGTATGAACGGCCCGTCAGGTCGCGGATGGTGGATAGGTGCACTGGGCCTGTTTGCCACATTGCTCGTGCTGTGGGTGGCGGCGGCGGTCCGATTGAGCGCCGCGGCCGCCGCGCCGTCGGACCTGATGACCAGCCTGCGCTCGCGCCTGACGGCCAACTACGCGCCCGACCCCGGCGGGAGCACCGTGCGTTCGCTTCGCCTGACGATCTTCCAGGAGGTGCTGCAGGACCTGGGGATGTCCAGCGAGGCCGCCGCAGGGCAGTCTCAGGAGATGGCTGAACTGATGAAGTCGCCGGTGCCGACGGCCACTGCCCGCGACTTCCAGGGCGCCAAGCCGTTCACAGCCACACCCGCCGCTACGCCGCCGGCGACCGAGACCCCCGAACCGACGGCCACGAACACGCGCACGCCCAGGCCGACGGCCACCGTCACCAAGACCCCCAAGCCGCCAACCAGCACGCCGTCGGGCAGCCTGGATACGACCGATCCGACGATCTGCTGTATAGACCTGAATCCGGATCCTCCGGCCACGCTGAGCACCTGCTCGTTCGATGTGGAGGAGTTGGAAGTCTTCGATCCAGCCTTCTCCGCGGGCGTGAATGAATCCGATGTGTACGTGAAGTACAGTGGGCCGAGCACCGGCGGCTACATCTATACCCAACTATCCTTCAAGAGCGGAGGGTTCTCCGGAGGACCGGGTACGGACTTCAATGCCATCTACGATGGGACCGTGAACCTGACGGACGTCTACGACGGAGAGACGATCGATGTGTGGGGGAAGGTCAAGGACGCCGCCGGTAATGGCTGGGTCTACTATTCGGCTGGCGACTTCACGCTCTCAGGTACTGACTGTCCTTAACCCGTAAGGTTCGGCCTCGACGCTGACTGGCAAGCGGCTCCCCATGGGGAGCCGCTCTCCTTTCCGCTTCCTGACAACCGGCCGGGACTTGAGCTTGGATCGAGATCGCCTAGCGCCTGCCTGGGTCGACGCCCTTGGGCGCCAGGCCGCCGCTCGGTGGCGACTGGCGGTGCCGCCATCCGGCCGGGATCACCAGCGCGGCCAGCGGCATCAGCCCGAGCCCGCACAGACCTGCCCCGCGCGCGGGGCGGGACGCTGCAGGCTCGGGCTCCATCGGCATGGCCGCCGGTGGGGTCTCATCCTCGATCTCCGACGCGGGCAGTTCGAGCGGGTCGCCGCGCTCGTCGGCGCCGATCATGCGGTAGGCGGTTCCGTCCACCACGACGATCACTTGCACACCAAGCGCCAGCGCTGCGCCGACGTCGGGCCGCGAGGCGGCCAGGGCAAAGTAGTCGGGCGAGAGGAACGGGACGTCGAGCGTATCCATCGCCTCGGGGTCGAAGGCGGTGTCCGTCCATACGCCCTCGATCAGGCGGAAGGTGCGCCCGCCGGCCAGGCGCACGAGCTCTGCCGCCTCGCCGGATGGGGCCGGGGCGAAGGTGGCGCCGCCCAGTGCCGACTCGGCCGCCGAGCGTTCCACCGCCGCCTGTCCAGAGGCCTGCGTTGGCTGGGCTTTGTAGGACTCGAGCGCGTCGGCCGCGATCTGACCGATCGCCTCCGCCCCGAGCGCCTTCGGCTCGGTGACCAGATAGGAGGTGTAGGGCGTGACGATGCCGTACTCGATGCTTAGGCGGACGATCTGTTCGACGGTTTCCTCATCGGCGCCGTGCAGGCGGATGTCGCTCAGCAGCGCGCCGATCTTGCGCGTTGCCCAAAGCCGCGGCAGGAAGTCCGGGCCGCCGCTCTCGCGCAGGCGCAGCTCCGGGAAGGTGAACGTCTCTGAGCGCCCGGCGACTTCGCCCGACAGGCGGGCCGTGAGCTCGCCCGGGCGGCGGTAGCGGCCGACGACGATCAGCTGGCCGCCGGCGAACAGATCCGGGAGCCTCTCGGGCACCAGGTCATAGGCGCCGGCGTCGCTGAGATCGAGGCGCAGGTCGGTGAGGACGGGCGTGCTGACCTTGGCGTAGAAGCCGGAGACAATCTCGTCGATCTGCTGATCCTCGAGCACGTAAGTCGTCGCCCCGTGATGGGTCTCGGAAAGCGAGTCGAGCAGGATGGCGTCGACATCGTAGCCGACGCCGAAGGAGAACAGGCGCACGCTGGCCGGGGCGGCCTCCTCGAGGTTGTCGAGGATCGCTTCCCGGTCGGTGATGCCTTCGGTGGGCAGCCCATCGGTCAGAAACAGGAGGATGCCCGGTCGCTCACGGTCAAGTTGGGCCACGGCCTCCAGCAAGGCGCGGTTGATGTCGGTCGAACCGCGCGCCGCCAGTTGCTCAACCCAGGCTATGGCCTGCGGCGCTTCGTCGGCCGGCCGCAGATCGCGGGCGTAAGCCTCCGTGGCGCTGCTGAAGGCGATCAGGTTGAAGCGATCGTTTCGGTCGAGATGCTCGAGGACGTAGATCGCCGCCTGCCTGGCCTGCTCGATCTTCTCGCCGTCCATGCTGCCCGAGCGGTCGATGACCAGCAGCACGTCCTTGGCCACCGTTTCCAGGTCGGCTTCGAACGCCGGCGAGGCCATCAGCAGGAAGAACCCATCGCGGCCGTCGCCGGGATCGCGTGCGCTCAGCAGCTGCAACCCGAGGCGGTCCTCGCCGACCGAGTAGAACAGCTCGAAGTCGTGATCGGGGAGGACGTCGCTGGCCTCGTAGGTCGCCACCAGGCTGTGGGCGTCGTCCCGGATGAGATCGATGTCATGCGTGGGCGAATAGGCGGCCTGGATCGGATCGCGGCTGTCGACTTCGACCCGCAGCGTAACCTGCTCCAGCGGCTGGGTGGAGAACTTCTCGGTGTTGAGCGGGTAGCGGTAGTGGAGCAGACCCTGGTCGGCCTGCAGCACCTGTGTGTACTCCAGCTCGATGCGCCGCTCGGCCCCGGGATCGATGGGGAAGATCGAGGCCTGCACGGCCCCTCGGTCGACGTACTCGAGCAGCGCCGGGTCGCGCAGGCTGCGCACGATGTCCTCGTACGTCTGGCGGGCCTGCTCGCGCGTGAGCACCTGGCCCTCGACCGGCTGGCCGTCGATCCACAGCGTGAAGTTGGTCACCACCGCACCGGGAGGGAGCGGGAAGACGTACGTCCCCTCGACGGTGAAACCGTTGTCGTTGCGGAAGACCTGATCGACGTGCGTCACGGCCACCTGGTCCTCGATGCGCACGCTGACGCGGTGGTAGCGGATAGCCAGCTGGGTGATGGGGAACGGCCCGGGGCAGCGCTCGGCCCCGCAGAACGGGGGCTCGGGAATGATGATCCCGTCGGCGAAGGCCGTGGCGGAGGGAAGCCCCAGGCCGGCAGCCACGAGGACGGCCAGGACAAGGCGCAGCATGCGGTGCATGGCGGACCTCCAGGTGAGGGCGGTTCATCCCCAAGACGCCCGCCGGGGAGCAGGGGTTCCCGGAGCGGCATGGTAGAATCCCACCGTTGCTCCCACACACCCCGTGGGAGCATGCCGTGTCCCCTGGCAGGCAGGGGGGAGTTCAAGCCATGCTCGACAAGCTGAAGGGAATCGCCGGGCGTTTCGAGTCCATCGAGAACGAGCTGGCCGCAGCCGGTACGCCGCAAGCGCGCATCACCGAACTGGCTCGGGAGCGGTCCGGGCTGGAGCCGATCGTCTCGGCCTACCGCGAGTACCAGAACGTGCTCGAGCAGCTGGAGCAGGCCCGCGGGCTGAGCAGCAGCGACGACGCCGACCTGCGCGGCCTGGCCCTGGCGGAGGTCGAGGAGCTCGAGCCGCGTAGGGACGCCCTGGAGCGCAGGCTCAAGTCGCTGCTCGTGCCGCGGGACCCGCGCGACGATCGCAATGTCATCGTTGAGATCCGCGCCGGCACCGGGGGCGACGAGGCCGCACTGTTCGCCGCCGACCTCTTCCGCATGTACCTGCGCTATGCCGAGCTCCGCTCCTGGAAATCCGATGTGCTTTCGCAGAACGACACCGGCATCGGCGGGTTCAAGGAAGTCATCTTCCAGGTGCGCGGGAAAGGGGCCTACTCGCGGCTGAAGTTCGAGAGCGGCGTGCACCGCGTGCAGCGCGTCCCGGCCACGGAGGCCCAGGGGCGCATCCACACCTCCACCGCCACCGTGGCCGTTCTGGCCGAGGCCGACGAGGTCGAGATCGACATCCCCGAGAAGGACGTCAAGATGGATGTCTACCGCTCGGCCGGTGCGGGGGGTCAGAACGTGCAGAAGAACTCGACCGCCGTGCGCCTGACGCACATGCCGACGGGGATCGTCGTGCAGTGCCAGGACGAGCGCTCGCAGCTGCAGAACCGCATGCGGGCCATGAGCATCCTGCGCGCCCGGCTGTACGATATCGCCGTGGAGAAGCAACAGGCGGCCGAGGACGCCGCCCGCCGTTCCCAGGTCGGCAGCGGCGAGCGCTCCGAGAAGATCCGCACCTACAACTTCCCGCAGTCGCGGGTGACCGACCACCGCGTCGGCGTCTCGTCCCACAACCTGCCGGCGGTGCTTGACGGGGCGCTGGACACCTTCATCGACGAGCTGTCGACCCGCGATGAGGCCGAGAGGCTGCAGGCCGCAGGAGGCTAGGACCGTGGTGGCGTGGTCGGTCGGTGAGGCGCTGGCCGAGGGCCGGCGTGCCCTATCCACCCACAGCGCGACCGCCGGCCTGGACGCTCAGCTGCTCCTGGCCGAGGCGATCGGCGTCCGGCGCGAACACCTGCTGGCACACCCGCATGACCCGCTGGTTCGTGAACAACAGGCGGCCTTCCTTCTCGGACTCGAGCGTCTGGTTGCGGGTGAGCCCTTGCCCTACGTGCTCGGGTGGTGGGAGTTCTATGGGCGGCGTTTCGGCGTAGCGCCGGCCGTGCTGATCCCCCGTCCTGAAACCGAACTCCTGATCGACGAAGTGCTCAAAGTCCCCCGCCTCCGCTCCGATGGCGCCCGCCTCCTCGACCTCGGCACCGGATCCGGCTGCCTGGCCATCACGCTGGCGCTTGAGCTGCCCGGCCGCCGCGTGCTGGCCACCGATGTCTCCCGCCAGGCGCTGCGCGTGGCGCGGTCGAATGCCGTCCTGCATGCTGTACAGGACCGCGTCCAGTTCTTGTGCCTGGACCTTGCAGCCGGGCTTGAGCTGCGCCAGGCAGTGGTCCTGGCGAATCTCCCGTATGTCTCCGATGAGGAGGCGCGCAGTCTTCCGCGTGAGCCGCGCCTGGCGCTCGAGGGAGGAGCCGATGGACTGGTCCTCCTTCGCCGGCTTCTTGGTCACTTCGGCCGGCGCCGGCCCATTGCCACGACCGTCCTGCTTGAGATCGGCGCGGGACAGTCGGAGGACTTGCTGGAGATCGTTGCAGCGACCTGCTCGCCGGCGCACACCTGGCTTGTGCGGGATCTGGCCGGGCACGATCGGGTGCTGGGCATGGAGTTCTAGGACGCCAATGGCAGCGCCGCGGATTCTCAAGTCCGACGATCCCAGTGCCCTGGCCGCCGCGCTGGAGATCCTGGCCGGGGGCGGACTGGTTGCGTTCCCTACCGACACGGTCTACGGAGTCGGGGCGCCGGCCTTCGACGTGCACGCCGTGGAGCGGATCTTTGCCGCCAAGGGCCGCCAACCGGAGAAGGCACTTCCGATCCTGATCGCCGATCTCGTCTCGGCGGCGCTGGTCGCCGAACCCCTCACAGCCGAAGTGCGCCGGCTGGCGGAGGCGTTCTGGCCAGGCCCGCTGACGCTGGTTGTGCGCAAGCTGCCGGTCGTACCGGAAAGCGTGAGCCGCGGGCTGACAATCGGGCTGCGCGTACCGGATCACCCCGTGGCACTCGAACTGCTCAGGGCGAGCGGCCCGCTGGCGGCGACTTCGGCCAATCCCTCCGGTAGCCCCGATCCTCTCACGGCCGAGGACGTTGCCGATGGGTTGGGCGGGCGAGTGGACCTGATCCTTGACGGAGGGTCGGTCCCGGGCGGGCGAGCCTCGACGGTAGTCGACTGCACCGTCCTCCCTCCCGGGTTGATCCGGGAAGGCCCGCTGAGCCTGGAGGCCATCCAGGCGCTGCTGAAAGGCTGAGCCGCTAAGCCGGCATTAAGCCTCCGTTCACAGCCCACTTACACTGCAGGGGGAGAATGATCTCGCATTCTCCTCCTCAACCCGCGCGCTAGAGCCTTGAGCAAGCTCCGGCGCGCGGATTGGGTTAACGAGCAGGTTGTCGCCGGGGGCCCGGCTGAGGCGCAGGCAGGCGACTGCCTTCGGGGTGGACAGGAACGGCTAGTGTGAGGGCCCGGCGCCCGCACGTGTGGCCGCAGGCCACCCCTCGGCGTACCAGCGCAGGTAGGTGTGCAGGCGCGGTGACCAGTAGCTGCTCGAGTGATCGCCACGCTCGATCGTCCAGGCGTATGGCCAGCGAACCTTCTCAAGCGCAAGGCGGAGTTCGTGCGCCTTGGGGAGCAGCGTGTCGTCGTACCCGATGTCCAGCCACAGGCGGGGCAGCGAGGCTCCCCTCACCGCCCGCACCCAATCGGGGAGAAGGAAGAGGTCGGGGCTGATCACGGCCGGACTGTGCATCCCGATGGCGCTGAAGAGGTCCGGGCGCTGAGCGCCGATGCGCAAGGCCCAACCGGCGCCGCGTGAAATCCCCCCGATGGCTCGCAGCTCCGGCGCGCCGCCGATGGGCAGCGACGATTCGAGGTCGGGGAGGAGCGTCTCCGTGATGATCGGCAGCATGTCGAAGCCGGTACGTTCGCCGGGCAGGACGATGGCGAACGGGGGCGCCTCGCCGGCCAGGATCAGGTCATCGGCTGCGGCTGCCACGCCAAGCTGGATCCACGCCGCCTCGGATTGCGCCAGGCCGTGAAGCAAGTAGAGCGAGGGGTAGCGAACCGTCGAGCGTCGATCGAAGCACGGCGGGAGGTAGAGCTGGAAGGCCAGCGGACGCGGGTCGTCGGGCAGGGGGATCTCATGTGAGGTCACCTGGCCCTCGGTCTCGCTGCAGCCGGTCGGCGTGCTGGTTGCGGTGGGCGAAGGGACATCCGTCGGCGTCGGGACGGCCGCCGGCGGTGAGGCCGTGGCCACAGCAGGGCGAGGGGAAGGGACGCCGGCGCAGCCGGCCAGGGCGGTAAGGGTGAGGAGGGAGGCTAGTGCGCGAAGCGTCGTCGATGGCATAGGAACAAAACCCCGCCGCCTGCGCGGGCGCGCAGGGCGACGGGGGGCGCCTGTTGGGATGAGTATAGGACTGCGACTGCCTCGGGTCAAGGGGCCGAAGGCCAGGCAGGGCCCGGGACTCCGCCGATGGGGAAATGGCAGCAGTCTTCCCCCTTGCCCGGGATGGGGTGCCTGTCCGTTCCGTTGTATAATCGCCACACAAACACTATAGCCTTCGGGGCAGGGTGCGGGCCGCAGGGCCCAAGTCCCGACCGGCGGTACAGCCCGCGAGCGCCCTTGGCGCACGACCCGGTGTGATTCCGGGGCCGACGGTAAAGTCCGGATGGGAGAAGGCTGGCAGCCGGGCGCGAAGCGCGCCCGGGGCTTCCTGTCTCCCGAAGAGCGCCGCTCTTCGGGATTCGTTAAGGACGGGAGGCGCTGCCCGTGCCGCGCCCCGAGGCTGAGACCGGGGCGCGTTTTGGTTCCAGGATGAACAGCGGCGCAGCGCTTGAGCATCGCGACCTGCACGGCTCCCCCCGCCGCAGACGGGGCTGGGGGCGAGCCTTGCTTCCTCTCGGTCTGATGGCGGTGCTGGCAGCCTGGTACGTCCTGACGGCCAGCGGCGCCATCCCCGCCTTCTTGCTCCCTTCGCCGGGTGCGGTGGCCGAGCGATTCGTGCGCGGGCTGCAGGACGCCTTGCTCCTGCGGCACACGCTCGTGACGCTGAGCGAGGTGCTCGCCGGCCTGCTGCTGGGCGTCGTGGCCGCGGCGGTGCTCGGGTACGCCATAGCCAAGTCCCCGGCCGTGGAGCGCCTGCTGGCGCCCTACATCGTCGCCTCGCAGGCCATTCCCATCGTTGCCATTGCCCCGCTGCTCGTCATCTGGTTTGGCCCCGGGCGGCTATCGAAGGTCCTGATCGCCTCCCTGATCGTCTTCTTCCCCGTTCTGGTCAACACCGTCGTCGGCGTGCGCTCCGTCCCGGAGGATCTGCGCCAGCTCATGCGCTCGCTGCGGGCGACGCGGGCACAGGTCTTCGCCAAGTTGGAGGTGCCGGCGGCGCTGCCCGTCCTGCTGGGCGGACTGAAGATCGGCGCGACGCTCTCGGTCATCGGGGCTGTGGTGGGCGAATTCGTGGGCGCCGACGAGGGCCTGGGCTTC
>DYJB01000007.1:0-11146 GCA_020723365.1 Candidatus Aquidulcis sp. | reverse complement strand
AACGTCGGGCGCGGGCTGGACGACACGGCCCTGGTCTTCGTCGCCGTGCTGATGCTGATCGGCATGGCACTGACGCTCTACGGATTCGTCGCCTGGCTGGAACGACGCCTGACCTGGCACTCGGAGGCTGACAACCCATGATGCGCACCTGGCACACGACCCTGGCGCCGGCCGCTCTTGCCTTGTTCCTGGCGGGATGCGGGCCGGCGGCCACACCTGCGCCCACGGCCGGACCGCGCGTGATCCGGCTGCCGATGGGCTACATTCCCAACGTGCAGTACGCGCCGTTCTACGTGGCCGTCGAGCGCGGCTACTTCCAGGACGAAGGCCTGGTCATCGATTTCGACTACTCCTTCGAGACCGACGGCATCCACCTCGTGGCGGCCGGGGAACTGCCCTTCACGCTCGCCTCGGCCGAGCAGGTGCTGCTGGCGCGAGCGCAGGGCCTGCCCGTGGTCTACGTCATGAACTGGTGGAATGACTTCCCCGTGGCGGTGGCGGCGCCCGAATCCAGCGGCATCCGGGTGCCGGCCGACCTGGCCGGCAAGCGCGTTGGCGTCCCGGTTCTGAGCGGCGCCTCCTACATCGGCTACCGCGCCCTGCTCGACGCGGCCGGGCTCCCGCCCGACACCGCCCGCCTGGACGTGATCGGCTTCACACAGGTCGAAGCACTCTTGTCCGGGACCGTCGATGCGGTCGTCGTCTACGCCAACAACGAGCCCATCCAGCTCGAGGCCCACGGCATGGACGTGAACGTGATCCGCGTGGCGGACTACGTTCCCCTGGCCTCGAACGGCCTGGTGACGAACGAGGCCACGCTGGCCTCGGATCCCGAACTGGTGCGAAGCATGCTGCGGGCGGTCATGCGCGGGCTGAACGACGCCCTGGCCGATCCTGAGGAGGCCTTCAACGTGTGCGAGCTGTTCGTCGAAGGGCTGGCGGAGTCCGAGACGGCGGTCCAGAGGCGAGTGCTCGAGGCCAGCATGCGCTTCTGGGACTCGGGCCCGCTGGGCGTCTCCGAGCCCGAGGCGTGGGAGAACATGCAGCGCGTCCTGCTCGGCATGGATCTGATCCCGACGCCGCTGGACCTGGCGGCGGCCTACACCAACGAGTTCCTGCCCCAGCCATGACCGCCGTCGCTCCGATCCTCTCGGCGCGAGAGCTCTCGGTCTGGTTCCCCAACGGGAACGGCGGCCTGCAGGCCCTGGACCGGGTGAGCTTCGATGTCGCAGCGCAGGAGTTCCTGGCTGTCGTGGGACCGTCCGGATCGGGCAAGACGACGCTGCTGCGACTGCTGGCCGGGCTGCTGCGCCCGACTCACGGCGAGGTCCAACTCGAGGGTGAGACTGTTCGTCAGCCTCGCCGGCGAACCGGCTTCGTCTTCCAGCAGGCGAACCTGATGCCGTGGCGGACAGTGATGGCCAACGTTGAGCTGCCGCTGGAGCTGGAGGGCGCGTCGACGAACAGCATGCGCGCCCGCGCCGAGGAGATGCTGACGCTGGTTGGGCTGCAGGGTTTCGCCGATGCCCTGCCGCGCAACCTGTCCGGCGGGATGGCCCAGCGCGTGGCCCTGGCGCGTGCCCTGGCTCACGACCCCGATCTGCTGCTGCTCGACGAGCCCTTCGGCTCGCTGGATGCCCTGACGCGCGAGCGCATGGCGACAGAGCTGATGCGCATCTGGGAGGCGCGCCAGGTGACGGTGGTGCTCGTGACGCACTCGATCCCGGAGGCGGTGATGCTGGCCGATCGGGTGCTGGTCCTCAGCGCCCGGCCCGGCCGGGTAGTGCTCGACCTGCCCATCCATCTGCCGCGTCCGCGTGAGCTGTCCGTCGCCCACACGGCGGATTTCGGCGATCTGGCGCGGCAGGTGCGTGAGGCGATCCGCTGATCGCTCACCGTCCGGCCTGCAGAATCAACGAGGGCGCAGGTTCCCCTGCGCCCTCGGTCTTTCCGGGAGAGGGGCCTATTCGGCCGGCGCCGCCTTGGCAGGCTTGCGGCGGCGGAGGATGCTGCGCACGATGAAGTAGGCCGGCAGCCCCAGCAGCAGCCCCACCGGGACCACGCAGATCACAGCCCAGATGCCGGCATCCGCCAGAAACTGCAGCGTGCGCACCAGCGCTTCCACAGCCGCCTTGGCCGTGCCCTCGGGTCGCCAACCGGCGATCTGCAGCGGCTGAGCGGCGGCATCCGGGATCAGCTCCATCGTCACGGCCGAGAGCTTGGCCGACTGCTCGAAGTACTGCATCTGGCCCTTGACGCTCTCGATCTCGCCCCGCACCTGCACCAGCTGGTTGTAGACCATCATCACGTCTTCGGTGCGCGTGGCCGAACCCATGATCTCCTGCAGCTGCGCCTCGGCCGCCTCCAGGTTGCGCAGACGCGACTGCAGGTCGACGTACTGCTGGGTGATGTCCTCCCCGCTGATGTTCTCGGAACGAACCTCGATGGCGGTGGACTTGACGGCCTCGAGCACCTCATCCAGGCGTTCAGCCGGAACGCGGATGGTCAGCGTGCCCTGCGTGGTGGTCAGATCGCCGCTGCCGTACGCGGTCTGGTAGAGGTTGGAGGAGACGACGAAACCGCCCATCTCCTCAGCCAACTTGCTGATCGTGTCGACCGAGGCGGTCGGGTCCTCGACCACCAGCGTCAGGTTGGCGTTGCGGATCACCATGCGGTCCTGGGGGATCGGCGCTCCCGAGTAGACGGCCTGGTCGGCCATGATCATGGACTCGGACACGCCGATCATCTCGGGGGCCGCCGGAACGGCACCGCCGCTCATCTCCACCGGAAGGTCGAGGGCTCGTTGGGCGGATGGCAGGGCGCCGCAGGCGCCCAGGATCAGGGCCGAAACCAGGATGGTGAGCAAGGCGAGGCGGCGTTTCATCGGATCTCCTCCTGTGGGAAGCGCGGGTCTCCTCAGGTGGACGCCGGCCGGCCGCCGGCGGTTCCCGTCACCAGCCTCCCAGCAGGCGGATGGCCTGGCGCTCTGGAAGGCCGGCGGTCAGGATGCGCTGCTGCACGTCGGTGATGGCGTAGGCGACGCGTCGCGGTTCCCAGGTGAGCGTCTGGGTGTCGAGCAGGGCGTAGGAAGCGCGCGGATCGAGGTCGCGCGGCTGGCCGACCGAGCCGGGATTGAGGATCATGCGCGGGGTCAGGCTGAGCGCGACGTTCTCCGGGAGCTGCACGGGCAGGCAGTAGCTCTCGCCCGGGAAACGCACGAACCCGATGGGCAGGTGCGAGTGCCCGATCAGGCAGTAGTCGGTCTCGAGGATATCGAAGTTGCGGTCGGCCCCATGGTGGTCGAGGACGTATTCCCACACTTCCTGGCGCGGGCTGCCGTGGGCCAGCGTGAAGGGGGGCATGATCAGCTTGGCCTTGAGGCCGGCCAGATAGGCCCGGCTGTCCTCGGTCAGGTGGTCGCGGGTCCAGGCGACCGAGGAGCTGGCATCGGCGTTGAAGCGGTGGAGGGGAATGCTGCCCAGCGCCGCCATGTCGTGATTGCCGATCAGGCAGGTCAGGGAGGGCAGCTGGCGAATGCGATCGATGCACTCGTTGGGGTCCGGCCCGTAGCCGACCAGGTCGCCCAGGCACCAGGCGGCGTCGAAGGTCCCTGCGTCCTGCAGGACGGCCGTCAGCGCGGTCAGATTGGCGTGGATGTCGGAAACGACCAGCACGCGCATGGCGGGCATGGTATCACGGACGGCGGGGATGGCAAAGCCGCGCCCGGTTGTCCCTCACCGCAGGCAGCCCTATAATGGTCAGCGCCGATGCCTATCCTGGACGAGCACAGCCTCGATTTCGTCAGCCACAGCCCCGATCAGACACGGCGGCTGGGTGTCCGGCTGGGTGAACTGCTCAAGCCGGGCGACCTCGTGTTCCTGGCCGGCGACCTGGGCGCCGGAAAGACGACCTTCGCGCAGGGGATCGCCCGCGGCTGGGGCTCGCTCGATCCGGTCACCAGCCCGACCTTCGTCCTGGTCAACGAGTACCGCCGCGCCGACGAAGCGCACCTGTACCATTTTGATGCCTTTCGTCTGGACAAGCCGGCCGAGGCGGTCGCCCTGGGGTTGACCGAGATTCTCGAGGAGGGCGGGCCGCTGCTGGTTGAATGGCCGGAGCGTGTGCAGCCGGTGCTCCCGGAGAACGGGCTGTGGGTGCGCCTGCGCTGGGTCGATGATTCGCGCCGCGCCCTGCAGTTGGACGCGCACGGGTCCCGCAGCGAAGCGCTGCTGCGCCAGTTCCGCAAGGCGGCCTTCGGGGGTTGACGATGCTGCTGGCCATCGACACCGCCACCCAACGCATCGGACTCGCCCTGCACGACGGTCACGCCATCCTGTCGGAGTGCACCTGGGTCGGCGGCCGCCGGCAGACGACGGAGCTGGCGCCGGAGGTGGCGCTGATGTTGCGGCGCGCGGGCATCACGCCGCGCGCCCTGAGCGCCGTGGCCGTGGCCATCGGCCCCGGAGCCTATACCGGCCTCCGAATCGGCGTGGCGCTGGCCAAGGGCCTCTCGCTGGCGCACAACCTTCCCCTGGTGGGCGTGCCGACCCTCGACATCCTGGCGTGGGGGCAACCGCGGCGGGATGAGCCGATGCTGGCGCTGCTGCATGCCGGCCGCGGGCGCGTCGCGGGCGTATGGTACAAATGGAAGGCTTCCGGCTGGCAGGCGACCGGCGAGCCGGACGTGATGACCTGGCCGGAGTTGAGGGATCGCCTCGAAGCGCCGACGTACGTCTGCGGCGAAGTGGACGACGAGGGGCGTGAGGTGCTTGCCGCACAGCCGAAGGCCAAGCTGGCGCCGCCGGCGCTGAGCGTTCGCCGGCCCGGCGTCCTGGCCGAGATCGCCTGGCACAAGCTCCGCTCGGGCTGGGACCTGAAGCCCGCCCAGGTCGTCCCGGTCTACCTGCGGACATCGAGCGAGCCCTCCCCGTGAGTGCGGCCATCCTGCAGGCCACCGTCCGCGGCATGACGGTGGACGATCTGCCAGCCGTGCTGGAGATCGATCGCCTGTCGTTTGCGTTGCCCTGGCCGGAGCGGAGCTTCCGCTTCGAGCTGACCGAGAACGACGTCGCCCATCTGCTCGTGGCGGAGGTTGCCTGGTCGGGGCGGACACGCCTGGCCGGCTACCTCGGCTACTGGCTGCTGGTGGACGAGATGCACATCTCGACCCTGGCCGTCCACCCGGACCTGCGTGGCCAGGGTCTGGGCGAGCGCCTGCTGTTGGCGGCACTGGATCAGGCGCGGCGCCAGGGAGCGGAGCTGGCCACCCTCGAAGTGCGGCCGTCGAACGGGGCGGCGGTGACGCTGTATCGCAAGTACGGGTTCGAGTTGGTCGGCCGGCGGCGTGCCTACTACCGCGACAACGATGAAGATGCGCTCCTGATGACCCTGACCGGGCTCTCTTCACGACCAGGGCGGGCGATGCGAGGTGCTGAGTGAAAGCCGAAGACGAGCTGCGCGCCGTCGCTTCGGAGGTGCGCGGCTGCGAGGCCTGCAAGCTCCACCTGTCCCGCAAGAACGCCGTGCCGGGCGAGGGGCCGGCCGCCTCGGAGCTGATGTTCATCGGCGAGGGCCCGGGGTTCCATGAGAACGAGCAGGGGCGTCCGTTCGTCGGCGCGGCCGGCAAGTACCTGGACGAGCTGCTGGCCAAGATCGGCCTCAGCCGCGAGCAGGTCTTCATCGGCAACGTGGTCAAGTGCCGCCCGCCGGGCAACCGGGATCCGCTGCCGGAAGAGATCCAGGCCTGCGCCGGATACCTGGAGCGGCAGGTGAATGCCATCCAACCGCGTGTGATCGTGACCCTGGGCCGCTTCTCGATGGCGCGCTACTTTCCGAACACCCGCATCAGCGACATCCACGGGCAGGCGCGCCTGGTGAATGGCCGCATGGTCGTGGCGATGTACCATCCGGCGGCCGCGCTGCACCAGCCGTCGCTGCGGCGGGAGATCGAGGCGGATTTCGCCCGCCTGCCGGAGCTGATCCAGCGCGCGGCGCCGACGGCCAGCGAGACGGAACCGAAGGCGCCTCCCCAGCAGCTCAACCTTTTCTAGAGTCAGAGGGTCAGAGAGGAACGCGTGACGAAGATGGAGAGGGCGAATCTACCGCCGGCGGCGCAGGAGCTGCTCCAGCGCTTTGAGAACCGTCAGGCGCGGGTCGGGATCCTGGGACTGGGCTACGTCGGACTGCCGCTGGCCGTAGCGCTGGCCAAGGCCGGCCTGCAGGTCACCGGGATCGACCTGGACCCCGCCAAGGTGGACAGCCTGTCGCGCGGCGAGTCGTACATCGAGGATGTGCCGTCGGCCGACGTCGCCGCCCTGGTGCGGGCCGGAACGCTGCGGGCCACGACCGACTTCAGCGCCCTGGCGGCGATGGACGGTGTGAGCATCTGCGTGCCGACGCCGCTGCGCAAGACCGGCGACCCCGATCTGTCCTTCATCCTGTCGGCGATGCAGGCCATCAAGCCCTCGATCCACCGCGGCCTGGTCGTCATCCTGGAGTCGACTACCTACCCCGGCACGACCCGCGAGATGCTGCTGCCGGAGATGGAATCCTCCGGGCTGAAGGTCGGCGTCGATGTGTTCCTGGCCTTCTCGCCCGAACGCGTCGATCCGGGGCGCAAGGACTGGACGACCGAGAACACCCCCAAGGTCATCGGCGGCATCACCGCCGCCTGCACCGCCGTGGCGCAGGCCATGTACGGCCCGGCCATGAAGGCCATCGTGCCGGTGACGACGGCCGAAGTGGCCGAGATGACCAAGCTGCTCGAGAACACCTTCCGGGCCGTGAACATCGCCCTGGTCAACGAGATGGCGCTGATGTGCGAGAGGCTGGACGTCGACGTCTGGGAAGTCATCCGGGCGGCGTCCACCAAGCCCTTCGGCTTCATGCGCTTCACGCCCGGGCCGGGGCTGGGCGGCCACTGCATCCCGATCGACCCGCTCTACCTGTCGTGGAAGCTGAAGAGTCTCAAGTACAACGCCCGCATGATCGACCTGGCGAGCGAGATCAACACCAGCATGCCGCGCTACGTCGTGCAGCGGATCCAGGACCTGCTCAACCAACACGGCAAGCCGCTGAAGGGCGCGCGGCTGTTGGTGCTGGGCGCCGCCTACAAGCCGGATGTTTCGGACCTGCGCGAGTCGCCGGCCCTGGACGTGATCGGCCTGCTGCGCGAAAAGGGCGCCGCGGTGGAATACTTCGATCCCTATGTCGCCAGCCTGGAGCATGAGGGCTGGGAGCTGACCTCGGTGCCCGATCTGCTGTCGGCCGCGGGCGCCGCCGACTGCGTGGTGGTGGTCACCGATCACACGGCCATCGACTACGCCGCCGTGGCGCAGCGGGCGAAGCTGGTGTTCGACAGCCGCAACGCGCTGGCCGCCGCCGGGGTCCACGATCCCAAGGTGACGACGCTGTAATGGCCCGCTTCCTGGTGACGGGCGCCGCCGGGTTCATCGGCGCGCAGGTGTGCGCCGAGCTGCTGCGGCGCGGTGAGACGGTCGTCGGCGTCGACAACCTCAACGACGCCTACGACCCGCGGCTGAAGGAGTGGCGCCTGGCCCGCCTTCAGGCCCAGGCAGGCTTCACCTTCCTGCGCCTGGATATCGCCGACGCCGCCGCTGTGCAGGCGCTTCCCGGCCACGGGCCTTTCGACGCCGTCCTCAACCTGGCGGCGCGCGCCGGCGTGCGCGCCAGTGTGCGCGCCCCGGACCTGTACGTGCAGGCCAACATGGTCGGGGCGCTGAACATGCTCGAACTGTGCCGCGCTCAGGGCATCCCCAAGTTCGTCCAGGCGTCGACCTCGAGCCTGTACGGCGTGCACAACCCGCGCCCGTTCCAAGAGCAGGCCGACATCAGCCGGCCGCTCTCGCCCTATGCCGCCACCAAGGGCGGGGCGGAGATGCTTTGCCACAGCTTCCATGCTCTCCATGGACTGGATGTCAGCATCCTGCGCTACTTCACCGTCTACGGGCCGGCCGGGCGGCCGGAGATGAGCATCTTCCGCTTCGTGCAGTGGGTGGAAGAAGGACGACCGATCGTGCTGTACGGTGACGGGTCGCAGGAGCGCGACTTCACCTACATCGATGACATCGTCAGCGGCACGCTGGCCGCCCTGAAGCCGCTGGGCTTCGAGGTCATCAACCTGGGGAGCGACCGGCCGGTCGCCATGAGCGAGATGATCCGCATGCTCGAGCGGCTGGCGGGCAAGCCCGCCGTGATCGATCACTGGCCCGAGGCTCCGGGCGACGTGCGCGCCACCTGGGCCGACATCGGCAAGGCCGGCCGGCTGCTCGGATGGGAGCCGCGCCTCGGCCTGGAAGACGGGCTGCGCGCCTGCCTCGAGTGGTACCGCGCCGAGCGCGAGTGGGCGCGGTCCATCGCCACCAGCGACTGACGCCTGATGCCGGCGATGTGGCCCTCCCTCCCCCCGCTGCGGAGCGTGCCGGATCGCTTCGTCCACAACCCGCTCGTCCAGCGCGTCCTGCGCAACTCGGGCTACATCCTGTCCGCCAACACCGCCTCGGCGGCGCTGTCGTTCCTGCAGACGCTGATGGCCGCGCGCTTGCTGGGCGCCGCCGGCTACGGACTGCTGGGCACCGTCACGGTCTTCGCCAGCAATGTCAATCGGCTGACCTCCTTCCGCATGGGCGAGCTCGTCGTGCGCTACGTGGGCAAGTTCAGCGCCGAGGAGCAGCCCGAAAAAGCCATGGCGGTCTTCAAGGCCGCCGGATTGACGGAGATGCTGAGCTCGCTCGTGGCCTTTGGCCTGGTCGTCCTGCTGTCCCCGCTGGCGGCGGTCCTGCTGGGCAAGGACGCCGCCACGAGCGGGCTCTTCACGCTCTACGGCCTGGTGCTGCTGGCCAACCTGATGGCCGAGAGCTCAACGGCGCTGCTGCAGTACTTCAACCGCTTCCGGCTCATCGCGGCGCTGACCATTGCGCAGAGCCTGCTCACGCTGGCGCTCATTGCCGGCGCCTTCGTCGCGCGCGGCGATGTGCGCATGATCGTCCTGGCCTATCTGATCGGGAAAGCGGCCTGGGCTGTCGGCATCACGCTGGCGGCGGCCGTCGAGGCTGGGCGCAGGTGGGGGGGACGGTGGTGGACGGCGCCCCTGGCCGGGCTGCGCGAGCACGGGCGTGAGCTGGCCCGCTTCGCCTTCAGCACCAATGTCAGCACCACCATCAACCTGGTCACACGCGACAGCGATATCCTGTGGGTGAGCCTGTTCAGCGGCCCGGTGGCGGCCGGCTACTACAAGGCGGCCCGCACCTTCATCAGCGTCATCTTCGTGCCGGTCGACCCGCTTATCGGCACCACCTATCGGGAGCTGGCGCGCGAGTGCGCCGCACGCCAGTGGGCCAACGTTCGCCATCTGCTGCGCACGGGCAGCCTGATCGCCTCAGCCTGGGCCGTTCCGGCCTGCCTTGGACTGCTCGTGCTCGGGCCGTGGTTCCTTTCGTGGTACGGTGCCGAGTACGGCGCCGCCTATCCAACGATGGCCATCCTGCTGGCCGGGGTGCTGGTCGTCAACGTGTTCTACTGGACGCGCATCCTGCTGCATGCCCTGGGGCAGGCCGGCTACCCGACGCGCACCTACCTGGCGGTCGGCGCGCTGCAGGTGATCGGCATCGCCCTGTTCGTGCCCATGCTGGGCGCGCCGGGAATGGCGCTGATGTGGAGCGGGTACTCGATCGTGACCTCCGTCATCCTCGTTCGCAAGGGCCTGCTTGAAGTGCGGGGCGGGCCGGCGGCCGGCAGCGCCGCTGCAGGCTGAAGCATGCGCCTGGCGGTGTTCTCCACGGCCCGCGTGCCTTCCCGGACGGCGAACTCGATCCAGGTGCTCAAGGTGTGCCAGGCGCTGCTCGACCTGGGGCATGAGGTCCGGCTGTGGCTGCCGGGGCCGGCGCCGCGCGCAGCCTGGGCCGACCTGGGCCGGCAGTACGGCGTGCGCGGGCCGATAGACATCACCTGGTGCCGCGCCTGGCCGCCGCTGCGCCGCTACGATTACGCCCTGACCTCCATGCTCCAGGCGCGGCGCTGGCGGCCGGACCTGATCTACGCCTGGCCGCTGCAGACGGCGGCCCTGGCGGCGCCCCTCGGCTTGCCGGTTGTGCTCGAGCTGCACGAGCTGCCCGCCGGGAGGTTCGGCCCGGGGCTGCTGCGCGCCTTCCTGCGAGGGAGGGGCCCGCGGCGCCTGCTGCCGATCACCGCGGCGCTGCGCGACCTCGCTGCAGCAGCCTACGCGCTCCCGTCGGAGCCCGGTTCCGTGCGCGTGGCGCCCATGGGCGTCGACCTGGAGCGCTACCAGGACCTGCCGGCGCCGGCAGAAGCGCGCCGCCGGCTGGGCTGGCCGCAGGCTTTCACCATCGGCTACACGGGCCACCTGTACGCCGGACGCGGCATCGAACTGCTGGTCGAGGTCGCCGTGCGTCTGCCCGGCACGCACCTTGTCGTCATCGGAGGCGAACCCCAGGCCGGGGAGACGTGGCAGGTGCGGGCGCGGCAGGCCGGCGCGGCCAACGTACACTTCCTCGGTTTCGTTCCGAATGCCGATCTGCCGGTCTGCCAGGCGGCGTGTGAGGTGCTGGTGATGCCGTCGCAGCGCTCGATCGCCGGATCGAGCGGAGGCGACATTGGCCAGGTCGCCAGCCCGATGAAGACCTTCGAGTACCTTGCGACCGGACGCGCCATCGTGGCCTCGGATCTGCCGGTCTTCCGCGAGGTCCTCAATCCCGGAAACGCCGTACTCTTGCCGCCCGATGATGCCGCCGCCTGGGCCCGGGCGCTGGAGACCCTCCAACAGGACACGGGACGGCGGGAGCAGCTCGGTCGGCAGTCGCGGCTTGACGCCAAACAGTACTCGTGGGTGGAGAGGGCACGGCGCAGCCTGGAGGGGCTGGATCGTGGCGGGCCGCATGGACGCTGAGCGCCGGCCGATGCGGGCTGCCGCCCGGGTGTGGATCGGCGGCGCCTCACTGGCTGTGTTTGGGCTCGCGCAGCGGCTCGTCCTGTGGTTCGCCTACCCCCCGGTTGAGTACAGCGACACCAGCGCCTACCTGAGGCTCGGTGACGTGCTCGCATCCGGCAGCCTGCGAGGCTACGACGGCCGGCGAGTGCCCGGGTACCCGGCATTCACGGCGCTGGCCGG
>DYJB01000184.1:1481-5438 GCA_020723365.1 Candidatus Aquidulcis sp. | reverse complement strand
TCCTCGGGGAGCGACATGGTGTAGTCGTCCTCGTGCCCATCCAGGTGGAAGGTCTCGAGCGCCTCCTGGACCAGAGCGTCGGCCTCCTCCTTGGGGAGCTCCATCATCTCCGGGGCGAAGGCGACCTCCTCGCGGATGGTGTTGGCGAAGATCTGGTCGTCGGCGTTCTGGAAGACGTAGTTGATCTTGCGGATGATGTCGCGCATCTTCAGGCGCGTGACGTCGGCGCTCAGGACCGTGACGCGCGAGGTCTTGCTGGTCGGCTTGAGCAAACCCACCAGGTGGCGGGCCATCGTCGTCTTGCCCGATCCATTCTGGCCGATGACGCCGACGATCTCCCCGGAGCGGATCTGGAGTGAGACCCCGCGCAGGGCCTGGACATCCGGCGGATAGGTGTGGCGCAGGTCGGTGACGTCGACGATCACGTCGCCGAAGGTGCGCTTCGAGCGGCCGTTGCGGTAGTCGCCCGGGAGGCGCACGGTCTTGACCTTGCGCTCGCCCAGCAGGCGGCGGACGCCCTCTTCGGCCGCGGGCAGGGTGGTCGGGATGGCCTGCACCGGGACTCCGGCCTGGCGCAGCTGGTCGAACAGCTCCGCCACCTGCGGGCGGCCGACGCCGATCTCCTCCATGCGCACATCCGCCAGTGTCTCGGGCCCGCCGTCGACCAGGATGCGGCCCTCGTGCAGCGCCACCACCCGGTCGACCTTCTCGGCGATGGCTTCGATATCGGCGCCCGATTCGGAGATGATGGTCGTGGCGCCGCCGGTGCGCGTCACGCGCTCCATGATCCCCATGACGCGCTCCTTGCCGAGCGGGTCGAGCATCGACACCGGCTCGTCCATGGCCAGCAACTTCGGGCGCATGGCCAGGGCGCCGGCGAGCGCCAGGCTCTGCTGCTCGCCGCCGGACAGGTTGTTCGGATTGCGGTCCTCGAAGCCCTGCAACTCGGATTCGACGATGGCGTACCGCACGCGGTCCCAGATCTCCTGGCGCGGCAGGCCGAGATTCGCCGGTCCGAAGGCGATGTCATCTTTGACGGTCAGCGAGAAGATCTGGACCTCGGGCGTCTCGAGCACGATGCTGACGTGGTGGGCCATCTCGCTGACGTCGTTGTCGCGGATCGACTTGCCGGCGACGGTCAGCTCGCCCTCCATGTAGCCCGGCTCGATGTGAGGCACGATACCCATCAGAGCTTTGAGCAGAGTGGACTTGCCGGCGCCGGCCTTGCCCACCACGCCCAGGACCGTCCCGGGTTCGATGGACAGGTTGATGTTCTTGAGCGCCGGCTCTTTGCCGCGCAGATAACGGAAGGAGTAGTCGCGTGCGTCGACCAGGGGCATGGTTCCATCTCTTCACCTGTCCGCAGACCGGGCCGCTCCAGCGAAGGCGTCGGAGCGGCCCGGCCGGACAGTGCACTAGGTTGTCACGAACAGCGGCCGGGCGCAGACCGCCCGGCCTGCCTACGCTAGCGGCCGCCCTTCCAGGCGCGCCGCGCCGCCTCGCCGGCCAGCAGGCCGATCGGGACAAAGGCGAAGGCGCTCAGGACCCAGTAGGGCAGGAAGGGGAAGCCCGGCTGCGGGGCAACCCAGTCGCGGGCGATGTTCAGCGCCGCCGCCGACCAGGGATTGCCGATGATGTAGTCGCCCACCAGCCAGCCGATCTGATGCACCGGTTCCGAGAGGATCCAGGCGGTCAGGAAGGCGGGCAGGAAGGCCTTGCCGGCGGCGCGGCTGTGCACGAAGCGGAAGTAGTTGTAGCCGGCGAAGGCCCAGATGGCGGCGTCGAAGATGGCGTACGGCAGCACGCTCAGGAAGCCGGCGGGGTTCCCGGACACCCAGAAGGGGTTGATCAGCAGGCGGGCGATGACCTGCCCGACCAGCAGTCCGAAGAAGGAGATGATCCCGCCGAACAGCGAGGCCGAGGCGGCGATGACCATGGCCTGGAAGTCCAGGCGGATGCCTTCGGTCATGCCGGCGACGGCGAAGAGGGCACCCACCACGCCGATGGCAACGTAGGTGTAGGGCGAGAAGGTCTTGACCTTCATGCCTTCCACGAAGCGCCCGGGCATGGCATTCCACTCGGGGTGCAGGGAGAACTTGTACATGAAGTAGATGGCGAAGGGCAGGGCGCCGACGGCGGCGAAGATCCAGACCAGCAACGTGCGCTGCGGGGAACCGGACACGCCCATGCGCTCCGACCAGGGAGCCATGAAGAAGATTGCCAGGGCGGCGATGATCAGCCCGGCGAACATGGCATAGCGCAGCGGCTTTTCGTACTTCCCGTTCATGTCTGTCCTCCTCAAGATCGGATCCAGCTTCAGGTTAGGATCGAAGAACGATACCGCTCTACCTTGCGCATTCGTGTGGGGACCTTGAGCGCAGATCCCCGGTCGTGCGGTGCGCCCAGGCCAGGGCGCCGCTGTGCGCCTCCTTTGCGGCCGGGTGGGCCCGCGGGCCCGCGCCCTCCACCTCCACCCGGGTCCGCAACCGGTCCCGGGTGTTGTTCGGATCGGACACAGGCAGGAACCCCGCCGAGGACGGGTCGTTCCTGCCTAGACGAGATCGACCAGAACCCCCTCAGCGCGCAGCGCCTCGACCAGCGCCGGCGGCGCGCCGCTGTCGGTCACCAGACGGTGGATCTGGTTGACCTGGACGATCGGCTCGAACCCGGCGCGCCCCAGCTTGCTGCTGTCGCTCACCAGGATCACCTGGCGGGCGCGCGCCGCCATGTGGCGGTTGATCTCGGCCATCAGGATGTCGGCCGTGGTGGCCCCATCGGTCAGCGTCAAGCCGTCGATGCCCAGGAAGACCTTGTCGACCATCAGGTGCTCGAGCTGTTCGAGGGCCTGCGTGCCGACGATGGCCTGGTAGTCCTGGACGCACAGGCCACCGAGCAGGATCAGGTTCGGCGCCGGCCAGGTGAGCACGTCCTCCGCCAGGCGCAGCGAGTTGGTGATGATGGTCAACATGCCCGAGGTGCGCAGGGCGGGGGGCACGTGCGCCGCGACCTGCAGCGTGGTCGTGCCCGAGTCGAGCAGGATGATCTCGCCCGGCTCGATCAGGGCGGCGGCCGCCGCCCCGATGCGCTGCTTCTCGGCCAGGTGCAGACGCATGCGGTCGGTGACCGGCCTGGGGCGCACCTCGCTGGCACGCGCCACGGCGCCGCCGTGGACGCGCAGCAGCACGCCGTTCGCCTCCAGGATCGCCAGGTCTCGGCGAATGGAGGTGTCGGTCACCCCGAACTCGTGCACCAGGTCGGCCACCCGCAGGCGGCGGCCTTCCCGCAGCATCTGCGCGATCCGGGCGCGCCGGTCCGAAGCTCGAACGAGCCCTTGCTCCAACATGTACCTAGGACTATAGGGCTAATGAAACGGAGGGTCAACCGACCAATGTCATGTTCTGCTTCGAACATTCGTGCGTTGACTTGCACTACCGAAACCTGTAACCTTCTCATGCCAACCATGCCCAAGCCGACTGTGGCGTCGTTGCCACGGGCGGCGCCGCGCCGCCGGATCTGCGGCGGCGGCCGCTATCGGCCCGGCACGGAGCTCTGACCCTGAGGTGGCTGGATGCCAACGAACGCCGAGTTGCTGGCCCGTGATTCGAAGGTCGTCATTCGAGGCTGGGAGAATATCGCCGAGCCCACGCCCCTGGCGCATGGAAAGGGCGCCATCGTCACCGACTACGAGGGCAAGGACTACATCGACTGCTCGTCGGGCATGTTCTGCGTCAACGTCGGGCACTCCCATCCGGCGGTGATCCAGGCCATCCAGGACCAGGCCGCCCGCCTGATCCAGATCTCCGGCCACCAGACGACCGAGTCGACCGTCGAGTACGCCGAGTTCCTGTCGGCGCTTGCACCCGGGGACCTCAAGCGCCTGTACTTCACCGTGGGCGGCACCGAGACCGCCAACGTGGCGCTCAAGGATACGTATGTGTCCGTGTGCCATGCCACGGA
>DYJB01000184.1:953-1471 GCA_020723365.1 Candidatus Aquidulcis sp. | reverse complement strand
ATGGCCAAGTCGTTCAGCGGCAAGCACGAGATCCTGGCCATGCGCAACGCCTACCACGGACTGCACGGCATCGCCCTGGCCTGCACCGGATCGACCTCCTACAAGAAAGGCTTCGGCCCGCTCGAGCCCGGCGTGCGCCACGCGCCGCATGCCTACTGCTACCGCTGCCCGTTCAGCATGACCTATCCGGCCTGCGACCTGCGCTGCGCCAACGAGATCGAAGCCATCGTCAAGAACGAGGGCATTTCGGCCGTCACCGAAGGGGACGTGGGCACGGTGATCGTCGAGGTCGTCCAGGGGCGGGGCGGCATCGTCACCCCCCCAGGCTGGATGAATCGCGTGCGCGAGATCTGCACCCGCAACGGCCTGCTGATGGTCGTCGACGAGATCATGTCCGGCTTCGGGCGCACCGGCAAGATGTGGGCCTGCGAACATGATGGCGCCGTGCCGGACATCATGGCTGTCTCCAAGAACACCGGCGGCGGCATCCCTTCCGGAGCGGTGCTGACGCGGGCCGA
>DYJB01000184.1:0-943 GCA_020723365.1 Candidatus Aquidulcis sp. | reverse complement strand
CCGCACCGACCTTCGCCGGAAACGCGCTGGCATGCGCCGCCGGGCTGGCGGCCACCAAGGTCATCGTCGAGCAGAAGCTGTGGGAGAACGCCGCCGCCATGGGGCGCCGCCTGGTCGACGGGCTGCTGGCCATGAAGTCGGCCCGCTACGTGGGCGAGGCGCGCTTCAAGGGGCTGATGGGCGGACTGGAACTGGTCAAGGACCGCGCCACCAAGGAGCCGCTGGGCAAGAAGGAAATGGCGCGGGTCAAGGAGGATCTGCTCAGGCGGGGTGTGATGGTGACCTACTCTGGGCCCAAGGGCAACGTCTTTCGCATCCAGCCGGCCCTGGTCATCACCGCCGAGCAGATCGACCAGGTTGTCGGCGCCTTCGACCAGGCCCTGCAGACGGTCGTCGGCTGAGGCTGCAGGCGGGAGGCCGGGTGCTTTACCTGGCGATCGACGTCGGGACCGAGAGCCTGCGCGCCGGCGTCGTCGATCCGACCGGCCGGCTGCTGGGCACGGCCCGCCAGGGGTATCCCACCCACTACCCTCGACCTCACTGGGCCGAGCAGGATCCGGACGACTGGTGGCAAGCGGCCCGGCGCGCCGTCCCGGCGGCGCTGGCCCAGGCCGGCGTCCAGCCGACACAGATCGCCGCTATCGGCCTGGATGCCTTTGCCTCGACCCTGGTCGTGGCGGATGGCGACGGCCGCCCGCTGCGCCCGGCCATCCTGTGGATGGATGCGCGGGCCACCGAGCAGGCGGCGGCGATCGAGGCCACCCGGGATCCGGTGCTGCGCTTCGGCGGCGGGCAGGAGTCGGTTGAATGGATGCTGCCGCGCCTGCTGTGGCTCAAGCAGCACGAACCCGAAACCTACCATCGCGCCCGCTGGATGGTCGAGGCGGTGGATTGGTTTACCTACCGGCTGACAGGCGAATGGACGCTTTCGCTGTGCGCCGTC
>DYJB01000183.1 GCA_020723365.1 Candidatus Aquidulcis sp. | reverse complement strand
TCGCGGCGGCTGTTGGCGCGAAGCAGGCCGATGATCAGCTTGGAGAGCGGCCATGGCAGAGACAAGAGGGAACGGAACCAGCTGGGCATTCCTCTTCCGGGCGGCACCGGGTCTGATTGCACCTTGCGAATCTCATCGTGTATCTCCCGGAAGGTCTTCCGGTTCGCGGCCCGGATGACGTGCCCCATCAGGGTGCGCTTCTCGCCCACCTGCCGTTCGACCATCAACCCGACGTTGACGTCATCAAACAAGACGAGCTTCCGATCGCCCTTGCGAAAACCCTGGATCGACTTGTCCTCCTCCACGGCCTGAGCCAAGCAGCAGGCCAGGAAGCCGGCGAAGGAGAGCGTCTCGCCGGTGCGCTGCTTGTGCTCCGCCATCAGCTTCCGCGGTAGCGTGACGTCCACTTCCAGCAAGCCGAAGATGGGATGAGCCGGCCAGGACAGCTCTAGGGCGTTCACCCAGATGCGGCGGCCCGGCGGGAATTCCACCACCTGGTAGGGTCCGACGTCTGAACTCATTGCTGATGTCCTCCGTTCGACACGCGAAGGCGAAGCCATGGCCTGTCTGGGTTCACGGCTTCATGGCGGGCTGCCCGGCCGGCGAATGGGTCGAGGAGGCTCTCGCCCGCAGGACAAGTCCGGTTCGCACGAAGGCCCAGACCGCGGCGAAGCCGCCGCAGATCCGCGCCAGCCATGCGAAGTCCGGCATGTACAGGTCCATGTAGCGAAGCAGGCCGCTGGAGCGCAGATAGACCGGCAGGGCAGCCAGCGACAGGTTCGGGAGCAGCGGAAGCAGGACGTCCTTCATGGCCGTGACCCCTGTGCGGGGGCGACGGGCCGGCTGGGCCCTCCATCGCCGCAGCCGACGCAGCGTGGAGAGGACCCCGGCGATCTGAAGCAGGGGAAGCAGGGGCTGGGCGCGCATGACCCCAGGGATGAACCCAAGCTTGATCGCGGGGGGCGCGCCGCCAGCCAGGACGGCGGCCGCGCCTTCCCCGACTTCGGCGATGACGAACGGCAGTCCCCACGGATCGGCATTGAACAGCAGGACGATACCCTTGTGCTGCTCCGGCAGCAGCCCGATGAACGAGGCGTAGTCCGGGACGTTGCCACCGTGAGAGATGAGCATCGTCCCTGCGACGGTGTTGACGAACCATCCCATTCCGTAGCTTGCCACCAGCGAGCCCATCACGCGCTGCTCCGCCACCCCCCGGTGCATATCCGCGACCCCGGTCTCCGAGAGGATGCGATGGCCGCCAAACCGGCCGCCGTTGAGGTGGGCGATCAGGTAGTGCGCCATATCCTCCGAGCAGGAGATCAGCTGTCCGGAGGCGATCGATCCAGCCGCAAGAGGCAGATGGCGAGCCGGAACGGGGTGGCCGAACCAGTGGCGGTGACCCACGGCCAGGTTATCCCTCAGGGCCTCGGCCTTCGTGGTGTAGCTGTGCCGCATGCCGAGCGGCTCGAAGATGTGACGACGCACATACGCCGCGTACGGCTCGCCGCTGGCAGCCTCCACGACCTGTCCCAGCACGTTGTAGTTCAGATTGGAGTACTCAAACCCGGCGCCGACCTCTCGGCTAAGGACCAGGGTGGAGAGCGCCCGAGCCTGACGCTCCGCCGCACCGGGATCCTCGTCCAGGTTCGCCAGGTTGACCATCCCCGCCACCATCGGCAGGCCGCTCGTCTGGTTCAGCAGGTGGCGCACGGTCATCTGGGCCGAGGCGGCGAGGTCAGCAACTCGGAACCACGGCAGATGGCGCTGGACGGGCGCGTCCAAGTCGATCCTTCCTGCCTCCACGAGCTGCATGACCGCCAGCGCGGTGATGGACTTGGTCGTCGAGCCGAGCACGAAGGGGGTCTGAGGGGTCGGCGTCTCCCCATGGGGACGCGCCCGGCCGAAGCCACGCAGGTGCGCGATGCGGTCGCCCTCGATGATCGCCAGCGCTGCGCCCGGAATCCTCAGCCGATGCATCTGCTGCTCGAGGTAGGCGCCGACGGCGGCGTGTAGCGGGCCGCCACCGGCGGAGCTCGACGGCGCCGCGGCGGCGAAAGCCCTGCGCGCCACGAGGGCCAACCCGGCGCCGACCGCCAGGGAACCGAGGAGTGCCTGCTTGGTGTTCATGGCATGCCGTCTCCGACCCCAGAGCGCGGGCCCCGGGTCACCCGGCCGCAAGCGGCGGATCAAGTCGCCAACCTCATCATCGCCGGCCGGGCGCCTGTTCGCTAGGGATGCGCCGACTTCCCAGCCCCAAGGAAGCCCCGGATCGCCGGGAGAACCACGGCGGGCCGTTCAATGTGAGGGTTGTGGCCGGCGCGCTCGACGAGCTCGAGCCTGGCATTCGGCAGCCGATCCGCCAGGATCGCCTGATGCTCCGGCGGGAACAGGAAGTCCCAGCGGCCCGCAATGACCAGCGTCGGCACTCGGATCTCAGCCAGCCGATCCATGACGGTCCAGCCCTTGACCACATGCCGATAGCCGAAGATCGTGGCTTCAGGGCGGTAGAAGATCTTGGGCCCGGTGGCGATCGCGCGGGCGTACGTGAGCAACGGGAAGCGGTAGAAGTAGGCGAGCATGAACTTGAAGAAGGCGGAGTAGTAGTTGGCGGGGGTGACCTCGCCGGTGAAGAACCGACGGGTTGCCTCCACGGCGGCTGGCTTGTAGCCACGTCGGGCGAGCAACTGCGACGAGTGCGTCTCCGCCCACCAGTTGTCGGCGCCACTGTTCATCAGGACCAGGTGTGACAGTCTCTGTGGGTAGCGAAGCGCGTACTCCAGGGCCACCTGGCCGCCGAATGAGTGGCCGAGGACGGCCCACTTCTCGAAGCCAAGCTCTTGTCGAAGTGCGTCGGCGTCCGCCGTCAGGTTCTCCATCGTCATGGTCGATTGATCGGCCCCGACGGACTGGCCGTTGCAGCGGTGATCATAGAAGACCAGGGTGAACTGATCCGCCAGCGGCTTGAGAGGCAGGAGGCTGGTGTAATCCTGCCCGGGGCCTCCATGCATGAGCGCCAGCGGATACCCGCGCCCAACAACCTCCACGAACAGCGGGACCCCTCGGATGGACATGATGGCCATGGGCTGCGCTCCTGTTCGTGGCAGATGTGGCTCGCCGCAGGTTGCATCGGTGGCCTCCGGCGGGCTGTTCGGCGGGATGTCTCGGTTCGTCAGCTCAGCTGGGCGCTACCTCGGCGATCATTCTGTAGAAACCCACATACCGTCCACCGTCGTACCGTCCACCGTCGGCCTCGAGGACCCGGATAGCACTCGCCCATCCCGGGCTGTCGTCGCCGGCTGCCTGGCGGGGCAGCTTCCCTTGCTGCCAGAGCCTCCAGCCATCCGGAAGGCTGTCGGCGCGCTGGACCCTCACCAGCCTCGTGCCGCTCCAAGACTGACGCCACCATTCTGTTGTGCGCCGGGTCCAGCATTCCTGTGCCCCAAGAGGCCTGAGATGCTCGGGAAGCGGGCCGCGCAGCCCTTGCATGCAGACCGGGACCACGATGATGAGCTGCCCGTCGGCGCGGACGAACCTCTGCCTGTACCTCAGGAACAGGTCGTCCGTGCCGAAGCAGATGTGCGCACCCCAGCGGGCGAGCGCATCGAAAGAGGCTGCCGCCTACAGGAGGTTGCGCGCATCGGCGTGGGTCGGACAGGCCCGCCTCTTCAATGCGGCGAAGGCCGTCGGTAGGCGGGATCCATCGATCCGTCGCCAAACCTGGACCCCGTCCTCTCGCCCCAGAAAGCTGCTCGAGATCGCCCTGCCGCACCCCAGGTCGAGGACGCGCATCCCGGGCCGCAGGGCCCTCTCCTGGCACAATCTCTCCGTCTAGCCAGAGGGCATTCAGCCCCATCGGGTTGTGCAGAATCCATTCAGCGTCGTACGCGTGTGGGGGTGGGAGCTGCTGCGATGCGGATGAGATGCCTGAAGTGCAGCGCGGGGACCCACTGCGAGTGGACCGAAAGCGGCCTGGAGTGCGGTGACGGGTGGGCATGGGTCTCCTCCCGGGGGAGGCGGGCCGGCCAATTCCACTCTACAGCACATCCAGGGTCAGGGCAAGCAATGGGCCGGCGAACAGGCCACGCGGGCGCGACTGCTCGCGCTCAGCACGGCGAAGGCCACCGACGTTCTGGCCGTGCCAGGCCGTCTCCACCTGACCGCTGACGTCGCCCCCGGTTGGCCGGACGAGAGGCTCCAGGTCCGAGACCATCAGCCGTCATCGTACCTGCCGGTCGGGGCGGCGAATTCCTGCGCCGGAGGTCCGGTTTTCCGGCTTCCCGCCGGGGAAGGCAAGGGTCTGCAAATGGACGACTCCCATCTTCGCTTCCGTCGGCATCCCGCCAGTGCTACACTGCTCTTCGATGGACACCACCAGCTACGTCCTGATCTTCTTCTTCTATGGGTTGGCGTTCTTCGTCATGGGGCTGGCCGTGCTGCTGGAGCGCGGCCACGGCTCCAACGCCCGCCTGCGCGTGGCGCTCGGACCGCTGGCCGCCTTCGGGCTGATTCACGGCTCGCATGAGTGGCTTGAGATGTTCGACCGGCTCGAAATCCTCCCCTGGGCGATCCCGGGCCACAACGCCTGGGAACTGCTGCGCATCGCACTGCTGGCCGTTTCCTTCCTGACGCTGGGCATGTTTGGGGCGACTCTGCTCGACCGCCCTCGGGCGGCGCCCCGCCTGCGCTGGGTCGAATCGCTGGCGCTCTCGGTGCTGTGGCTGCTGGGCAGCTTCGTCCTGCTGGGCCGCCTGGGCATTTCCGTGGCCTTCTGGGACGCCGTCGATGTCTGGTCGCGCTACATGCTGGCCGTTCCGGCGGCGGTGCTGGCGGCTGCCGGACTTCTCCACCAGCGCCGTGAATTCGTGCGTTCCGGGCTGCCTCAGTTCGGGCTGGACTGCGCCATGGCGGCGCTGGCCTTCGTGATCTATGGCCTGGTCGGGCAGACTTTCCCGCGCCAGAGTGTCCTGCCTCCCTCGACGGTCATCAACTCCGACCTGTTCCAGGCCGTCTTCGGCTTTCCCGTCCAGCTCCTGCGCGCCGGCATGGCCATCCTGGCCTCCTACTTCGTGATGCGTTTCCTGCGCAGCTTCGAGGTCGAGCAGCGGGTGGAGATCGCCCGCCTGCAGCAAGCCCAATTGCGCGAGGCGGACGCACGCGAGGCGCTGCGCATCGAGATGATGCGCCGCAACGTCGGCGCCCAGGAGGCCGAGCGGCAGCGCATCGCCCGCGAGCTGCATGATGAGACCGGTCAGGCGCTGACGGCGCTGGGCCTGGGCCTGCGCGGCATCGAGAGCGCCATGGCCAGCGATCCGTCGCGTGCCCATCAGAATGTGCGTCAGTTGGAGAGTCTGGTGACGCGCTCACTGGATGAGCTGCAGCGCCTGATCGCCGATCTGCGGCCCTCGCACCTGGACGACCTGGGCCTCCCGGCAGCGCTGCGCTGGT
>DYJB01000182.1 GCA_020723365.1 Candidatus Aquidulcis sp. | reverse complement strand
GCTAGCTCTGATCGCCGTCGGCGCGCTGCTGTCCTTCGGATCGATGGCCTGGCTGGGGCTGCGCCGATCGACCGGCCTGCGGGTGCAAGGCGTCCTCGAAGCCGGTCCGTACCGATGGACGCGCAACCCGCAGGTGCTGTTCGGCATGGCCATGATCCTCGGCGTCGTGTGCCTGTGGCCTTCAGCCCTGGCGCTGGGCTGGCTGCTGGTCAGCCTGACAATCTTCCATGCCATGGTTCGTACGGAAGAGGAGCACCTCACCCGCGAGCACGGTGAGGCCTACAGGAAGTACTGCCGGCGCGTGCCGCGCTACCTGGGAAGGCGGGGAAGCGCATGACGTCCGGGGCACGGCAGCCCGCCGCTCGACTCACGCCGGCCCGCGCCCGGCCCGCGTGGGCGCGGCCGCTGCGGCACAACCCGCTGCCCGCGCTGACCGCCAGCGCCAACCCCTGTCTGGCCTACGCCGTTCGCCGCGACCTGCTGGATGACGACCCCGGCCCGGCGCGCAACCTGTGGGCGCTGCCGGAAGCCCAGCGACTCCTTCGACGCCAGCTGCCCGATGGCTCCTGGCCCTACCCCGGAGGCGGCGTTCCCAGGTACCGCGAGTTCGAGGACTACGCCCAGATCGAGACCTATCGCACGCTGGGCATCCTGGTCGAGAAGTTTGCCGCCACCCGCCAGCTGCCGGCGCTCGAACACGCGGCAGAGTTCATGTTCTCGCGTCAGACCGCGGCCGGAGACTTCCGCGGCATCTACGGCCGCCAGTACACACCCAACTACACGGCCGGAACCCTCGAGCTGCTGGTCAAGGCCGGCTACGCGCGCGATGCGCGCGTCGGGCGCGCCTTCGCCTGGCTCCTCAGCATCCGTCAGGAGGACGGCGGCTGGGCTATCCCGATGCTGACACGCCGTGGCCGATGGGACCAGCCATCGCTCTCCCAGCCTGCTCTCGCTCCTGACCGATCGCGACCGGCGTCTCACATGGTGACAGGCGTCGTCCTGCGGGCCTTCGCCGCCCATCCCCGCTACCGCCGATCAACCGCCGCGCGGCAGGCCGCCGGGCTCCTCGCTGATCGACTGTTTTCCCGAGACAAGTACCCCGGCCGGGATGCACCGTCGTTCTGGTTCGGCTTCGGTTTTCCGTTCTGGTTCACCGACCTGCTCTCGGCGCTCGACAGCCTGACTCGAGTCGGACCGGACCTCGACCATCCGAGGATCGCGGAAGCCTGTGCGTGGTTCGCCGGCCAGCAGTCGGCTGACGGCACGTGGCGGCTGCATGCGACCCGCGGCAGCGATCCCGACACGGCGCTGTGGATCTCGCTGGCCATCTGCCGGGTGTTTCGGCGCCGGGCCGCAGTGGGACGCTGATCACCCGGGGCCCTCACACGCCGGCCTCCTCCCCCAGCCCTCCTCCCCGCCAGCCGAACCTGCGATACCATGCTGCGGCCGGCGCGGCCTGGCCCACCCGAAGCGGCCGCCGCGTCGGGAGGCATCGACATGGACAAGATCGTTCAGCTCGCGACGCAGGTCCTGCAGACGACACCCGTTCGCTGGCTTGCACTCAGCCAGACCCTCGATGTGCCGTTGATGCGCCGGCAGCCCGCGCCGGGTGATTGGTCGGCGGTGGAATGCCTGCTGCACCTGGTTGAAGCGGAGCGTGAGGTCTTCCCGGTGAGGCTGCAGCGGTTTCTGGATGGCCGGGATTTCGAGGCCTTCAACCCGGATGCCGGGACGCCGCCCGGGGTCGCCAGCCTGCAGCCGCTCGCGCTCTCGGCTGAGTTCGCGCAGCTGCGCGCCGGCAGCCTGCGGGTGCTCGCCGGCGTCGGGGCGGCGGAGCTGGAGCGCACGGCGCTTCACCCCGAGCTGGGCCGCGTTACGCTCGACCAGATGATCCATGAGTGGGCGGCGCACGATCTGATGCACACCGTCCAGGCCGAGCGGGCGCTGATGCAGCCCTTCATCGACGGCTGCGGTCCATGGCGGGAGTACTTCCTCGATCACGTGGTCAGGGGCTAGCTGCGACTTCCGAAGTCGGTTCGACTTCGGGAGTCGTGGGCTCCGAGCCACTTCATGGAGCGGTGACGAATGGGCGACGTCGGCGTGTTGCAGCGTGTTCCCCTGGGAACGACCGGGATCGAGATCCCCGAATTGGGCGTGGGCGTGTGGCAGTGGGGTGATGCCTCGTTCTGGGGGTATGGGCGGGAGTACGGCATCACCGAGATCCGCGCCGCCTTCGAGGTGTGCATGGCGCGCGGCCTCGACTTCTTCGATACGGCCGAGGTGTACGGCTCCGGCGCCTCCGAGCGTAACCTGGGCGACTTCGTGCGGGCCGGCGGCCGGCCCGTTGTCGTCGCCAGCAAGTTCTTCCCCTATCCCTGGAGGCTGCGCAGTCCGTCGATCCTGGGGGCGGCGCGCGCCAGCCTGCAGCGCCTGGGGCTGGAGAAGATCGACCTGTACCAGATTCACTGGCCCTATCCGCCGAGGTCGGTGGAAACCTGGATGGAGGGGCTGGCGGCCGCCGCCGGGGAGGGCCTGATCCGCGCTGCCGGGGTGTCGAACTACAGCGTATCGCAGACGCGCCGCGCCCACGCCGCGCTGGCGCGGCGCGGTTTGCCGCTGGCATCCAACCAGGTGCGCTTCAGCCTGCTCGACCGCGGGCCGGAACGCTCCGGGCTGCTCGAGGCCTGCCGCGAGCTGAAGGTCACGTTGATCGCCTACTCCCCGCTGGCGCAGGGATACCTGACCGGCAAGTACACGCGGCTCCATCCGATGCGCGGCCTCCGCTCCGCCCGTCTGGGAGGTCCATCCTACGCGCAGCTCGACAGGCTGGTGGGCCTGCTGCGCGAGATCGGCTCCGGGCATGAGGGCCGGACCCCGGCGCAGGTGGCGCTCAACTGGGTCCTGTGCAAGGGCGCCGTGCCGATTCCCGGCGCCAAGACGGCGCAGCAGGCGGAGGAGAATGCCGGCGCCGTCGGCTGGCGGCTGACGCCGGACGAAGTACGCGCACTCGATACGGCGACGGCTTGAGGGAAGGGCAGGCGCAGCCGACCGGAGCGATCTCGGAGGCCTGCGTGAGCCTCACCAGGTGCCGCACCATCCCCGCCCCCACCCAGCTCAGGGGGCTTGGAGGATGCATACGAGGAGAGTGACCATGCCAGGCTGGACCTCGGCCTTCCTCGTTCTCGTAGGACTTTTCTCCTTTGCAGGCGCCGTCTTCGACTGGGAGTGGTTCATGACCCATTCCCGCGCCGCCCTGTTCGTCAGGCTCTTTGGCCGGACCGGCGCACGCCTCGTGTACGCGCTGCTCGGGATCCTGCTGGCGGCGCTCGGCTTGGGGGCAGCCTTCGGGCTCCTCGTGTAGATCCTTCACCTCCCCGGATCCAGACGCCGCCCAGTCACGTTGGGGCTGGGGCTGTCTGCGCCCAGTGCCAAGGCTCTGCCGCGCCAGCGGGTGCGAGTCAGGTCCCCCAACTGGCGCTGGCGTCTGCCATAATTGGGTGGGGCCGTCATTGTCAACTTCTATTCTGTAAATCTATGTCCAGTCTCCGACCCAGCAACTTCGACTTTCCCTTGACATTTCCTAGACAATTGTGGTAAGATAAGTCAACAAACCGAACGGCTGTCGCACGCGGCAGTTGGCTTGATCCGAAGCTACCCGCCGAATGACCAGCCACGCAGCATGCCACGGCCATCTGGCCCCAAGGAGGCTCGCACATGACAACTGCCGATTCTGTTCTCGCCCCGCAGCGCCCCGCCCCGGTTTACCAGGGGCTGCGCCGCTTCAACCTGATCATGGGCTTCCTGCACCTGGTGCAGGGTGTGCTGATGATCGTGCTCAGCAACGCCACCACCTACCCGATCTTCTCCAACTTCCTCAAGTTCGACATCTCCACCTTCTCGCTGACACCGGATCCGAAGCTGATCTACGAGCTGCGCTTTGGCCCGGCGGTGGCGGCCTTCCTGCTGCTCTCGGCCGTCGCCCACTTCTACCTTTCCACGGTCGGCTACAAGCGCTACGTGGCCAACCTCGAGAAGGGCATGAACCCGATCCGGTTCTACGAGTACGCCCTGAGCTCATCGCTGATGATCGTGCTCATCGGCATGCTGGTCGGAATCTGGGACGTGGGCACGATGATCGCCCTCTTCGGCGTCAACGCCGCCATGAACCTGTTCGGCATCGTGATGGAGACCGTCAACCAGTACACCAAGAAGACCGATTGGTCGGCCTTCATCTTCGGTTGCTTTGCCGGGATCATCCCCTGGATCGTGGTTGTGATGTACTTCCTGGGCGCCGTCAACTCGGGCGATGCCAAGCCCCCGGCGTTCGTGTACGCCATCATCCCGACGATCCTCGTCTTCTTCAACATCTTCGCCGTCAACATGTGGCTCCAGTACAAGAAGATCGGCCCCTGGAAGGACTACCTGTTCGGTGAGCGCTTCTACATCGTGCTCAGCCTGGCAGCCAAGACCCTCCTGGCGTGGATGATCTTCTCCGGGACGCTGGCCCCCGTCTAGACCCGGGACCGCCCCTGCTGTCGATCCGGCCGGCGAGGGATGGCACGCTCCCTCGCCGGCCGCGCCTCCCCTGCCGGCCGACGCCGACTGTGCTACAGTAGGCGCGTCCCACGGCACGCTGCCGCGGCCGTGCGATGGGTACGACCCCAACCGGAGCGCCGGGCCGGTGCGACCAGCCCTGCGGTCCCACAAGGCATGACGCAACCACCTTCCCGCTTCACCGGCGGCCTGCACTCGCCGGAAGCCAACGCCGCCGAATGCGCCGACCTCAGCCTGCTGTTCCTGGCCTTGAGGGCGGCGCTGAGCGACGCCATTGCCCGCACCGGGGGCAGCGCCCTGGCCCTCGAGTTCGACCAGCGCCTGGAGGCGTATGCCGGTGAGCATGCCTGGCATGCTCTCACCGGACTGCCCAGCCTGGAGGCTCTGCGGGGGCGAGTCCCGGACATCGACTGCCGGATGCTGCTCTCCGTGTACCAGGACTATTCAGGGTATGCCCGCCAACTGGCCGGGCGGCTGCTCGGAGACCAGCTCCTTCGGTCCGTGCTTCGCTCAGCATGTATGAAGCTGCCCTCCAATCTCGCCGAGCTGAACGCGCGGACTGCCATGATCCCGTACGCCTAGGTCCGGAGGGGGAAGGATGAGAGAGAGCTTGTGGCCCGCCCGGATCGCCGCCTTCGGCGTGGTGGCCGCCCTCATCGGGCTGAACGCCTTCCAGCCAGGGGGCGTTGCGGTGCTCGAACTGGCCTCCGACGGGCTCTACGCCGCAACGGCGCTGCTCGGTGCCGTGCTGGCCTTCCTCGCCGCTTCCCGTTTCGGCCGCCGAGTCCCCCAGCGGACGGTGTGGTCCCTGCTGGGCGCCGGGCTGTTGCTGTGGGCGCTGGCCGAGCTGCTGTGGGCCTACTACCAGATCGGCGTTGGCGTCGGCGTGGATGTTCCTTACCCTTCGCCGGCCG
>DYJB01000181.1:768-5492 GCA_020723365.1 Candidatus Aquidulcis sp. | reverse complement strand
GGGCGGCAGCGACAGGCGGATCGAGCGCGCCCCCGGGCCCTTGCCCAGGATGATGTCCAGGGCATAGTCCTCCATGGCCGGGTAGAGCACCTCCTCGACGGCGCGGCCCAGACGGTGGATCTCGTCGATGAAGAGGATGTCCTTGGGCTGGAGGTTGGTGAGCAGCGCTGCCAGGTCGCCGGCGCGCTCGATGGCCGGGCCCGACGTCACGCGCAGTGCCACGCCCATCTCGTGGGCCAGGATGTGGGCCAGCGTCGTCTTGCCCAGGCCGGGCGGGCCGTAGAACAGAACGTGGTCGAGCGGGTCGCCGCGTCGGTCGGCGGCCTGGATCAGGATCCCCAGGTTCTCCTTGACGCGGTCCTGGCCGATGAGCTGTGACAGGCGGCGCGGGCGCAACGTGACCTCGTCCTGGTCCTCGGGACGCTCATCCCGTGCGATCACGCGCTGCTCCGGCGAGGTCACGGCGAGGATTATACCGGAATGCCGCCGCCGAGGGAGCCTGCCGGCAGCGGCCGCAGGCAGGCCCCCGCCAAGCCGTGCCGGGGATGACTGTGTGCCCAGTTGACGGGCTCCTGGGAGGCTCCTATACTGGCGGCACCCGGCGCGGGCCCGAAGCCGACCCAGGCCGTGGCAGCAGTCGGAATCACGGAGGCACGACGGCGTGATCGGTCTTGGCCTACGTCAGGTGCAGGATGCGCTCAACCGCAAGGCGGACGAGATTCAACGGGAGTTCGTTGCCGCCAGCGAGAGGCTGGACGAGATCAGCCGCCTGATGGTCGAATCGGGGGACGACGACCGGCGGACGCTGCGCGCCGAGCAGGCCAGCCTGCGCGAGCGGCAGCAGGCGCTGGCCGACGAGATCAACCAGTGGCGCGAGCGCGGCCGGCGCGTCCTCACTCAGCCGGGCCAGGGCTCGCTGCGTGCCTACCTGAACGACTTGTTGGCGCTGGAAGACGCGCTCATCACCCCGGCCGTGAAACACGCGCTGTACCTGCTCGACGCGCCCGAGGACGAGTTGGCTCGCCTGGCCGAGTCGCCCGAGCGCGCCTCGGCCGTCACGCCGGCCGGCCGCCTCCTGACGCGGGCGCGCACGGAATACGACTTGCGCGGCGCCGACCCGGCGGTGCGCCTGCGGACGGCGGTCGAATTCGCCAACCGCCCGGGGATGGCGCAAGATGAAGACGCCATCGCCGAGATCGAAGCGGCTCTGACGGATCCCGATCCGCTGGTGCGCGAGACGTCGGCCCTGACCGCCATCCAGCTCCACCGCTTCCGGGCGCTGCGCGTGGCGGACCTGGACACGGCCCATCGCTCGACGCAGCGCCTGGCGCAGATCAACAACCCGGCCGCCATTCCCGTGCTGATCGAGATCCTCGAGAAGCCGCGCACGGGCTTCTCCACCGGCGAGCACGGTCCGGAGGAGAGGGACAACAGCCGCTCACGGATGGTGGCGCTGCTCCGCCTGGTCGAGTGGCACACCGGCGATGCCCAGAAGGCCCTGCGTGCCCGTCAGTTCGACCGCGACGTCAACATCGTGCGCGCCGCCGCCCGGGCGCTGGACCTGTTCCCGGGCGAATGGACAGGTCCTCTCAAGCCGACCGGGAGTCTCAAGCCCAGGACATGAGCGGGGGGGGGCGGTGGGGACTTGTCCCGGCGGCTCGCCTCTGCTAGAATGCTGGGCAATCGAATAGCACGCCCGGGAGGAGTAGGCCGGCGCAGGCTGTCAGAGAAGGCGGTCCCCAGCTGAGAGCCGCCGCTGCCGAAGCCGCCGAAGGTCGCCCGGGGGATCGCCGAAGAAGCCCTCCCTGGAGGGACGTAGACCGGCGCGGGTAAGCCCGTTACAGCGGACTCCCCGTGATAGCGGGGAGGTTGAGCGCACCGGCAACGGTGAAGCGAGGTGGTACCGCGGAGGCGACGCCCTCCGTCCTCGTGGACGGGGGGCTATTTGTTTGCCCCGCGACCGCCGGCGCACAGGAGAGATGAGCATGTCCGAGTTCAGTCTGCCCAAGGCCTACGACTTCCGCAGCGTGGAGCAGCGTCTGTACGCGTGGTGGGAGGCGAACGGGCGCTTCCGCCCCCGCCCGGATGCGGGTGGGAAGCCATTCGTCATTTCCATGCCGCCGCCCAACGTCACCGGTGAACTGCACCTGGGCCATGCCCTGACGATCGCGGTCGAAGACCTGATGATCCGCTTCCAGCGCATGAAGGGGGTCCCGACGCTGTGGGTGCCGGGCAGCGACCACGCCGGCATCGCCACCCAGCTTCAGGTGGAGAAACACCTGCTGAAGACGGACGAGGTAACCCGGGAAGAGATCGGCCGCGAGGCCTTTGTTCGCCGCACGTGGGAGTGGAAGGCCAAGTACGGCGGGATCATCACCCAGCAGCTGCGCCGGCTCGGCGCCTCGTGCGACTGGGAACGCGAGCGCTTTACGCTCGATGAGGGGCTCTCGCGCGCCGTGCGCACCGCCTTCGTGCAGCTGTTCCACAAAGGGCTGATCTACCGCGGCTCCTACCTGATCAACTGGTCGCCGGGCCTGCGCACGGCCGTCAGCGATCTGGAGGTGGAGTACGCCGAGGAGCAGGGCACGCTCTACTACTTCCGCTATCCGATCGCCGGCTCGCAGGAGTTCATCCCGGTTGCCACGACGCGCCCCGAGACCATCCTGGGCGACACGGCTGTGGCCGTCCATCCGGACGACGAGCGCTACCGGCACTTGATCGGCAAGACCTGTCTGGTGCCGATCCTGAAGCGGACGATCCCGGTCATCCAGGACACCTACGTCGACCGCGAGTTCGGCACCGGGGCCCTGAAGATCACGCCCGGCCACGACCCGGCGGACTACGAAATCGGGCAGCGTCACGGGCTGCCGATCGTGAACGTGCTCAACACCGACGCGACGATGAACGACCAGGCGGGGCCCTATGCCGGGCTCGATCGCTTCGAATGCAGGAAGAAGCTGTGGTCCGACATGCAGGCCGCCGGGTTGACGATCAAGACCGAGCCCTACACCATGCAGGTGCCGCGCTCCCAGAGGGGCGGGGAAATCGTCGAACCGATGGTCTCCACCCAGTGGTTCGTCAAGATGAAGCCGCTGGCCGAGCCGGCACTCGAGGCCGTGCGCCGCGGCGACATCCGCATCGTGCCCGAACGCTTCACCAAGGTCTACTACAACTGGCTGGAGAACATCCGCGACTGGTGCATCTCCCGCCAGCTCTGGTGGGGGCACCGCATCCCCGCCTGGTACTGCAGCGACTGCGGCGAGATGACCGTGGCGCTGGAGGACCCTTCGGCCTGCGCCCACTGCGCCTCCACCCGCCTCGAGCAGGACCCCGACGTGCTCGACACCTGGTTCTCGTCCGGGCTGTGGCCATTCTCGACGCTGGGCTGGCCGGATGAGACCGACGACCTGCGCCGCTACTACCCGACGTCGGTGATGGAGACCGGCTACGACATCCTGTTCTTCTGGGTCGCGCGCATGATCATGAGCGGCCTGGAGTTCACGGGCCGGGCGCCCTTCCACACCGTCTACCTGCACGGACTGGTGCGCGACGAGCACGGGCGCAAGATGAGCAAGACCACGGGCAACGTCGTCGATCCGGTCCAGCTCATGGATGAATTCGGCACCGACGCGCTGCGCTTCTCGCTGCTCACCGGTTCCACGCCGGGCAACGACCTGAACATCAGCGTCCAACGGGTGGAGGCGGGCCGCAACTTCGCCAACAAGTTGTGGAACGCCACGCGCCTGGTGCTGAGTGCCCTCGAGCGCGCCCCGGCGCCTCCGGCGAAGGCGCCCGAGCCGACGCTGGCCGACCGCTGGATCCTGGCCCGCCTGGCCCACCTCCGGCGGGAGGCCCATCGACTGCTCGAAGCCTACCAGTTCGCCGAGGCCGGGAGGCAGATCTACGAGTTCCTGTGGGGCGAATACGCCGACTGGTACCTGGAGGCTTCCAAGCTCCAGATGGAGGCCGGCGGCGAGCGTGCCTGGCTGACAGCCGACACGCTGGTCCGGGTGCTCGACGACTGCCTGCGCCTGCTGCACCCCTACATGCCATTCGTCACCGAAGAGCTGTGGCAGCGTCTGCAGGCCGCGGCGGCCTCCTCCGCCGGGGCCTTCGTCCAGCCGGGGGCGTGGGGGGATGCGCTGATCGATGCGGCCTGGCCCAACCCGGATGAATCCGTCGACGAACCTGCCGTGGCGGACTTCGAGATGCTGCGCCAGGTCATCACCGCCATCCGAAATGTGCGCTCCGAGAAGAACATCCCGGCTGGAAGCCGACTGGCGGCCGTATTTGCCGCGGGGGAAGCCGCACCGCTGCTCGCCTCGCACGCGATGCTGCTGGCGAGCCTTGCCCGCCTGGCGCCGGATTCGCTGACCATCGAGAAGGCGCTCGAGGCGCCGCCGGAAGGGGCCATTCCTCTCGTCGTCGGGACGATCGAGATCTACCTGCGGGCTGCCGAGGCAGCCGACGCCGAAGCAGAGCGAGCGCGGCTGACGAAGGATCTGCACGAGGCCGAGGCGCAAATCGCGCGCCTGCGCGGGCTGCTGGCCGGCCCCTTTGCCGAGCGCGCGCCCGCCGCGGTCGTCGAGAAAGAGCGTCAGAAGCTGGCCGATCTCGAGCAGGCGCGCCAGCGCCTCGCCCACCAGATCGAGGCGGGCTAGGGGCGTGTTAGAATCGCGCTCCGGAGCATGCCATGAGACGCCGCGGACCTGATTTCCTGCGCT
>DYJB01000181.1:0-758 GCA_020723365.1 Candidatus Aquidulcis sp. | reverse complement strand
GGGGGCGGATGCCCAGCAGGCTCGAGATCGCCGGCGTGCCCGTGGGCGGCCTGGACCAGGCCGCCGCCTCCGAGCGCTTGCTGCAGGTGTACGGCGCGCCGGCCGAGCTGCACTACGGGGATCAGGTCATCTGGCTTTCGCCGGCCGCCGCCGGCTTCTCCCCCGACATCGAAGGGATGTTGGCGGCGGCGGAGCTGGTGCGCACCGGGGGATCCTTCTGGTCCGAGTTCGGGGACTACCTGTGGAATCGCGCCGGAAGCTTCGAGAACGTCGCCCTGCGAGCCGACATCTCATCCACGCAGATGGAGGCGGCGCTGCGCGACATTGCCGCGCGCTACGACCAGCCGCCGATCCCCGTCCAGCCGATCCCCGGGACGACCTCCTTCCAGCCGGGCAAGCCCGGCCAGGTGCTGGATATCGGCCGGGCGGCGGAACTCCTGAGCGCCATCCTGCGCCAGCCTACCGATCGCCGCCTCAATCTGCCGGTCGTCGAGGGCCTGGCGCCGCGCGCAAGCCTGCCGACGCTGGCGACGCTGCTCAAGCAGAACATCGACCTGGCCGGCTTCGACGGGCTGGCCGTCGCCTACCTGCAAGACCTGCGAAGCGGGGAGGAGCTGCTGCTCGGACGCTACCGCAACGCCGAGTTCCGCCTCGAGCCCGACATCGCCTTCACGGCCGCCTCGACGATCAAGATTCCCATCATGATCGCCTTCCTGCGGGCCTTCGATCTGCCCCTGGATGCCGAGGCCGACCGCTGG
>DYJB01000180.1 GCA_020723365.1 Candidatus Aquidulcis sp. | reverse complement strand
ACGATCGTCCCTCCGCGGGACGCCTGGCGCAGGAAGTGCGGCACCACCGGCGGGTGCGCCGCCGGAAGCGGTTGGCCCGGGCCGTAGGTGTTGAACACTCGCAGCGAGACGGTCTCGATCCCCCACAACGCGCCGATGGTGCGCACGTAGAACTCGGCCGCCAGCTTGGAGACGGCGTAGGGTGAGCGCGGGTCGGGCGCCATCGCTTCGGTCAGGGGCTGCTGCTGCTGGTCGCCGTACACGGCGCCGGAAGAGGTCAGCACGACGCGTTTGACGCCGACGTCGCGCATCGCCTCCATCACGCCGACCGTGCCCCCGACATTCACGGCGTTGTACTCGCGCGGGTAGAGCACCGACTCGGGTACCGACACGCGCGCCGCCAGGTGGTAGACGCAGTCGACGTCCTGCAGCAGCGTCCACAGCTTGGGGCGGTCGGTGACGTCACCGCGCGTGAACAGCACGCCGGGATCGAGGCGCGCCGGATCGCCGGCCGAGAGGTCGTCCAGCCCGCGCACCTGATGGCCTTCGCGGGCCAGGCGATTGGCGAGGGCGGAGCCCAGGAATCCGGCGGAGCCGGTGACAAGGAAGTTCATGCGATCAGGCTGAAGGTGCCCGTAGGTGCGAAGCCCGGCGGATGCCGGGGAGCAGGGATTATAGCACACCGCCTGCGGCCCGGGTTGGCGACCGACGCAGCGGCTGGTAAGATGCCGCCATGCCCTCCTCCATCACCCGCCGCCGTCTCGGCTGGGGCGTGGCCCTGCTCCTGTGGTCCCTGACGCTCTCGCTCCTGCTGACCTACAGTAGCGTGCGCCTGCAGGACCCGCTGGAGCAGGTACGCCGATTCACACGCGCCGACGAGTTCGACTTCCTCTCGTGGACCCTCGATGCCGCAGCGGCCAAGCTCAGCCAGGGCAGCCTGGGAAGCACCGACTACCTGGGGTCGGAGCAGGGCAGGGCGCTGGTGCTGGACTACGTCGAAGCCATTCGCCGCTCCGAGGATCTCCAGGCCCGCCTGGCCGAGATCTTCGCCGACCCGTCGCTGCCCGATCCGCAGGCGGCCGGCGCGCCGACTGCCGCTGAGTGGCGAGCCACACGCGCGGAGCTGGCGCGCCAGCAGCCGGCGGCCGAAGCTGTCCTGCAGGAGCAGGTGGCGGTGACACTGTCGGAGCTCGGGCTCGGCGCAGGCGGCGTGGTCTTCCCTCCGGTGTCGTTTCGCTTCTCGCGCCTTCCGGACGCGCTGATCGTCTCGCCGCGTTCGGTCATCCGCCAGGATGCCAACGTGCAGCTCGAGCCGGGGCTGGCGCTGGCCGAGCACGTTTCCCTGGAAGCGAGGGTCGAGGGAGCGCTGGATGTCTCCGCCCTCGTCGTCCCGGGTGGTGGCATCGGCACCTACCCGACCATGGTGCAGGAGACGACGGCCCTCGATTGGGTCGTGGAGACGGTCGTGCACGAGTGGGTGCACAACTATCTGTCACTGCGTCCTCTCGGCCTCAACTACGAAACCACACCCGAGCTGCGCACGATGAATGAGACGACCGCCTCGCTGCTGGGGACCGAGATCGGACAGCTGGTCCTGCGCCGCTACTATCCCGAGCTGGCGCGGCCCCCAGCCGCGCCGCAGCTGCAGCCTGCGGAGGCCGCTCCGGCGCGGCCCGCCGAACCCGCCGCCTTCGACTTCCGGGCCGAGATGCACACGACGCGGGTGCAGGCGGATGCCCTGTTAGCCGAGGGCCGCATCGAGGAGGCCGAGGCCTACATGGAGGCTCGGCGCCAGATCTTCTTCGACCAGGGCTACCACTGGCTCCGCCGGCTCAATCAGGCCTACTTCGCCTTCTACGGCGCGTACGCCGACGAACCCGGCGGGGCAGCCGGCGAGGACCCGGTTGGGGAGGCGGTCCGCGCCCTGCGTGCCGCCAGCGATTCGCCCCTCAGCTTCCTACGCCGGATGGCGTGGATGGATGCGTACACCGATCTGACGAGAGCCCTCGACGAGAACTAGACCTTCGCAGGGCCTGGAGCCGGGGCCCCGCACGATGACATGGCGGCTGCAACACCGACCGTTTGTCACGCAGTGACACGAGCCCCTGGTGTTGCTCCTCCTCGGCGCGCACTCTCGAGACGGGGTCGTCCACGACGCGCGGGCGCTCGAGGGCGGCCGCCCGATCGGCCTCCAGTCGCCCGCGGCGCGTCCGCAACGCCGGAGCGGCCAGGCTGCGCCGGACCGTGGCCACGGTGATCGCCGCTACTACGGCTGGAACGACGAGCCAAACAACGGGATCGTCCCTCTCGGCCTCCACAAGCGAGCCGATGAAACCGCCGAGCTGCAACGGGAGCGGCCACAACAGGGAGAGGAAGATCGCCAGCGGCAGGGTGACCGACGGCTCGATGAGTCCGCGGCTGGCGCTATCCCGGTCCTGGCTAGCCCGCCGGATTCCTCGATCCAGCGCTTGGCATGCGCCCGCGATTCCTTTAGATCACCGAGTCCATCCGAAAGCCGATGCAGCGCCGGTTCGGAGGCGGTCCGATCGGTTCCCGCTTCAGGCCTCCGAGCGAGTCGGATAAGGTCGGTAGTGCAGCTGCGCCTTCGGAGCGCTGGACCGGATCCCTTTTCCTGCAGTGGGAGCAGGCGAAGCGATGCAGGTCCGGCCAGGGGGTCAGGAGTCGATGGCCGGACAGACGTCCCCGGGTGTGTAGGTTGGATTGGCGTAGCCGAAGAAGAGCGGATCGAGGATCTCCGCGCGGTGTGATTCGGCGAACGCCCGCGCCGCCCGGCACCCAACCTCCAGATCGCCGGCCGGGGTGTACGCATCCCAGAAGGCTGTCGCCAGCTCAGCGTAGGCCCTGCCCAGCGAACCGTCCGGGTACTGGTTCTGGAGGATCCCGTAGGCGACTTTAGCGTCGCCCTGGTCGCCCTTGCTGGCGTAGGCCACGACGATGCGGTACATGGAGTAGCCGGTCAGATTCGCCCGCTCGGACAGGGGGTCTGCCCAGTCAAGGAGCGCGTCGTCCATGACGACCCGGTGGTACAGGTCGAGCGCCAGGTCCCAATCACCGCCGCGCGCGGCGGCTTCACCATCGAGGAGCGCATGGATACGGAAGCGCGGGGCCTCAAGGGCTTCGGTGTCGACGACGAATACCTGTTGTTCCGCCTCCCAGCTCCACGCTCGCGTGATCTGTCGGAACGGCCCGGCGCCGACCGATGCGATCCCGGTTCCGGTGACGGCCAGGCGCCCATCGGGCAGCAATCGCACATCGGGGTAGGGCAGATCGAGCGTCGGATCGAACGGGGCGCGAACCAGGGTGCTTCCCTTTGCCATCACCGCGTCGAGCTCCTGGTAGCACGTATGCGCGCCGCAGGTCTCCCAGCCGACAACCAGATCGGTGACGCCGTCCCCGCTGAGATCGCCGGCCAGATGGAGGATGGGTGTCGCATCCGGCGCCTCGAGGACCGGTTCACCCGGGATGTACTGCGTCCCCTGGCACAGGTAGAGGCCGACGCTGCCGCGCGCGGGCGGCTGCAGCGCCGGCCGGAAAACCCCGTGGGCGGAGGCCAGGGGAGCGAAAGGGTCGACGTAGGCCACGGCCAGGTCGAGCCAGGCATCGCCGTTGATATCGAGCGACAGCACCGGCTGGCTGCCGTTGGGGGCGCGACCGGCAGTCACCAGTAGGGCGGCGAGGGCATCAACCGAACCTCCGTCGTTCAGGTAGTCCAGGATGCCCTGCACCGTCCGTGCCGGATCGGTCAGAGCGGGAGCGGGCGCAGTGCCCGCTGGAATCGAGCAAGGTGCTGGATCGTGCACTGAAGCAGCCTGGGGCTTGGGACCGGCAGAGGGTGACGGCGGAGGTGCGACTGCCAGCGATGGGACAGCCGGCGCCGACGGGAGGATCGCCGACCCGGGCGCTGGGGAGGGCAGGCATCCGGCGACCAGCACGGAGAGCAAGAGGATTGACAGTACACTGCGGGATCCCATGGCTTCCGCCTCCCACCTGGAGTGTACGCGCCGATGGCGGGACGTTCAAGGCGGGGGGCGTGGCCTGGCTGGGCGCACGGCAGCAAGCCCGCCGAACCTGCCCGGGTGGCAAAGGCGTGCTTTGTGTTGGGCCGGTCCTGGTGCAGAATGGAGGCTGCCGCGCATCTGCGGCCCGAGCCCGTATGGATGCCCTGCCGTTCCCGATCGGCCGCCCGCCATCGCGGGTCGGCCCGCTGGCCCGCTTCCTCCCGCCGCTGGAGGTCGGCTCGGCACGGCGCGCCCTGGCGCTTTGCGGACCCCATGCCTGGCTGCTCGACCCCTTCGGAGCCAGTCCGCGCTTGGTCGTCGAGCTGGCGGCCTGCGGAGCCCGTGTCCTGACGGCCTGCAACAATCCCGTTACGCGCTTCGTGCTGGAAGGGGCGGCCCGGCCGATCCCGCCGCCCGACCTGAGCACGGCGCTGGCGCGCCTGGCGTCGGCGCCCAAGGACAATCAGCGCCTCGAACGCTTCGTGCTGGACCTGTACCTGACGTCCTGCTCGCGCTGCAGGGCCGCCGTCCCGGCTGACCGCTTTGTGTGGGACCGCGATCAGGGTATTCCCGTCGTGCGCACCTACACCTGCCCGGCCTGCGGGCACGCCGGCGATGAAGCGACGGACGCCGCCGACCGCGAGCGCGCCGCCGGCTACACCCGGCGCGGCCTGCAGCACGCCCTGGCGCTCGAGCAACTGGCGCCGGCTGGCGATCCCGATCGCGAACACGCCGAGGCGGCGCTGGCCGTCTATCCCGGCCGGGCCGTCTTCGCTCTCATCACGCTGCTGAGCAAGGCGACGGCCCTTGACCTCGAGCCACCCCTCCGGCGTGCAGCCGATGCGCTGCTGCTCTCCACCTTCGACGCCGCCAACGCCCTGTGGTCGATCGCGGAAGGTCGCACCCGCCCGCGGCAGTTGACGGCTTCGCCCCACTTCATCGAGACGAACGCATGGCGCGCCCTCGAGAGGGCCGGCCAGGATTGGGAGTTGGACGACCCGGGCATCCCGCTGCGTGCATGGCCGCACGATGGCGGCCTCGAACCCGGGACCGTGTCCGTCTTTCCCGGTCCCTCCCGCGACCTCGCGGGCACACTCGAGCGCGGACAGGTGCGCCAGGTGATCACCGTCTTGCCAAGGCCGAATCAGGCCTACTGGACGCTCTCGGCGCTGTGGGCAGGCTGGCTGTGGGGCCGTGAGACCGCCGCGCCCATCCGCGTGGCGCTGCGGCGTAGACGTTACGACTGGGCCTGGCATGCCGCCGCCTTGCGGACAGCCGTATCAGGGCTGGGGCCGGCACTGGCGGACGATGCCGGCGTGCTGGCCCTGATGCCTGAGGCTGAACCGGGGTTCGTGGCGGCCGCCGCCTTCGGCCTCGATGGCGCCGGGTTCGAGATGACGGGCCAGGCCTTGCGCGCCGAAGAAGGCCAAGCGGTGCTGGCGTGGCAGCGGCGGGCTTCGTCCGCGACGGGGATCGAGGCGGCTTCCCTGACGCCGCG
>DYJB01000179.1 GCA_020723365.1 Candidatus Aquidulcis sp. | reverse complement strand
CGAGCTCCAGGATGCGTCCTTCGAGGAAGGCCTGGTCTGCCTTGGCGACGATGTAGTAGGCCTTCTCGCTCAGGTCGCCCATCTGGACAGCGTTGCGCAGGCGCGCGGCGATCTCGTCCCGGCGCGGGCCGCGCAGCGCCGCCAGCTCCTCACGCAGCTTGGAGGCGCCTTCGGTGGTCAGCAGGTAGTCACGCTTGCCCATGAGCGGCTCGGTCAGGGAAGGATCTGGGGATCGAAGAGCTTGCCGTGCTCTTGCATGGCAAAGCGATCCGTCATGCCGGCGATGTAGTCGCAGGCCGTGCGCTCGAGCGACTGCTGCCGGGCGCGTGCCTGCACCTCGCCCGGCAGGATCTCCGGCTTGCGGGTGTAGGCCTGGAACAGGTTCTCAACGATCCGCTCGGCTCTGACCTGCATGCGCACGACCTGGTAGTGCTGGTACAAGTTGTGGTACAGGAAACTCTTCAGGGCCCGGTTCGCCTGCGCCAGGCCGGGGGTTGGGTGGACGACGTTGTGCGGGAGAAGCTGCAGCGCCTCCACCGACCGGACGCCGGAGGCGGTGATCTCGGCGTCCGTGATCTGGATCAGGTCGGTGACCTCGAGCCCGATCAGCTCGCGGATCATGTGGTGGCGGGTGAGGTCGTCGAGGCCTCCGCCCGTCCAGCCGGTCAGATCCGTCAGGCGGGACCACAGCTCCAGGCCGTCGAGCTGCTCCGGGCGCACCAGGCCGGAGCGAAGCCCGTCGTCCAGGTCGTGAGCCGTGTAGGCCAGCTCGTCGGCGACATTGGCGATCTGCGCCTCCAGATGGCCGCGTTTCTCCGGGTCGTAGTCGGCGGCGTCGGCGACGTCGTACTCGGTCTCGTGCTTGACCATTCCCTCACGCAGCTCCCAGGTCAGATTGAGCCCTGGGAACCCGGCGTAGCGCTGCTCAAGCTGCGTGACGATACGGAGCGAGTGTTTGTTGTGGTCGAATCCGCCGTGGGAGGCGAGCAGCCGCGCCAACGCCGCTTCTCCGGCGTGGCCGAAGGGAGGGTGGCCCAAATCGTGCGCCAGGCAGATCGCCTCGACCAGGTCTTCGTTGGCGCCCAGGGCGCGGGCGAGGCTGCGCCCAATCTGCGACACCTCGAGGGTGTGCGTCAGGCGCGTGCGGTAGTAGTCGCCTTCGGACGTGACGAACACCTGGGTTTTGTACTCGAGCCGTCGGAAGGCGGTCGTGTGCAGGATGCGATCGCGATCGCGCTGGAAGGCGGTGCGGAAGGCAGCCTCCGGTTCGGGGTGCTGCCGGCCGCGCGAATCCCGGCTGAGCACGGCGTAGGGTGCCAGGGCAGCGGCTTCCAGGGCTTCCAGGCGTTCACGGGTCTGCAGCATGATCGTGCCTCGCGGCGTTCGGGAAGTCTACCCGACCTCGATTGCGGCTGTCAATCGGAGGCGTTTGACAGCCCACCCCGCAGGCCGGATAATCGAGCCCTCGTTGGATGTCCGGGAGGACGGCATGGCCTATACCTTTCCGAGCGAGGCGTGGCTCAAGGCTCTGTCTGACGTGCTCAATAGCGACGTGAACTACGCGAAGATCGCCAAGAACTGGGAAGGGGATATGCTGGTCCTGATCGAGCCCGAGCCGGGCGGCCCGGCGGGGGAACGGGCTCAAGGCATGTACCTCGATCTCTGGCACGGGACGTGCCGCCGGGTGAGCGCGCACACGGAAGGCGACCCGGGGATGCCCAAGCCGGCCTTCACGTTGCGGGCACCGCGCAGCACGCTTCTGCGAGTCATGGAGGGGCAGCTGGACCCGATGCAGGCGATGGTGACCCGCAAGCTGAAGGTCGAAGGCAACATGGCCTACATGATGATGAATGTTCCCACGGTGCTGGACTTCGTGCGCTGCTGCCGCCAGGTGAAGATCGCCGCCTGACCATGCCCGACGGCGCCACAGGGCCGGGACGTCAGGATCCGGACAAGGAGCAGGCCAATGTCGACTGCAAGCGGTGGGGAGTCGGCGGGCCGACCCTACGACTACGTCGTGATAGGGTCGGGATTCGGGGGGAGCGTCGCCGCGCTGCGCCTGGCCGAGAAGGGCTATTCGGTCCTGGTGCTGGAGCGCGGCGAGGCGTTTGAGGATGATGAGTTCGCGAAGCGCGATTGGGACCTGCGCCGCTTTCTCTGGTTGCCCGCCCTTGCGATGCGCGGCATCCTGCAGATCAGCGTGCTGAAGGGCGTCCTTGTCCTGCACGGCAGCGGCGTTGGCGGCGGGAGTCTGGTGTACTGCGGGGTTCTCGATCAGCCCTGGGAGCAGGTCTTCGACCAGCCGGAGTGGAAGCGGCCGATCCACTGGGGGACCGTCCTTCCCGAGCATTACGTCACGGCCCGGCGCATGTTGGGCGTGACCGCCAATCCGAAGCTGTGGCCCGCCGACCGGCACCTGGCGGAGATCGCCGCCGAACGCGGCTTCGAATCCAGCTTCAAGCCGACCCAGGTGGGCATCTACTTCGGGGACGAAGGGGTGGAGGTTCCCGATCCGTACTTCGATGGCCAGGGGCCGCCGCGCAAGGGCTGCACCCATTGCGGCGCCTGCATGGTTGGCTGCCGCGAGAACGCCAAGAACACGCTCGTCAAGAACTACCTCTACCTGGCGCGGAAGCTGGGCGCCCGCGTCCAGGGCCAAAGCGAGGTGGAGTCCATCCGCCCCCTTCAGGGCGGAGGGGGCGGGGGCGCCCGGTACGAGGTGGCCTACCGCCGGCCTGGGCTGCTGCGGGGCAAGCGGCATGTCGTGCGCGGCGCCAATGTCGTCCTGGCTGCAGGGGTCCTGGGGACAGTTGGACTGCTCCTGCGATGCCGCGAGCGCGGCGAGCTGGGGAACCTCTCACCGCGGTTGGGGCACCGCGTGCGCACCAACAATGAGGCCCTCCTCGCCGGGGGAGCACCGGATGATGCCATCGACTACTCCCAGGGGCTATCGATCACCTCCATCTTCCAGGCCGATGGCGTGACGCGCGTGGAGCCGGTCCGCTTTCCGAAGGGATCGTCTTTCGTCATGAGGGCCCTGTCGGGACCGCTGTACGACGGTCAGCGCTCGCTGGCTGGCCGCCTGTGGATGTTGTTGACGTGGCCGTTGCGCGAAGCGCGCACTTTCTACGAGGTCAAGCTGAGGCCGGGGCTGGCGAGGAGAGCGACGATCCTGTTGGTCATGCAGACAGAAGACTCACACATGCGGCTGCGGCTGGGCCGCAGCCCGTTGACGCTCTTCCGGCGGAGGACTGTGGCCGACTCGAAGGCTGACAAGCCCGTCCAGTCGGAGATCTGGACGGGGCACGAGGTGGTCCGCCGCTATGCCGAGAAGATCGGAGGCCACCCCATCGGCAACCTGGCGGAGGGCGTGCTCGGCGTTCCCGCCACGGCCCATATCCTGGGCGGCTGCCCGATCGGAACCGGCCCTGAAGACGGGGTCGTCGACGATCGTTGTGAAGCGTTCGGGCATCCGGGTTTGTTTGTTGTCGACGGATCGATCATGCCCGGGAACCTGGGGGTCAACCCCAGCCTGACGATCGCGGCCCTGGCCGAGTATGCGATGAGCCGGGTCCCGCCGAAGGAAGCCTCGCCGGCTGCAGCGGCAGCGTAGCGGATCGCATCGCGTGCCCCCACGGGTCGCGTCGGCCCCGGACCTGCGGGAGTACGCCGCTGGTTGGGCCGCACCGAAGCCCGGCTGTCAGAGGGTGACCGTAGGAGTCAACGTCTGTGCCGTTTCAACCTGCGCGAATGCTGAGGGTCAACTTGACGACCGGGCGGGCGGAGCGGTTCGAGGTCTCCGCCCAGGATCAGCGTGCCTATCTGGGCGGGGCGAGTCTCGGCGCTCGGCTGCTCTATCCCGAGATGCACCGGGAGGTGGATCCGCGCTCGCCCGAGGCGCCCCTGCTGTTGCTCACGGGACCTCTGACGGGCACGGCCGGGCCGGCGGTCGGCCGGGCGGCCTTCTGCGGACGATCGCCGGCGACGGGGCTGTGGGCGGAATCGAACATCGGCGGCTTCCTGGGACCGGAGCTGCGGGCCGCCGGCCTGGACGGGCTGTGGATCACCGGACAGGCGTCGGAGCCGGTCTACCTGTGGCTGAAGGACGGCGAACCCGAGGTCCGCGCGGCCGGCTCGCTGTGGGGCAGGGCGGATACGTACGAGACGCAAGAACGCATTCGGGAAGCGGTGGGGGAACACTCCGCCCGGGTCGCCTGCATTGGGACGGCTGGCGAGCGGGGTGTGGTCTTCGCCTCGATCCTCTGCGATCACGGCCGCGCCGCTGGCCGCACCGGCCTCGGCGCCCTGATGGGCGCCAAGCGCCTCAAGGCCATTGCGCTGCGCGGGACTCAGGCGCTGCCGTTGAGCGATCCCCGCGGATTCGCGGAGCTGCGGCGTACAGTCAACATCGAGCTGAAGGGCGACAACGTGACCCGCACCCTGCGGGCCGCCGGCACCGCCTCAGGCGTCGAGTTCTGGAACTACCTGGGGACGCTGCCGGGCTACTACTTCACGCGGGCGCCCAAGGAGAGCGTAGGACAGGTCTCGGGCGGGACCGTGGCGGCAACCATCCTGTCGGGCGTGAAGGCGTGCCATGGGTGCGTCATCGCCTGCGGGAGGGAAGTCCGACTGGCGGATGGCGTGCGGCGAAAGGGGCCCGAGTACGAGACCACCGTGGGCTTCGGCCCGCTGATCGGGGTCGACGACGTCTCGGCGGTCACGCGTCTGGGCGAGGCCTGCGACCGATTTGGCATGGATACGATCTCGACCTCGAACGTCATCGGCTTCGCCTTTCTCGCCTACGAACGCGGCCTGCTGCACGAGCGCGACCTCGATGGGCTGCGCCTTGAATGGGGGAATGCCGAAGCCGCGGGCGAGCTCATCCGCCGCATCGCGTTCCAGGACGGGCTTGGGGCCTTGATGGCCCGGGGCGTTCGTGCCGTGGCTGAATCGCTTGGGGTCCCGGAACTCGCGGCGCAAGTCAACAACCTCGAAATGGCCTATCACGACCCACGCGGTGCCTCGGGCATGGCGCTGGTCTATGCCACTTCGCCGCGAGGCGCCAGCCACAACCAGGGCGAGTACTTCTGGGTGGACACGGTTGGCCAGTCGATGGAGGACGTCCAGGTGGAGGCCTTGCCTCGGCAGGCCGGCGCGGAGAAGGCGCTCAGTGTCGCCCGCCACCAGGACTGGACGACGGTCTACAACTCGCTGGTCATGTGCTTGTTTGCCAACGTCCCTCCTCGCTCCACCCTGGAGCTTGCCAACCGCGCCACCGGCTTCGACTACACGCTCGAGGATCTCATGCAGGTGGGGCGGCGCGGCTGGACCATGAAGCGCATCTTCAACCACCGGCTCGGCCTGACGGCCGAGAATGACCGCCTGCCAGGTATCGCGCTCCAGCCCTTGCCGGATGGGGGCTCGGCGGGCTATGTGCCCCCGTTCGAGGAAATGAAGGCGGCGTACTACGCGGCGCGGGGCTGGGACCCGGTCACGG
>DYJB01000178.1 GCA_020723365.1 Candidatus Aquidulcis sp. | reverse complement strand
GCCTGGCGGCAGCGCAGTGTGACAGGCGCTCCCGGCCGGGCGAACCGGCTGGACTCTCCCCCGGGCCCGGCGTATAGTCCGCCGCATGCCCGATCTCACCGCCTCCCTGCTCCCCGAGCTGCTCTCGTTTCGCCACCTGGATCTGGACCTCGGCCCCGGCGCCGTTCACCCGAACTATACCGGCCGTTCGCTGCTCAACCTGCCCGCCAGCCTCGACCGCTGGCTGGGATTGGAGCCGGGCCCGCACGCGCCCCTCGACCTCCCTGGCCTGAACAGCCTCGCCAGTGGCGCCCAACAGGTGGTCGTGTGCCTGGTCGACGCCCTCCCCTTTGCCCGCTTCAACGCCTGGCTGCACGACCCCGGCGCTGCGCTCCAACCTTACCTCCCGGACGCACTCCTCGCCCCTCTGACCTCCGTCGTCCCCTCCACGACCAGCGCCGCCCTGACGACAGTGTGGACCGGACGCAGCCCGGCGGAGCACGGTGTCCTGGGGTACGAGCTGCTCCTTCGGGAGTACGGGATGGTCGTCAATATGATCACCCTGGCGCCGGCAGCCTTCGAGGCCCAGCGCGGCCTGCTCGAGCGCGCCGGCGTACGGGCGCCGTCCCTGCTGCCGGTCTCTACGTTGGGCACGCGGCTGGCGCGTGGCGGGGTGGAGCCCCACGCCTTCATCGGCAATGCTCTGCGCGGGTCGGGGCTCTCGCGCATGCACTATGCCGATACTGAGCTGCACGGCTTTGGATCCCCCGCCGACCTGTGGCAGTCCGTGCGCCAGCTTGTCGAGCGACCGCCGCAGGGCCGGCGCTTCGTGTGGGCCTACTACAGCGGCGTCGACGCCCTGGCGCACATCTACGGGCCCGGATCCGAACTCGTACGGGTGGAATTCGACTTCTTCCTTCGTGCCCTGTCTGACCTGTTCCTTCAGCCCCTCTCGCACGGCCCTTCTCGCGACGTGCTTCTTCTGGTGCTGTCCGATCACGGCCAGGTGGCCACCACGCCGCAGCCCCACTTCCACCTGGGGCAGCATCCCGGGCTGAGTCGACGGCTGCACCTGAGGCCGACGGGCGAGGCCCGCCTGCCCTATCTCCACCTGCGCCCGGACCAGGCCGAGGCGGCGGAGGAGTACATCGAGCGGACCTGGCCCGGCGCGTTCACGATCGTCGATTCGGCCCATGCGCTGGGCTCCGGCCTGTTCGGTCCCGGTAAACCATGCGACCAGGCCGCCGGCAGGCTGGGCGACCGCATCTTGATCAGCCGCGGCTCCAACTACCTGTGGTGGGCAGACAAACCCGACGCCCTCCTCGGGCGGCATGGCAGCCTGACGGAGGAAGAGATGATCGTGCCCTTCCTGGCGCTGAGGCTCTAGCGGAAGGCAAGCGGCAATGGGCAGCTGGCGTTAGGCAGCTGAGAGTCAGCCAGAGGCGTCGAGCGACTAGCAGCTAGCGGCTAGCCAGGACACCCCGGCGCGTGGTGCCAGACCGTGGCTCTGACCGCTGCGGCATCAGCAGCTAGCCGCTAGCTTTCAGTTGCCAGTTGCCAGCTGCTCCCTCACCTGCACGACCCCCGAAACGAAAAGCCTCCCGCATCCGCGGGAGGCTCTTCAATCACCGAAGCCAGGCTACGGCTGCACGCCGGGCGTCAGGCCCGGCAGCGGCAGCAGGTACGGATTGTCGTTGGGGACCAGCATCACCTGGATGCCCGGGGCCAGCTTCTGCACGTACTGGTAGGTGATCAGGTCAGGGTTGTCGCGCAGCGCGGTGGCGATCAGCTCGAGCGCCTTGGCCTCCGCCTCAGCGTTGATCAGGCGCGCCTCGGCATCGCCCTTGGCGGCGATGACGCGTGCGTCGGCCTGGCCTTGCGCCGTCTGGCGAGCCTGCTCGGCTTCCTGCTTCCGCTGCTCGACCACGAATTTGGCCTGCTGAGCCTGCTGTTCGGCGATCTGCTTCTGCTCGACCGATGCAGCATACTCCTCCGAGAAGGTGATGTTGCGCAACACGTAGTCGACCAGGATCAGCCCATTCTCACTCAGCTTGTTCGCGATTTCTGCTCGGACGCTTTCGGTCATCTCGATCCGCTTGGAGCTGACGATCTCCTCGATGCCATACTGCGAGGCCTGATCCCGAATGACCCCGCGAGCGACCGGCCGGATGAGGTCATTGACGTAGCGGTCTTGCCACTGGATGTGCACGTTGACCACCTGGGTCGGATCGATGGCGAAGATGACCGAGGCGTCGACCAGCACTTCCTGCCCGTCGGACGTTCGGGCGAAAATCGAGTCATCGCCCGCAATGGCACCTTCGCTGGGTGCGATGGACATGGTGTACGTCTGGCGAGAGATAGGGTAGGTGACGACGTTCTCGGCGAAGGGGATGATCCAGTGCAGCCCCGGCTCGAGCGGCGTGTCCCGGTACCCATCCGGATCCACGGCCGAGATCACGACGCCGCGGTCCTCGGGCTGGATGAAGACCAGGCCGGCGCTGACGGCGGTCAGCACCAGGGCCGTGATCACGCCGACGACGACCAGCGACCCGGCGGCCTTGAATGTCTGGTTGCGGGCGGCCCGAAAGACCGCCAGACCAATGACCAGAAACGCCAGCAGCCAGGCCAGCGTGGACACGGCGCGCAGGACTTCAGCTACGTTCATTCGTTCCTCCCAGGATTCTCGATGCGGCGGAAGATTGCAGGCTGCGGTGATTCTACCATCCCGGCACCGCCCCCTCCGACGGCTGCCTGACATTGCCCGGCCGCCTGCCGCATGCTAGCATGCCACCATGCGGCGAACGAAGGCGCTCGTGGCGGCCATCACGACCACCCCTGGCGGCCAGGCGGCGCTCCGTCTGAAGACCGCTGCCGGGGCTATCTCCGCTCCTGGCCAGGTGTGCCTCGCCTGCCGGACGGGCGGGGGGGATCCGCTTCGGCACACGCTGCTCCCTGTGGCCCTCCACCCCGATGGCTTCACCTGTGCCCATCCGGACGGCGTCCGCTGGTTCCCCGGCGACGAGCTCGACCTGCTCGGGCCGCTGGGTCGCGGCTTCCACCCGCCGGCGCATGGCGGCCGCTGGCTGCTGGCCGCCGTCGGCCTGCCATTTGACACCCAGCTGCCGCTCCTCCACATGGGTCTGGGCCGCCACGCCGAGGTGGCCGTCCTGGCCGAGGCGCCCATGCTGCTGCCTCCAGAGGTCGAGGTCGTGAACCAGCTGGACCTGGCGGCGGATTGGGCCGACTACATTGCGCTGGCCGTGTCGATGGAGGGCCTGCGCCAGCTGGAGACCGACACCGCCTATAAGGCCTTGAAGCCGCACGCCGCCATCGCCGAGGTCCTGCTTCTGACCCCGTTGGCGTGCGGCCGGGGCGTGTGCGCGGCCTGTGCGCTCGAGGGACGGCGGCATCGGATCCGCGCCTGCACCGATGGGCTGGTCTTTCCGCTGGCTGAGGTCCTCACATGATCGAGGCTTCCCGCCCTGCGCCGATCCTCGAGCTCACTTCCGGGAAGCGCGATATTGTTCTTCAACGCCCGTGGGTGAACGCCCCCGGCTTCCTCGGCTTTGCGGGCGAGGCGCGGGAATGCGTGGACATCGAACGGCTGGGCGCGTTCGTCACGCCGCCCCTCAGCCTGCTCCCACGCACGCCGGCGCGCCCGCCGCGCTTGCTGGCCGCCGAGGGAAGCTTCCTGCTGCATACGGGGCATCCGAACCCGGGCCTGCCGGCGGCCTTGCGGGAGCATCGGCGCGCCTGGAGCGACCTGCCCGTCCCAGTGATCGCCCACCTGCTGCTGCAGACGCCGGACGAAGCGGCCGCGATGGCGGCCCAGATCGAAGGCGTCGAAGCCATCGCCGCGCTCGAGCTGGGCCTGGGCGAGGTGGGCGCCTCCCAGGCTGCTGCCCTCGTGCGGGCCTGCGCCGGTGAGGTCCCGCTCATCGCCTACCTTCCGCTGGGCACGCCCGTGGAGGTCTTCGCCGCCGCGGCCGAGGCCGGCGCCCAGGCCGTGTCGATCGGCGCGCCGCGCGGCGCGCTGCCAACTCCCAGCGGCGCCCTTGTTCGCGGCCGGCAGTATGGCCCGGCCGTCTTTCCGCTGGCGCTGCAGGCCGTGCTTCAACTGGCGGAAACGCTGCCGGTGCCGATCCTGGCCGGCGGCGGCGTGTATGGCCCGGCGCAGGCGCAGGCGCTGCGGCAGGCCGGCGCGGCGGTGGTGGTTCTCGACGGAGTGCTGTGGACGGAACCGGAGAGGGTGCTGGGGAGCGAACCGGCGGGCGACTAGCGCTCGAGTACGATCGTCACCGGGCCGTCGTTCTCGATTTCGACCAGCATGTGGGCGCCGAACACGCCCATCTGCGTCGGCACGCCCCGGGCGGCCAGGGCCTCGGCGAAGCGGCGCACCAGCGGCTCGGCCACCTCCGGCAGGGCGGCATCGATGAAGGACGGACGGCGCCCCTTGCGCGTGTCAGCGTAGAGGGTGAACTGCGAGACGACCAGGGCCTGGCCGCCGACGTCCTGCAGCGACAGGTTGGTCTTGCCGTCGGCATCCTCGAAGACGCGCAGCGTCGAGACCTTCTCGGCCAGCGCCTCCGCCTGTTCGGGCGTGTCGCCGTGGCCGACGCCGGCCAGGATCACCAGCCCGCCGCCGATGGCGGCCACCTCGAGTCCATCGACCGTCACCCGGCCGCGGCGCACGCGCTGCAGCACCAGTCGCATCGAGTCCCGCGCTAGGGCAGACCGACGGCAGCGCGCACGGAGGTCATCGTTTCCTCGGCGATCAGGCGCGCCCGGCGGGCGCCGTCGTGCAGCACATCCCACACGCCATCGGGACGGGCGCCGATCTCCGCCCGCCGCGCCCGGAAGGGCTCGAGGTTGGCGTTCAGGTTGGCGGCGAAGCGCTGCTTGCACTCGACGCACCCGATGGCGGCCGTGCGGCAGTCGGTGTTGATCGCTGCCACCTCTCCCGCCGGGCTGAAGACCTTGTGCAGCGAGAACACGTTGCAGACGTCCGGGTTGCCCGGGTCGGTCTTGCGCGCCCGCTGCGGGTCGGTCACCATGCTCATGACCCGCTTGCGCGTTTCCTCCGGCGTGGCTGCCAGCTCGATGTGGTTGTTGAGGCTCTTGCCCATCTTCTGCTGGCCGTCGATGCCCAGCACCTTGGGCACCTCGGTGACCTTCATCTCCGGCTCGACCAGCACCTCGGCCCCGAAACGGTGGTTGAAGGAGCGCACAATCTCGCGGGCGAACTCCAGGTGCGGGGCCTGGTCGATCCCCACCGGCACGTAGCGCGCCCGGTAGAGCGTGATGTCGGCCGTCATCAGCACCGGGTAGCCCACCAGCCCGTAGTTGATGTTGTGCGGCTGCTGCCGAACCTTCTCCTTGAACGTCGGCAGATCGGTCAGCTTGCCCAGCGGCGTGACCATCGACAGCAGCGTGTGCAGCTCGGCCAGCTGCGGCACGTGTGACTGGATGAAGAGGATCGTCGGCTCCGGCCGCACGCCGGCCGCCAGCCAGTCGAGCGCC
>DYJB01000177.1:5240-5509 GCA_020723365.1 Candidatus Aquidulcis sp. | reverse complement strand
CCTTCAGGTTGGGGAGATCGTCCGGGATGACCGAATCGATGCGCTCCAGCGAGATCAGCAGGCTGGCCAGCGACTGCGAGGTCTCGTCATGAAGCTCACGCGCAATGCGCTTGCGCTCGTCTTCCTGTGCCGAGAGGACCTCCAGCGAGAGACTGCGCAGGGAGCGCTGGCTGGCCTCGATGATGGAGGCATGCGCCTCCAGACGATCGAGCATCGTGTTCAGGGCGGACGCCAGCCGCGCCAGGTCCGGCTCGCGGATCTCCTCCACC
>DYJB01000177.1:0-5230 GCA_020723365.1 Candidatus Aquidulcis sp. | reverse complement strand
GGGAGGCGGACACCGGTCAGGTCATCCTCGATGCGGTCGACGGCGCGCGTCAGCGATGTGAGCGGTCGCAGCGCCGCCCGCAGGACGGCGTAGTTGATCAGCAGGCTCAGGCCTACGCCGAGCGACGCGAAGGCCAACGTGAGCCACACGGTTGGCTGGGAGGCCAGGGCCCGCGTCAGCACCGTTCCGGCGATCGCCCCGAGGAGCACGACGGCGGCATTGGCGACCAGGACGCGCGTGCGCAGAGGCAGGCGCAGCGGGCGGGAGAGGATCATTCTAGGCATGGCACCCGGCCGGGCGGCTGCGGAGCATGTCGCGCCGCATCGTGGCGGGCGCCGCCCCGATGCGGACCGCCGGCGCTCCCCGTGCAGCCTGCCTCGCCAATGCGATCGCCCGGAGGCGGGCCACCCGGCGCCGGAAGACGTTCCAGTCTCGACACGCCGCTGCCCCCATCAAGGCATAGCCATGAGTTCGTAGATCCGCAGACCGGGCTCGTCAAGCCGAAGCAAAACCTCGAGGCCGAGGCGCTCGTCCAGCACGTCCGGGTAGCGGCCGAAGCTTTCCGTAAGCACGACGTAGCGGGCGCGGTAAGCGCAGGCCAGATCTCGCAGGCTTTCGAGCCCTTGCCCGGCGGGTAGCGAGAGCGATGGCCGTCCGGAAGTGTAGTTGAGGCTGTGGGCCTGGGAGGCGATGACCGGCTCGTCAGGGCGCGCGTGTTCTCCGAGCCAGGTTGCGGCTCGTGCGAACTTCGCCTGGTTGAGGCGCGCGTCCCGCACGGCGGCGGGCAATGCGATGACGCCTTGCGCGACCACCAGCGCAGCCGTGAGGGCCGCCAGGGCCAGCCCAAGCGAGGCGCGCCGGGCGGCAAGCGCGGCTACCACCTGAACCGAGCCGACGGCCAGCCACGGCAGGAGCGCCCCGGCGGAGTGGTAGAAGAGCCCCGCCAGCGTCGGAACGCTGAACACGAGCGCGGTCGTGAGCGCGAGCAGCAGCGCGTAGGCAAGGCCAAGCCATAGAACGGTCCGCCGGCGATCGAGGCACCCCAGCCAGCCAAAGACCCCGTAGGGAAACGCGATCAGCGCCCAAACGCCCAGGTTGTGGATCAGCGCTTGGCCTCGCAACGCAGCGGCAAACGCCGCGCCGCGCCCCATCAATCCCGCCAGCGTGGGCGGGTCGCGCCAGTTGAAGAGCTGGGGGTAGTCCTGAAGTGCGGCGCCGATGAGCGGCGATACCGGTTGCGTGATGCCAAAGGCGGCCAGGTTGCGCAGCCACCACGGCACGACCGGCAGCGCGAAGGCAGCCAGCAGCAGGCCGGCGAGAATCCATCCGCGGCGGCGCGCCACCAACATGCCTGCCAGGAGCGGCGGGAGGAGCAGGCCATCCGAGCGCGCCAGGTACGCCGAACCCGCCAGGAGGCCGGCCCCCACCGCCCAGCGCCATGAGCCCGTCTCAGCCGCCCGCGCCCCGGCTATCAGTGCAGCGGCGGCCGCCAGCGCAAAGGGCGCGGCGCTGTCGGTGCTGGCGGACTGGTAGATGGGCAAGGCACCGAAGAGCACCAACCCGGCGGCCAACAGCGCCTTGCGCCGATCCGTCGGCTCGACCATGCGGCCGAGGGCATAGGTCAGCGGCACCAGCAGCGCCCCACACAGCGTTCCCGACAACTGGGCGACCAGCTGCCCGTCGCCCAGGGCGCGGATCCACGGGGCCATCAGCAGAGTCGCCAGCGGCATCCAGTACTCATGACTGGGATGCGCGACCTGCGGGAACGGGAACTGGTAGCTCCACAGGACATCGGAGACGAGCCCCCGTCCGGCGGCCAGGTTGCGCGCCGTCTGCACGTAGAAGGCGGGATCATCGAGCGGCGGAAAGACCAGGTGTGAGGCGAACAGCAACCTGACCGCCCAGGCGCATGCCAGCAACACCAACACGATCCAAACGTCCGCCCGGCTTCTAGGCATGCGGCAGCGGCCCGGACAGCAACGCCCGGCACACCGAGCACACCCGGGCAACGGTGTGTGCCTGCGCGCCGAAACTGCACGCTGCGCTCATGGTGCGCGCTCGAGGATGACGGCCGTGGGGTCGGCGTAGACTTCGGACCATGCGCCACCCGAATGAAGGGCGCGGGCAAGCCCCGAATCAGGCGGAATCAGCACCCAAGCCACGTCATACTTCTCGAGCACCGCCTGCCAGCCGTCGCTCAAGGTAATGACCTGTTCGTATTCTCGGGTCAGCGCCTCCCCGTAGAAGTCCGTCTGCCCATCGATGAAGACGCGAACGTCGGGCCACAGACGGTACAGCACGTACCCGCCCCACGGGAAATAGTTGAAGCCTCGGCCAGCCGGCGGGTGCGCTTCGAGCCAGTCGACGGCCTGGACCGGGAAGACACGCGGCGAGAAGGCATTCCCGCCCGCCACCGGGGTCAGCGGCACACCGCCGGCAAGCGCCAGCACCGCTGCCAGCGTGACGGCGATCGGCCAGGCATGCCCGCGCAGTCCGCCCTCCAGGCGCGCCATGCCTTCTTCCCGCTGCTGCCAGGCGAGACCCGGGGCGGAGGCGTGGAGAACGCCTGGCAGGCAGCCGGTCAGGATCGGGGCGCTCAGGACGGCGAAGACCGGGACGTGGCGCACGCTAACCAAACCCAATCCCATCCATCCTACGAGCAGCAAGGCAGATTCCGGCGAGAGCCTGGGCCTGGCCCCACCTACCAGCCACAGCCCAGTCAGGATCATGGCCAGGAACGGCCAGGTGCTGACGTCGTGGAAGTTGGGCGAGAGATACTCCGCCGTGTGCCCGACAAGGTACGCGTTCCCGGCGTACCCGAGCGACGTCGCCCACAGCCTCAGCCCGACAGGATTGAGGGCGGTGACGGCCAGCGATAGCGCGCCGCCGAGCGCCAGGCTCCGCCCCACCCCGGCCTGGTCGTCGGCGTGCACGACCCATCGCCGCCACGCCCAACCGGCGGCGTACGCCAGCCAGATGATGAAGCCGAAGACGAAAGCGCCGTGCAAGTTGACCCACAGCAGCATGACCGGCGGGAGGGCCCACCAGCTCGTGCGGCTTCCCTTGCGGATCGCGTCGAGCAGCCCCGTCCACACAACGACTAGCAGCAGCGTGAAGAGGTGAGGGCGGGCCAGCCAGTGCAGGCTCGAGGCGGCCGCCGCCAGCAGCGTCAGCGCCAGCGCCGCCAGCGAAAGCCCGGAGCGCGCCGCTGCCGACCGGTAGACAAGCGCGAACGTCAGGCCGATGAGCAGCGCGCACAGCAGAACGACGCCATCCAGACCCAGGAGGCGGAAGGCGGCGGCGAAGGCCACTTGCGAAAGCCACTCATGCGGGGTCAGAGGCTCGCCGGCCATGGTGTGGGAGAACGCGTCCGACGTCGGTATCGATCCGCTCTGCAGGATGTGCTCACCGATTGCCAGGTGCCGGCCGAGGTCACCGTCGACGTTGAGCAGGCGCGGGCCCAGCAGGATGACCAGCGTGAAGAGCGCCACGAAGGCGACATCCGGCAGGCGCGGCAGGAGCCATGCCTGCAGCCTGCCCCCGGCGTCCCTGGATGGATTCTCGATGCTCGTCGTCACGACACCCCTTGCGCGATGCGCCGCGTATCCTGGGCGCTGATTCTAAGCCACCCGGGGCCGCGCGCCACCTCGATGCGGGCGCTGCCGGAAAGGTCTATAATCCAGGCGAACGGCGATCGGACTCCCGGCTCAAGGAGCTCGCTGTGGCCCCCGTGGCGATCGTAACCGACTCTGTCGTCAGCATCCCCGATCAGCTACTCACCTCGCTCAAGATCCATTGGGTAGCCTACTACATCCACCGCGGCGGCGAGGTGCTGCGCGATCTGCTGACCATCCAGCGCGACGAGTTCTTCCGCTGGCTTCCCACGGCGAAGGAACTGCCCACCACCGCCAGCCCCGGCCCGGGGGACTATCTTCAGGTCTATCAGCAATTGGCTCAGGAGGGGGTGCACGAGATCGCCAGTATCCACATGACGGCCAGCGGCAGCGGCGCGTACCAGGCGGCGAAGAACGCCCAGTCGATCGCAGCCGAGCAAATGCCGGACGTCCGGATTGAGGTCATCGACACGCAGAATGTCTCCATGTGCCACGGCTGGATGGCCATCGAGGCGGCGCGTGCCGCCCTGGCGGGGAAGCCGTTGGAAGACGTGGTGTCGGTCGTGCGGCGGCTGATGCCGGTGACGCGCATGATTCAAACGGCCGACACCCTTAAGTACCTGTACATGGGCGGCCGGATCGGCGCCGCCAAGCGCCTGGTGGGTGCGCTGCTCGACATCCGGCCGTTGATCGGCATGGAGAACGGCGTAATCGTAGCGCTGGGTGTGGCGCGCAGCCGGCTGCGGGCCTACCAGGCCATCGCCGACCATGTGGAAAAGTCCGTGGGCCGGGCCGGCCGGGTCAAGATCGCCTACGTGCACGCCGCCGCGCGCGAGGAAGCCGAAAAGCTGAAGGAGATGATCGAGGCCCGAGTTCAGGCCATCGAGTCTCTGATCGCCGAGCTGTCTCCTGCTCTCGGAGTGCACTCCGGGCCGGGCACTGCGGGAGTGTGCTTCTACCCGGTCACGGACTGATCGCCCAGCCTCCCTGCGTCCAGCGCCGGGGCCGGCAAGTCGCCGGCCCCGGCTGGTTCCGGAGGCCCGCTACGGGGTCTACTCCTGGCAGGCTCCTTGCATCCCGGGGGAGGCTACGGCCCCACCGGGGTGCCTATGCGCAACCTGCCGACCGAGGGATACCCGCCGCCATGGCAGCCCCATCGCTGACCGCCAGCCGCCCAACCCCCTTGCCCCGAGCGACCCCTGTGCCGCGCGCGCCTCATTCCGGACTCCGCCTCTTCTTCGGGATCGGCGCTCTGGTCGCGCCCATCCTTCTCCTGCTCGGCGGCGGCCTGGCGTACGCGCTGTTCCATGCCTCGCCCACGATCGCCCCGGGAGTGCGCGTGGCAGGACTGGAAGTGGGCGGAGTTACCCTCGAGCAGGCGGCCGCATCGCTCGATGCCTTGTGGAATGGCGAACGCTCGCTTCCGCTGGTGGACCCGCCCACCGGGCGTGCCTGGGATCAGCCGGCTGCCACCCTTGGCCTGACCGTCGATGCGCAGCGGAGCGCCGCAAACGCCCATGCCGTCGGCCGCGCCGGTGCCGTGATCGAAGCCGCCGGCCAGGCCGTCACCAGCCTGCAGCAGGGCGTCGACCTGGACCCAGTGGTGCTCTTCAATC
>DYJB01000176.1:4857-5514 GCA_020723365.1 Candidatus Aquidulcis sp. | reverse complement strand
GGCCACCTTCGGTCCACGCCCACCGGGAGCCGGGCGGCGAGCCGGGCCACCGCACACAGCACCGTTTCAGCGCGAGCCACCCCGCGCCCCTCCTGTCCCTCGGCCCGTCAGCTCGGCGGCCAGCTCCTCCACGATGGGGTCCAGCTGCTTGCACGGGTGGCACCACTCGGCGCCGAAGTCGACCAGGACCGGAAGATCGGCGTGCAGCACGTCGGCTTCGAACGTGGCATCACTCGTGGTGGGGATGTTGGCCATCGGGTCTCCGGGAAAGGGTGTGGGCATGCGATCTCCATGCTAAACGGCGGCGGGATGGCTGTCAAGCCGAGAGAATGGCGCCAGGCATCCCCGCCGTCGTGCAACCCCAAGGTGCCATCGCGTTGGGCTGCATCGGTTGAGTTCAAGGGCACGGGGAGGCGGAGGGACCTGCAACTCCGCGTCCGGCGAAGGGACATGGGTGCCGGCGGGGCGTGTTCGTGACGGATGGGGGGCACCCGCAACAGGCTCGCGCGCCCTGCCAGCGCCGCTTGGGTTGACTGGGCGCCGTGCCCGCAGCGCACGCCGGCGCGGACCCAGGCCTCCCGCGATCCGCATGCGACCCGACTCGGTGTCCCGCCCTGCGCTGTGCTATGCTCGGGAGGCATGCCGGGGTGTTGCCAG
>DYJB01000176.1:0-4847 GCA_020723365.1 Candidatus Aquidulcis sp. | reverse complement strand
AAGCAGGCGACAGCCGGCTTGCCGGCGCCGGCGCCGCGCCAGGCATCGACGATCCAGATTCGAGCCCTTGTTCCGGTAGGGAGAGGATAACCCGTGCAGACCGGCACCGGCGCGGAAGTCGAACGGAACCGGATGCGGTTGCCCAGCGCCGACGCCATCCTGCGCAACGCGCTGATCCCGGCAGGCCTTCTTTGCGTATGGATGATGGCCGGCGCGTGGTTGCTGCCCGACGGCGTGAACCAGGTCTTTGCCGCGAGGACGGCGCGCTACGCCATCCCGCCGACGCTGCTGCTCGGATTGGGATTTCTGGCGCTTGTTTGCCGCGATCGGGCCTGGCCGAAGCTCTCTCCTGTCCAGGAAGACGACGTCTCCGCGTCCGACATGGCGCTCTTGCTGCTTCCCCTCACGCCGGTGCTCCAGTATGTGGTCATCAATTCCCGCGTGCTCTCACTGCCGGAGGCCGCCGTGGTCGTCGGCACGTTCCTGCTCCTAGCCGCGGTCGCGATCCTGTTCGTCCCGGCCCTCCTGCGCCGCACCGGTGCCACGCGGCAGGCCATGTACCTCGGCCTGGCAGTTGCCTTTTCCATTGCAAACATGGCCACGCTCAGCAAGCAGTTTACCTGGCACGAGTGGGGATCCCTCAAGATCCAGCTTCCGATCCTTGCGGGCGTGTGGCTGCTAAGCTGGCTGCTCTTCCGGCTGCGTCAACGGCGGCTGATGCACCTGGCGATCGCGGCCTTCTTCGCCGGTAACGCCGCCATCCAGCTGGCCTACAGGGAGTCCGCACCGGTTTCCCCCGAAAGGGACCACTCGGGCAACCCACTCTTGCTGGCCGTCGGAGCCCGCCAGCCGGTGCGTTCGCCTAGCATCTACCTGCTGGTGTACGACGCGTATGTCGTGAGTGAGACGCTCGCTGCCTACGGGATCGACAACCGCGACCAGGTGGCAGTGCTGGCCGGTCTGGGCTTCGAGATCTACCCGCGCACTTACTCCGTGGCGGCACACACGCTGAGCTCGATGGGCCGCGTACTAAACGCCTCGATGAGCCAGTACGGCAACGAGCGGCGCGGGGTGTCGGGCGATGGTGTGGTGCAGCATCTGCTGGAGGGGATCGGCTACCGTACCTACGGGGTCTTTCCTTCGGACTACTTTCTGTGGGGTGTCGTTCCCAGGTACGACGCAACCCTCCCGGCACGGGGCTCCTCGGTCGCCCCGATCCTCAAGGGCGTCCTAAGCGGGGAGTTTCGCTTCGACATCGGCTTTGAGAAACTCGGTCGCGAGCAGTTTGTGGCCGAGAAGCAGAGCCTTCTCTCGACCCTCGCGGAGGGACCGCGCTTCGTCTACGCTCACTCCAGCCTGCCCGGACACAGCACGTTCTCCGGCGCCTGCCTGCCCGATGAGACGGAGCTGTTCGCCGAACGACTGGCACGAGCCAACGAGGAGATGCTCCAGGACCTGGAAGTGCTCATCGAGAAAGACCCGCAGGCGATCATCATTATCGCCGGCGACCACGGTCCGTTCCTGACCAAGAACTGCTTCAACACCGGCGGCGTGTATGAGCTGTCCGAGATCACACGTTTGGACATCCAGGATCGGTTCGGCACCTTCCTGGCGATCCGCTGGCCCGGGGCGGACTACCAGGCGTACGACGAGATCCGCGTGCTGCAGGATGTCTTCCCGGCTGTCTTCGCCTATCTCTACGAGGATGCGCGGCTGCTCGACGCGAGGGTGGCGGCGGCAAGCGTGGACAGTGGTGTGATCAGCGGCGCACAGATCGTCGACGGCATCATCGTCGGGGGCCGAGACGATGGGTTGCCGCTCTTCCTCGGCCCGCCGGGAGAGTGAGACCTGGCGCTCGCGTGCCGTGCATCGGGGTGAGCCGGCGCCGACCGACCGGATTGCCTGACTTGTAGGAGCCGACAGCCCGTCGGCAGGGTCGGGGATAGGTCTCGAACCTTCCCATTCAGCCAGGGCTCGACCGCGGCGGCAGACGCCTCCGCACCTTGTCGGCCCCGCGCGGGTAGGCACCATCATCGGCCCACGCCTGCAGCCACGCACCGCGGGCAACGCGTGCGGGTCCACTGGCGTCGGCGCAGGCCCCTCAGACGCCAAGAGTGCGTGGAGGGCGGGACGCACGCCCGCTCGGGACCCTACCCATCGACCTGCATTTGCCGCGCCGAGGGTGGCCGGGCGACGGCGCGGCACGCGTGGCTGGAGGTTGCATGCCTGCCAGCGACGCCCGAGACCGGAGCCGGCCGCCAAGGCGGAGCCGAGGTGGCCGGCGAAGGGCCAGCCGGACGAATCCGTCCTCGACTTGGAGCCCCCGACGCTTGACGCCGCTTCACGGCGCATGGTATCATCCGACCCAATGTGTTAGCACTCGAAGGTCGAGAGTGCTAACGGAGCATGAGGCCGATGACCGTGCTTTCAGAGCGCCAGGAAACCATCCTGGCCCTCATCATTCACGAGTACATCGACACGGCCCAGCCGGTCGGCTCCAAGACGCTCGTCGACCACTTCGGCCTGGGCGTGAGCTCGGCCACGGTGCGAAACGAGATGGGGCTGCTGACCGAAGAAGGCATGCTGCGGCAGCCGCACACCTCCGCCGGACGCGTGCCCTCCGAAGAGGGCTACCGCTACTTCGTGCGGCGGCTGCTGCGGGAGACCGAACTTCCGGCCGACGAGAAGCGGCTGATCAGCCACCAGTTCCACCAGGCGCGGGCGGATGTGGACGAGTGGCTGCGGCTGGCAGCCGCCGTGCTGGCGCGGCACTCGCGCGTGGCCTCGGTCGTCACCGCCCCTCACGCCGAGCGAGCCGTGTACAAGCACCTCGAGCTCATCTCGACCCAGGCCCGTCAGGTGCTGCTGGTGCTGGTGCTGCAGGGCGGCGAGGTTCGCCAGCAGATGCTGTCGCTGGCGGAAAGCTTCGACCAGCCGCGCCTGACGGCGGTGGCCGAGGCCATCAACCGCGCCTGCGCCGGTCAGGACGCCCAGGGCGTGGCCGCCCATGCCGCCCGTGTGTCGGACCTCGAGCAGGAGGTCACGCGCCTGGTGGCCGACATCATCACCCGCGCCGATGCCGTCTCGGCCGGGGCCATCGTGCATGACGGGATCGCCAACGTGCTGACCCAGCCGGAGTTTGCCGACGCCAGCACGGCGCGCTCGGCGCTGCGCCTGCTGGAGGAGCACTCGTTCCTGGAGGAAGTGCTGGCCAAGGCCCTCAGCCCGAACGTCGGCGGCGTGCAGGTGGTCATCGGCGGCGAGGGCGCCTGGGAAGAGCTGAAGGATTGCTCGATGATCCTGGCGCGCTACGGCGCCGCCGGGTATGCCACCGGGGCGCTGGGCGTGCTGGGTCCGACGCGCATGGCCTACGGCCGGACGATCTCGGCCGTGCGCTACGTGGCGGGGCTGATGAGCGACCTGCTGGTCGAGAGCTACGCCGGCTGACCCGGCCTTCCGCTTCGGCGGTCGTGGGACAGGAGCAGAGAACCCGTGAGCAGACGCAAGCATGGCAGCAAGGATGCCTCGGACCCCGAGAAGCCCGAGCCGATTCCGGATGCGGAGGCGGTCGAAGGCGCCCTGTGGAGCGAGGCCGGCGCGGCAGCCCCCGAGTCTCCGGCGCCGGGCGACATGGTCGCTCCGGCCGAGGCGGGCGCGGCGACAAGCGAGCCGTCGGCTGCGGAGCTGCCCGAGCAGGCGGCGGTTGAGATTGCCCGCCTGCAGGGACAGGCGGCCGAGTACCTCGACGGCTGGCAGCGGGCCCGGGCCGAGTTCGCCAACTACAAGAAGCGCATCGAGCGCGAGCAGGAAGAGGCGCGCGGCCGCGTCGTGGGGGACCTGCTGCAGGACTTCACCGCCATCCTGGACGATCTGGAGCGGGCGCTGAAGGACCGGCCGGGAGACGGCGACGCCGGTGCGTGGGCATCCGGCATCGACATGATCCAGCGCAAGCTGATGGCGGTCCTGGAGGCCGAAGGCGTGAAGGCCATCCTGCCGTCGCCGGGCGAGGCCTTCGACCCGAACGTGCATGAGGCCGTATCGCATGAGGCCAGCGAGACCCAGTCCGAAGGGCAAATCATCGACATCATCCACCAGGGGTACCGCATCGGCGAGCGCGTGATTCGTCCGGCGCTGGTGCGCGTGGCGAAATAGGAGAGAGGCGTATGGGCAAGATCATCGGCATCGACCTGGGAACGACCAACTCCGTCGTGGCGATCATGGAGGGCGGGGAGCCGACGGTGATCCCGTCATCCGAAGGCGGGCGCCTGGTCCCGTCGGTGGTGGCGGTCAATCCGAAGAGCGGCGAGCGCATGGTCGGCCAGGTGGCCCGGCGCCAGGCGATCGTCAATCCCGAGAACACCATCTTCTCGATCAAGCGCTTCATGGGGCGCAAGTACTCCGATCCGGAAGTGCAGCACGCCCTGGAGGTCGTTCCCTACAAGGTGAGCGCGGCGCCGAACGGCGACGTGCGCGTGCACATGGGCGGGCGCGAGTACTCGCCGCCGGAGGTCTCGGCCATGATCCTGGCCAAGCTCAAGGCGGACGCCGAGTCCTACGTGGGCGAGGCCATCACCCAGGCGGTGATCACCGTCCCGGCCTACTTCAACGACTCGCAGCGCAATGCCACCAAGGACGCCGGCAAGATCGCCGGGCTGGAGGTGCTGCGCATCATCAACGAGCCGACGGCCTCCTCGCTGGCCTACGGCATGGACAAGAAGACCGACCAGACGATCACGGTCTACGACCTGGGCGGAGGCACCTTCGACGTCTCGATCCTGGACGTCGGCGACGGCGTCTTCGAGGTCAAGGCGACCAACGGCGACACCTACCTGGGCGGCGATGATTTC
>DYJB01000175.1 GCA_020723365.1 Candidatus Aquidulcis sp. | reverse complement strand
ATCCGCCATGCGCAGGTCGGGAAGCATCGCTCGGTCTCCAGGGCCGCGATTATAGCATCCGGCCGCATGGTAGAATCCCTTCACCCATGCTCGACCTCACCCTTCCTCAGCTGATCACCCGCCTGCTCACGCTCGTCATCGCCTTCACCGTGCATGAGTTCGCCCATGCCTGGACGGCGACCCAGCTGGGGGATGACACGCCGCGCCTCAACGGGCGCCTGACGCTCAATCCCCTCGCCCATCTCGACCCACTCGGCTCGCTCCTGCTCGTGGTGGCCGGCTTCGGCTGGGCCAAGCCCGTTCCGGTTAATCCCTACGCTGTGCGCTCGCGCACCCCGTCCGGTATGACCCTCGTTTCCGCCGCCGGCCCGTTCTCCAATCTGGTGATGGCCATCCTTGCCGCGCTTCCTCTGCGCGCCGGGTGGATTCCGCTCTTCGAGGCGTCCGGCGCCGTGCTCCCCACCCCCGGCGGCTTCCTGATCGAATTCATCTACATCAATTTGATCCTGATGTTCTTCAACCTGATCCCCCTGGCCCCGCTCGATGGCGAGAAGGTCATCGCCTTCTTCCTGCCCCCCGCCGGACAGATGTTCCTGGAACGGCTGCGGCCGTACGGGCCGATGATCCTCTTCGGTCTGGTCTTTCTGGGCAGCCTCGGCTCGTTCAATATCATCGGCACCCTGGTGCACCAACCGGCGATCCGCCTGCTTAGCCTACTGCTGACATGAGTCTCGCCGGCCATCGCGTGGCGCAGTTCCTGCGCGCCGCCTTCGCCCGCCCGGCGGCCGGGGACGGCGCGCTGCTCGAGCAGCACCTGCCGCCCCCGCTGCATCCCGCCTTCACCCGCCTCAGCCGCGCCGAACAGGCCCACGCCGTCGCCACGCTGCGCACGCTTCTGCGCCAGGGGCACACCGACCCCGATCTCCTGGCGGCGGCGCTGCTGCACGACCTGGGCAAGAGTCGCGCCCCGCTGCAACTGCTGGAGCGGGTGCTGATCGTCCTGGCCCAGTCCTGGCTGCCGCGCCGGGCGGCCCGCTGGGGTCAGGGCGAGCCTTGCGGCTGGCGGCGTCCTTTTGTCGTGGCGGTCCATCATCCGGCCTGGGGTGAGGCTCTGGTACTCGAGGCCCGCGGCTATCCCAGATTGGCCGAGATCGTGCGCCGCCATCATGATCCGCTTCCGGATGACGTGAGGACACCGGTGGACCGCCTGCTGAAGGCGCTGCAGGCCGCCGACGGCGGCCTCGGAGGAGAGCTCCTATGACCGACGAGATCCTGCTGGTGGGATTGGATCGCGAGATGGCCTCGATCGGCCTGGCCCTGCGCAGTCCGAAGCTGGAGGTCGGCCTGGCAGGCTACGACCCCGACAAGAAGGTGGCGCGCGAGGCGCTGCAGGCCAAGCGCATCGACCGCATGCTGGGTTCGCTGCGCGAGGTCTCCTCCGAGTGTGATTTGTGCCTCGTCAGCCTCCCGCCGGAGGCGATGATCCCGGCCCTCGAGACGCTGGGCGCGGCGCTCCCGCAGGGCGCCTTGATCCTGGGACTCAGCGCCCTGCAATCGCCCATCATCGCCTGGGTGAGGGAGCACCTTCCGGCCGGCCGGCACTACGCCGGCATCCTTCCGGTGGAGGGCGCGGCGGGCGTTGAGGTGGCCTCGCCCGAGGACGACGAGCCGCGCGCCGATCGTTTCTCCGGGGGTGTGATGGCGCTCACCCTGCCACCCGGGACGCCGCAGTCGAGCATCGACGTGGCCCTCAGCCTGGCGGCCCTGCTCGGCGCTCGGCCGTTCTTCATCGACCCCGTCGAGCTGGATGCTGCCACGGCGGCGGTGGCGACGTTCCCGGCGCTCCTGGCGGGGGCGTTGATGAGCATGTCGGCGCGCCAGCCCGGATGGCGGGATGCGCGCCGCATGACCGGCCCATCCTTTGCCCGCGCCACGGCCCTGATCGAGGAGGCCGCCCCGCGCCTGTCTGGTGCAAGCCTCAGCCTGCAGCGCCATCACCTCCTTCCCCGGCTGGAGGCGATGCAGGCAGAACTGGCCGAGTGGCACGCGTTGATCGAGGCGGGCACGGACGAGGCGCTCGAGCAGCGCCTGGGCGAGACGGTCCGCAGCCACGATGACTGGCGATCCGCCCGCCGCAAGGGCGATTGGGGCGCCGAGGAGCTGTCGCCGGCGCCGCCCGTCAGCGGTCCCAGCATGTTGGAGCGCATGTTCAGCCTCGGACGCCGCCGCGGCAAGCCCTCCTCGAGCTGAAGCCGGGCAGGAACGGATTGGTCGGTCGAGGGGCGGGGCGTATAATCCCGCCGATGGGCCCCTACTACTGCTACATCCTCGAGTGCACGGACGGCAGCCTGTACACCGGGCTGACCACCGATCCTGAACGCCGTCTGCAGCAGCACACCTCGGGCCGCGGGGCGCGCTACACGCGCGCTCACCCGCCGGTCAGCCTGTCCGTCGTCGAAGAGCATCCCGACCTGGTCACCGCCATGCGGCGCGAGCGCGCCCTGAAGGCCATGCCGCGCCGGCGCAAGCTGGAGCTGATCCGGCTGCGCCAGGCCGGCGCCGGCCCCGAGACCGAGAAGGAGGAGCATGCCTGAAACAGCCAATACCGAGTGGATCACCGAGGAACTCGACGGCCTGCGCAAGGCCGGGCTGTTCACCCACATCCGCACGCTGACCTCGCCGCAGGGCGCGTGGCTGGTGGTCGACGGCAAGCAGGTGCTCAACTTCTGCTCCAACAACTACCTGGGCCTGGCCAATCACCCGCGGGTGGTCGAGGCCGCCAAGCAGGCCATCGACCGCTACGGCATCGGCCCGGCGGCGGTGCGCACCATCGCCGGCACGATGGGCCTGCACCTCGAGCTCGAGCGGCGGCTGGCAGCCTTCAAGGGCGTCGAGGCGGCCATCACGTTCCAGTCCGGCTTCACCGCCAACCTGGCCACGCTTCCGGCGCTGGTCGGCAAGGAAGACGTGATCTTCTCTGACGAGCTCAACCATGCCAGCATCATTGACGGCTCGCGTCTTTCGGGCGCCACCATCGTGCGCTACGCCCATCGCGATCCGGCCGATCTCGAGCGGCAGATCGTGGCCAGCCAGGCGACCGGCTACCGGCGCGGGCTGGTGGTGACCGACGGCGTGTTCAGCATGGACGGGGACATGGCGCCGCTGGACGCCATCCTGGCCGTCGCCCGCCGGCACGACTGTGTCCTGATGGTCGACGACGCCCACGGAGAGGGCGTGCTCGGACGAGGGGGCCGCGGCATCGTCGATCACTTCGGGCTCCACGGCCAGGTCGACGTCGAGGTCGGGACGCTGTCGAAGGCCTTCGGCGTCGTCGGCGGCGTGGTGGCCGGCTCGCAGCGCATCGTCGACTGGCTGCGCCAGCGCGGCCGCCCGTTCCTGTTCTCCTCCGCCATGACCGTGCCGGACGTCGCCGCCTGCATCGCCGGAATCGACCTGCTGGAAGGCTCGACCGAGCTGGTCGACCGGCTGTGGGCCAACACCGAGACCTTCAAGCGCGAGATGCAGGGTCTGGGTTTCGACACCGGCGCCAGCACGACACCCATCACGCCGGTGATGCTCGGTGAAGCCCCCCTGGCTCAGGATTTCTCGCGCCGGCTGTTCGAGGCCGGCGTCTTCGCCATGGCCATCGGCTTCCCGACGGTGCCGCGCGGCAAGGCCCGCCTGCGGGTGATGATCTCGGCCGCCCACAGCCCCGAGGATCTCGATCGCGGCCTGAGCGCCTTCGAGCAGGTCGGCAAGCAGCTGGGCGTGATCTAGACCCACGCCCTCCACCCCTGCCCCGGACGCGTTGCGCCCGTGCTCTCGCACGGGCGCAACGTCGACCCGACACCTGGAGGAGGAAAAGCCCGGCCCGATCGCAGATCAGGCCAGCGGATCGTACCCGGGATTCGTGCCGGCCCAGCAGCAGGTCGGCTTGTCGAACAGGTTGCAGACCATCCCCAGCGAGCAGCGGTGGGCTGTGACCCGGGGAGGCTGGTCCGGCATGAACTCCGCCGGGAAGACAAGTTCGGCCTCCAGGGCCACCTGCTTGCCCACCCGATCACAGTACTGCTCGCGCACCGGCTCCCACATCAAGGTTGCCACCGCACCCTCCCGCTGTTCCCTGCCTGTCTTCCCGACTCTACCGTTCGGGAGCGCCGGCCTGTAGTGCCGAGTGTCACTCGCGATTCTTGATGACTTGCCTCGGATTGGGGGCCTTCTGGAGCGATTCGGCCTGCACAACGGGCTCTAGAAGCGGAAGCGCCTGCCGGCCGGCACGACACGCCGGTGGTAGTTCTCGACGAACTCCTGCAGGCGTGCCTCGAGCTCCCCGAAGGTCGTCGAAGCGAGGACCGCATCCATGGTGGCCTCATCCGGCGCCAGGAATCCGGTCAGCCTGAGAGGGTAGTCACCGTAGGCGGTGTGCCAGGCCTCCGCCATCGTCAGGCCCAGGCCCTCCAGCGCAGGTACGAACTCGCCCAGCAGGTAGCGGAAGTAGTCCTCGCGGCGATCGGGGAGCGGGTCAAACGTCAGCAGGAGCTTGACCGGGGTTCCATCGTCGGGAGGCGTGGCGTGGGCCATACCTAACAGATGCCTCGCGGTCGCCGGATGCCCATATCGCCAGGAACGTGGGCCCGCGCCTCTCCAGCGCCGGGCGCCCACACCCCCGGGATGGCAAGTCCACACTGCGGGCAGGCGCCGGCGTCGGTGAGGACGTAGCTCCGCACCGAGAACCCCAACCGCTCGATCAGGCGCGTGCCGCACCCGGGACAGTGGGTGTGCTCATAGGCGCCGGCGCGTCCGGGCAGGTTGCCGGCGTAGACGTACTTCAGCCCGGCCTCCTGCCCGATCTCCGCCGCCCGCACCAGCGTCGCCGGCGGCGTCGGATCCGGATCGGTCATGCGGTAGTCGGGGTGGAAGGCGGTGACGTGCCAGGGAATGTCGGGTGAGACGCCGGCCAGGAAGCGGGCCGCCCCCATCAGCTCGTCGGTGCTGTCGTTGAAGCCCGGCACCACCAGCGTGACGACCTCCACCCACCACCCCATGGCATGGGCGGACCGGATCGTATCCAGCACGTGCTGCAGCACGCCGCCCAGCCGACGGTACTGGCGATCCTGCATCGTCTTCAGGTCCACCTTGTAGGCTGTCAGGTAGGGACGCAGCGCCGCAAGCGCCTCGGGCGTGGCGTTGCCGTTGGAGACGAAGGCGCAGTGCAGTCCGGCGGCCTTCGCCTGCCGGAAGATCTCGATGGCCCACTCCGTGGTGATCAGCGGCTCGTTGTAGGAGGAGGCGATCACCTTCGCCCCGCAGCGCAGGGCGGCGTCCACGACGGCTTCAGGCGTCACCGGACGGATGGCGCCCACGGAGGCGGCGCTGGCCGGGTCGCGCAGCGTTTGCGAGCTCAGCCAGTTCTGGCAGTAGTCGCAGTGGAAGTCGCAGCCCAGCATGCCGAAGGTCAGCGTATCGGATCCGGGCAGCAGGTGGTAGAAAGGCTTCTTCTCGGTGGGATCGCACT
>DYJB01000174.1 GCA_020723365.1 Candidatus Aquidulcis sp. | reverse complement strand
GTGCGCTGGCGCAGGCGATGGCGGAGGAGTTCCGTCGCGACCTGCGGGCCGACGGGCTGGCGCCCGCCGATCTCGAGATGCGGGTGACTCGCGCCAGCGAGCGATTGATCGACGCGCCGGCGGCGGTCATCCTGTGCTGCAGTACGACCGACATGGATGCCTATCCGGATACGCGCCGGCAGGAGGCCGAGCGCGTGATGGCGCTCCAGAGCGTCAGCCTGGCCGGCGGGCAGCTGCTGTTGGCGGCCCACGCACACGGGCTGGGCGCATGCTGGATGTGCGGCCCGCTCTTCGCACCCCTGGCGGTTCGCACGGCTCTCAAGCTGCCGCAGGACTGGGAGCCTCAGGCGCTGATCCTGATCGGCTGGCCGGAGGTTCTCCCTGAACCATCGATCCGGCGCCCCCAGGAGGACGTCACGCTGTGGCGATGAGCGTTGTGGCGCTGGCAGGCGGCGTGGGCGGCGCCAAGCTGGCCGACGGCCTGGCGCAGGTTCTCCCGCCGGAACGGCTGACGGTCGTCGTCAACACCGGGGACGATTTCGAGCATCTCGGGCTGCACATCTCGCCGGACCTTGACACCGTGTGCTATACGCTGGCCGGCCTGGCAAACCGGGCCACGGGTTGGGGCAGGGCGGATGAGAGCTGGCACTTCATGGAGGCGCTGAAGGCGCTGGGCGGGCCGGCCTGGTTCCACCTGGGCGACCGCGACCTGGCCCTGCACCACGAGCGTACCCGGCGGCTGGCGCAGGGTGAGACCCTCAGCTCCGTGACCCGCCAGCTCTCGGCGCGCTTGGGAGTCCGGCCGACGGTGCTGCCCATGAGCGATGACCGGGTGCGCACGTATGTGCAGACGGACGCCGGCGAGCTGCCCTTCCAGGCCTACTTTGTTGCGCGGGCCTGCGAACCGGTTGTGCAGGGCTTCCGCTTCGACGGGGTGGAGACTGCCCTGCCGGCCCCAGGCGTGCTGGAGGCCCTGGGCTCGGCGAACGCCGTGATCCTGTGCCCCTCCAACCCATGGGTCAGCCTGGACCCGATTCTGGAGGTTCCGGGGATCCGGCAAGCGCTCGCGGGCAAGGTGGTCGTGGGGGTCTCCGCCATCATCCGAGGGCAGGCGCTCAAGGGCCCGGCGGCGAAGATGGCGCGCGAACTCGGGATTGACGCGTCCACGGCGGCGATCGCCGACCACTTCCGGGGCCTGTTGAGCGGATGGGTGATGGATACGCAGGATGCAGCCGAAGCGGAGCGGGTGCAGAACGCGGGTGCCGTCGCCCATACGACCGACATCGTCATGAAGACATCCGCGGATCGACGGCGGCTGGCCGAGGAAGTTCTCGACTTTGCCCGGCGGCTGACAGGCTGAGGCCATGAACCTGTGGGCCATTGTCCCGGTCAAGCCGCTGGACCAGGCGAAGTCCCGCCTGGCGGACTCGCTGGCGCCGCCGCAGCGCCTGACGCTGGTTCAGGACATGCTGGCGCGGACCATCGCCACACTTCGGATGGTCCCGGCCGTCCGGCAGATCGCCGTCGTGAGCGGGGATGCGGGCGTCAAGGCATGGTCGCTCCAGGCCGGGCTGCGCGTCGTGCCGGAGCGGGGCGAGCCCAACCTGAACCTGGCGCTGCAAACGGCCACCAAGGAGGCGCTCTCTCAGGGTGCCCAGGCCGTCCTGATCGTGCACGCAGACCTGCCGCGGGTGACGGCCGACGAGCTGCAGGCGATGGCGGGCGGATTGGACGGGACACCCCTGGTCGTGGTGGCGCCCGATCGGCGCGGGAGCGGCACCAATGCCTTGCTGTGTGCGCCACCGGGTTTGATAGAATATCGATTCGGCGAAGGCAGCTTCGCGCTGCACTGCGCCCAGGCCCAGGCCGCAGGCGCCCGGCTGGTGGTCCACTCGGCCCCCGGCCTGGCCCTCGACATCGACCTGCCGGAGGATCTCGACGTGCTCAGCGCCGCCTCCGAAGCGCCGCCCGCACCCCCAGGGAGAGAGCCATGACCGCCAACCGTGTTGCCCTGTACCTGCAGGACTCCCACGACTTGAGGCAGGGTCTGGACTTCGTCCGTCACGCTGAACAGCACGGATTCGAGGCGGTGTGGCAGGCGGAGTCGCGCCTGGTGCGGGATGCCATTGTGCCCATGGCCGCCTATGCCGCCGTCACCGAGCGCCTCAAGGTCGGCTCGGGGGTCATCAACAACTGGACGCGCAACATCGGGCTGCTGGCGGCAACCTTCCTGACGCTGGACGACCTGGCGCCGGACCGCGTGATCTGCGGCATCGGCGCCTGGTGGGACCCGCTGGCGCGCAACGTCGGCATCGAGCGGCGCAAGCCACTGCAGGCGATGCGCGAGACGGTCGATGTGCTGCGGCGGCTGCTCAGGCTTGAGCGCGTGACCTTCCACGGCGAGTTCCACCATGTCGACGGCATCGAGCTCGACGTCGTCCACGGACGGCGCGAGCCGCGCCACGTCCCCATCTACATCGGCGCCACCGGCTCGAAGATGATGGAGCTTACCGGCGAGATCGCCGACGGCGTGGTGCTCAACTACTGCGTGCCGCCGGAGTACAACGACGAGGCACTGGCCAGCCTGGAAGCAGGGGCGCGCCGCGCCGGGCGTCGGGTGGACGACCTTGACCGGCCGCAGCTGATCGTGTGCTCGGTCGATCATGACCGCGAGAAGGCGCTTGACTCGACGCGCCAGCTGCTGACCCAGTACCTGGCGCAGCAGCCGCACATCGCCCAGGCCTCCGGCGTGGCGCCCGAGGTGGTGGCCCACATCCAGTCCATCCTCGGCTGGCCGGCGACCCACGAACAGATCCAGCGCGCCAAGCATCTGGTCTCGGATGAGCTGATCCAGCGCATCACCGCCTCGGGCACGCCGAACGAGGCCAAGGCCAAGGTCCAGGAGTATCTGCGCCGCGGGGCGACCTGCCCGATCCTGTACGACGTCAGCGGCGACCCGCGATTGCTGATCGAGACCTTCGGCGCGCCGGCCTGATCCATGGCCGGGGCGCGAGGAAGAGGCACGATGGCTGAAGGCGTCATGGCGGCTCCAACCAAGCAGCCCAACTCGCTCAAGTGCTTTGTCTGCGGCATGGAGAACCCCGTTGGCCTGCATCTGTCCTTCTACGAGCAGCCCGGCGGCGAGGTGACGTGCGATGTCACGCTGCCGGAGCGCTACCAGGGCTACCCGGGCGTCGTGCATGGGGGCATCGTGGCCTCCATGCTGGATGAGATCGCCGGGCGGGCGGCCACGCAGGGCGACATCCAGCGATTCATGATGACCGCCAAGCTTGAAGTCCGCTACCGCAAGCCGGTGCCCATCGGGCAGCCGCTGCGCCTCATCGGGCGATTCGATCACCGGCGGGGCCGGCTGTCGGTCGTGCAGGGCGAAATCCGGCTCCCGGACGGAAGCGTGGCGGCCGAAGCCCAGGCGCTGCTCTCCGACATCCCCGACATCTTCCAGGATGTCTCCGATCCGGAGCGCCTTGGCTGGCGTGTCTACCCGGACGGTGAGTCAAGGAAGGCGACATGACCCCGACGGAATACCTCCGGCCAGCGACCATCCCGGACGCCCTCAAGGCGCTCAAACGCGGGACAGCTCTGGCAGGCGGGACCACCCTGGCCCCTCGGGCGCGGCACTACGCATTGCTTGTCGATCTGCAGGCGCTGGGGCTCGACACGCTGACGGCGGAAGCAGGTCAGGTGCGGTTGGGCGCCATGGTGCGCCTGCAAACGCTGGCGGAAGCGGAGCAGGGGGTCCCTGCGGCGCTGGCCGAAGCCACGCGCTTGGAGGCAGGGCTCAACCTGCGCAACACGAGCAGCCTGGCCGGGTCCTTGATCGGCTGCACAGGCCGCTCGCCGCTGTCGACCGCCCTGTTGGCGCTGCACGCGCAGGTGCGGCTGGAGCCGGGGCCCGTCCAGTGGTCCCTGGACGAACTGCTCGATCGGCGCCTGAAGGAGCTGCAGGGCAGGCTGGTGACCGAGATCGCCTTCCAGACACCCGGATTGATGGCCTACGCCGGTGTGGCGCGATCGCCGGCCGACCGACCCGTCGTGTGCGTGGCGGTGGCGCGTCTTGAGGGCCGGGCGCCGGCCTTCGGCGTGGCGTTGGGAGGCTTCGGGCCGCGACCTGTGCTCGTGTCGGGAGCGGAACACGCCCTGGCTGCCGGTGAGATCGATGGGGCTGCGCAGGCCATCGAAGCTGCTTGCGCCTCAGCCGACGATGCCTGGGCGTCGGCCGAATATCGCCGAAAGGCCGCCGCCGCCCTGCTTCGCCGCCTGGCGGGGGAGGCGGTGCGATGATGCGCACTGCCTTCACGCTCAACGGGAAACCGGTTGAGATCGAGGCGCCGGCGGAAACGACGCTCCTCCAGGCTGTCCGCGACGTCCTCGGCCTGCCTGGCGCCAAGCACGGCTGCGAGAGCGGCGAATGCGGCGCCTGCACCGTCCTCCTGGATGGCCGGCCGGTAAGCGCGTGCGTGATTCTGGCGGCGCAGGCCGGCGGCCATGCGATCACCACGATCGAATCGATCGGCCAGCACCCCGAGCAGGGATGGCGCCGCACAGCCGGGCTGGACCCGCTGCAGCTGGCCTTTGTCGAGACGGGAGCCATCCAGTGCGGCTACTGCACGCCGGCCATGATCCTGGCGGCGCGGGCATTGCTCGAACGCGAGCCCCGGCCGAGTGAAGAGCAGGTGCGCGAGGCGCTCTCGGGCGTGCTGTGCCGCTGCACGGGCTACCTGAAGCCGGTGCAGGCGGTGCTGCGCGCCGCGGCGGTGCTGCGCGGTGAGGCGGTCGAGCCGATCGAGGGACCGCTGCCCGTGCCTCCAGATTTCACTCCGCCACCCGTCGACGATCGCACCGCCGGCGCCGGCGGGACGGATCTGGCCACGCGCACGCAGGTGCTGCCCCGCATCCAGCTGGCGCCGCACGATCATCCGCCCACCTCCATCGGCCGCCCCGAGCCCAAGGTCGATGCCGTCAAGTTGGTGCAGGGCAAGCCGGCCTTCGCCGCCGATACGGAGATGCGGGGCCTGCTCCACGCCAAGGTCCTGCACAGCCCGCATGCGCACGCCCGCATCGTGCGCATCGATGCCTCGCGCGCCCGTGCCCTGCCCGGCGTGGCGGCCGTGCTCACCTGGCAGGATCTGCCGCGCGTCGTCTACTCGACCGCCGGCCAGTCCGATCCGATCCCCGGGCCGCTGGATTCGTTCTCGCTCGACTCGAAGGTGCGCTTCGTCGGCGACCGGGTGGCCTTCGTCGCCGCCGAGACCGAGGCGCTGGCGGAAGAGGCGCTGACGCTGATCGACGTCGAGTACGAGCTGCTGCCGGCCATCCTCGATCCGGGGCAGGCGATGAAGCCCGGCGCGGCGCGCATTCACGATGAGCCCGAATACGTCGACTTCGCCGAGTCGGACGCCAGCCGCAACCTGGCGGCGCACATTCGCATCGACATCGGCGACGTCGAGCAGGGCATGCGCCAGGCCGACCTGGTGATCGAGGGCGACTACGAGGTCCCCAAGGTTCAGCAGGCGTCGATCGAGCCGCACGTCGTG
>DYJB01000173.1 GCA_020723365.1 Candidatus Aquidulcis sp. | reverse complement strand
TCCTGCAGCAGCGCCGGGTTGTCCTTCAGCGTCTGGCGGGCGTTCTCCCGCCCCTGCCCGATGCGCTGCTCTCCCACCGTGTAGAACGACCCGCGCTTCTCGATCACCCCCAGCGTCACCCCCAGGTCCAGCACGTCCCCCGCCTTCGAGATCCCCTCGTTATACAGAATGTCGAACTCCGCCACCTTGAACGGCGGCGCCACCTTGTTCTTCACCACCCGCACCCGCGTCCGCGACCCCACCACTTCCTGCCCCACCTTGATGCTCTCGATCCGCCTCACGTCCAGCCGCACCGAGGCGTAGAACTTCAGCGCCATGCCCCCCGTCGTCGTCTCCGGATTCCCGAACATCACCCCGATCTTCTGCCTCAGCTGGTTCGTGAACACCACCGCCGTGTTCGTCTGCTTGATCACGCCACTCAGCTTGCGCAGCGCCTGGCTCATCAGCCGCGCCTGCATCCCCATCGTGGCGTCCCCCATGTCCCCCTCGATCTCCGCCCGCGGCACCAGCGCCGCCACGCTGTCGATCACCACCACGTCCACCGCCCCCGACCGCACCAGCGTCTCGGCGATCTCCAGCGCCTGCTCCCCCGTGTCCGGCTGCGAGATGTACAGGTTCTCCACCTGCACCCCGCATTTCTCCGCATAGGCCGGATCGAGCGCATGCTCCATGTCGATGTAGGCGCACACCCCGCCCAGCCGCTGCGCTTCGGCCACAATGTGCTGGCACAGCGTCGTCTTGCCCGACGACTCCGGCCCGTAGATCTCCGTCACCCGCCCGCGCGGGATGCCCCCCACCCCCAGCGCCAGATCCAACGACAGCGATCCCGTCGGAATCGTCTCCACCACCAGGTGCGACGCCTCGCCCAGGCGCATCACCGCCCCGTCACCGTACTGCTTCTTGATCTTGGCGACTGCGTCCTGCAGCGCCCGGCCTCGGTCGTCTGGCATGGTCCTACCAAAGGGCACTTGTTCTGTCGAGTTTACCTGACAATGGAGGGGGGTGCAAGCCAACGCGTGGGGGCCCGGGAAGCGAAAGCGGGCCCGGACGGCCCGCTCCGGCCAGCGCCGGGAGAGAAATGGCCCCGCCATGCCGTGTGCTGCTGGTTCTGAACCTGCTTTCGCAGGCGGGTTCCGGCTCCAGAGCTCCGCCTTGGCCGAAGCCTAACGCGTCCCCCCGGTGATCTCAGAACCCTTATCGTAGGTGTTGGCTCAGAACGTAGTGCAACATCACGAGCACAGCAGGGACAGTCCAATTCATACCACGATCCCGGAGGGTTGACAATGGCGGGCGTCAAGGGCTGGCATCCCCTCGGCCGCCCGCCTCCGGGATTCAGATCCGCACTCCCACGAGCGCCAGGATCCGCTCCCCAAGGACGCGCTCCTCGAGAAAGCGGAAGGCCGGCAGGATCGAGCGCAGCTCGTCCGGCGTGAAGAAGTGGTGCGGCAGGCCCCTTTCGGAGCCTGTGACCGGAACCAGCGTCCGGGCCTCGATCGCCTCGAACTCATCTTCAGGATCCGGCTCGAGAGGCACTGTGATGAAGAGCATCCCGCCCGGGCGCACCACCCGGCCGATCTCGGCCGCCGTCCGTCGGACCGTGGCAAGGAGGGCGTGGTGGATCACCTGAGTGCTGACAAGTGCGTCGAAGGCCGCGCTGGCAACCGGGAGCGGAAGGCGCATGTCGGACCGCACCAGGCTGGCCGCAAGGCCTTCGTCTAGGGCCCACTCGCGGGTCAGGCTCAGGGCCGTCGGGGAGTTGTCCAGGCCCGTCATGCGGAAGCCTTGCTGCGCCAGGTAGACGACATGGCGACCGCTCCCGCAGCCAAGATCGAGGACCCGGCGGCACCCTTGCCGACGCAGGCGTTCGGCGATCTCGGGCATGATCAGCGCCGGCGCTTCGTACACGCGCCCTTCGCGGCGGAAGATCTCGTCCCAGGGCTGCACGTCGCCCATGATGCTCACGCGGGCCTCGCGCCGACAGGAGAGCATTCCGGCGGGGCGATGGCCCCGCCGGACCCCTTCAGTCCTGCACCTTCAGGTGCAGCTCCCGCAGCTGCCCTGGTTCGACCGGGCTGGGCGCGCCGGCCATTACGTCGCGCGCCGCCTGGTTCTTGGGGAAGGCGATCACCTCGCGGATGTTGGGCTCGCCCGCCAGAATCATGCACAGCCGGTCGATCCCCGGGGCGATGCCGCCATGCGGCGGGGTGCCGTACTCGAATGCCTCAAGCATGTGCCCGAAACGTTCCTGGGCAACATCATGGTCCAGGCCGATCAGTTCGAAGACCTTCTCCTGCAAGGCGCGGTCGTGGATGCGGATGCTGCCGCCGCCCACCTCGTAGTCGTTGAGCACCATGTCGTACTGCTGACCGCGGGCCGCGCCCGGGTCGGAGTCGAGCAGCGGGACATCGGCCGGGACGGGCGAAGTGAACAGGTGGTGGCTCGGGTCCCAGCGCTTTTCGTCGGCATTCCAGGTGACGTAGGGGAAGTCGATCACCCAGCAGAACGCCAGCACGTTCGGGTCGCGCAGGTTCAGCCGGTCCCCCAGGTGGGCGCGCAGGCGCCCCAGCGCCTCGAAGACCACGGAGGGTTTGTCGGCCACGAACAGCAGCAGATCGCCCGGCTCGGCCTGCATCCGCTTCAAGAGGCCGGCCGTCCACTCCGGCGTCAGGAACTTGGCGAAGGTCGAGCGATGTTCGCCCGACGCCTCCACGGCCAGGTAGGCCAGACCCCGGGCACCGAAGCCCGAGACGTATTGCGTCAGCTCGTCGATCTCCTTGCGGCTGTAGCTGCCGCAGCCCTTGGCGTTCAGGCCGCGCACGGCGCCGCCCGAGGCGACGGCCTTCTCAAACACCTGGAAGCCGCACCCGGCGGCCATGTCCGAGATGTCCTTCAGCTCCAGGCCGAAGCGGATGTCCGGATTGTCCTTGCCGAAGCGTTCCATGGCCTCGGCGTAGGTGAAGCGCGGCCAGGGTTTGTGCAGCAGCCGCTTGCCCGGGACCAGCGCTTCCACCAGGGCCGTGAAGAGCCCCTCCGCCAGCTCCATGATGTCCTCGCGCTCAATGAACGACATCTCCAGGTCAAGCTGCGTGAACTCGGGCTGGCGATCGCCGCGCTGGTCCTCATCGCGGAAACAGCGTGCGATCTGAAAGTAGCGCTCGACTCCGGCGACCATCAGCAGCTGCTTGAGCTGCTGCGGCGACTGCGGCAGGGCGTAGACCTCTCCCGGGTATACCCGTGACGGCACCAGGTAGTCGCGGGCGCCCTCCGGGGTGGTCTTGAACAGGATCGGTGTCTCGATTTCCCAGAAGCCGCGGGCATCCAGGTAGTCGCGGATGAACTTGACCATGCGATAGCGCAGCTCGATGTTCCCGCGCATGCGCTCGCGGCGCAGGTCGAGGTAGCGGTACTTCAGCCGCGTCATCTCCTCGACCTCGGTCTCCTCGTTGATCGGGAAAGGAGGCGTGCGGGCGGCATTGAGGACCCGAACGCTGCGCGCCTCCACCTCGACCTCGCCCGTCGGGAGGTGCGCATTCTCCATGCCGGCGGGCCGCCGGCGCACCACGCCCTCCACCTGCAGCACCCATTCCGGGCGCGCCGCCTCGGCGGAGGCGTGCGCCTGGGGGGAGGTCTCGGGATTGGCGACCACCTGCACCACCCCGGCCCGATCGCGCAGGTCGAGGAAAGCCACGCCACCGTGATCGCGCCGCCGGTGGACCCAACCGGCCAGCGTCACCGTCTGACCGACGTGGGCAGCCCGCAGGTCACCGCAGGAGATGCTCTTGTACATACACCCTCCGCCGATATGAAACGCGCCGCCCGGTCAGCATCCTCGGGCGGCGGTCATGGCTGCGTCGTTCGCTTCAGGCTGACCGACGACCCGCCGCCCCAGGGAGCATCGCATTGACGTTCGTCGGGCTGTGCCGGGTCATCGGGAGCGCGTCCTTCGAACCTGTGATCGGGGCGATTATAGCACGCGCCCCGCGGATCGCCCGGCCGTGGGCGGCGGCGGCGCCGGGACCTCTCTCCATTGCCCGGGCAGGAGGTCGCCCAGCTCCCACTCACCGATCGCCACGCGGACCAGCCGCAGCGTGGGATGACCTACGGCGGCGGTCATGCGCCGGGCCTGGCGCTTCTTCCCCTCCCGCAGCGTCAGCCTCAACCATGTCGTGGGAATGAGGCGGCGGAAGCGAACAGGTGGATCCCTGGGCCATAGCTCCGGCGCCGCCATCACCACGGCCTCCGCCGGCCGTGTCCACCCGTCCTTCAATTCCACCCCCGCGCTCAGCCTCTCCAGCGCTGACGCCTGCACGTCACCTTCCACCTGGACCCAGTACACCTTCGCCAGCTTGTGCTGCGGATCGCTGATGCGCGCCTGGAGCCAGCCGGCGTCCGTCAGCAGCACCAGTCCCTCGCTGTCGAAGTCCAGGCGTCCTGCGGGGTACACGCCCGGGATGGGCGCCAGGTCGGCGAGCGTGCGCCGCCCGCCCGGGTCGGTGTAGCTGCACAGCACGCCGAAGGGTTTGTTGAGAAGGATCAATCGCGGCACGCGGGTCGTCCCGGGGACCGCCGCCCCCTGAGCCGGTCCGCCGACGCCGCCCTACTCCATGGTGCGCAGTCGCACCAGGTCTTCCGGCGTGTCGACGTCGATGGTGATCGACTCATCCCAATGGATCCCGGCGATGCGGAAGCGGTCGAAGATGGCCCGCCCGCCTTTGTCGCCCTGCAGTTCAACCAGCGCCGGGAAGGTCGAGCGATCGAAGAGCACCGGGTTGGCCCAGCGGTCGTTGACGCGCGGGGCGACGATGGGTGTCAGCGTACGGCGGTATTCGGTGACCAGCGCCCGAAGCAGCCGGTCCGTAACGAAGGGCGTGTCCGCCAGCAGGAAGGCGGCAGCTTCCACGCCCGGGCCGCACGCCTGCAACCCGACGCGAACGGACGTGCTCTGGCCCAGGTCCCAGTCCGGATTGGCGACGTAGAGCACCGGCAGGTCTTTGAGCGCCGAGCGCACGCCCTCGCCCTCGCACCCGCCGACGACAACCACCGGCGACAGCCCAGCCTCAAGCGCCGCCCAGGCGGCATGCCAGACGAGCGGCTTGCCGCGCCATCGAACCAGCTGCTTCGGTTGCTGAAGCCGCCGGGAGGCCCCGGCCGCCAGGACGATGCCCGCCACGCGGCCATAGACTTCCTTGACGGGGAGGTCTTGATGCACCGCAGCGACAACGGCGGCCTGGATACGCGCATTGGCCATCACGAAGCGGGCGATGGATCGCCCCGCTTCCAGCCGCTCCGGCGTGTCGGCCTTGTTCAGCAGGATGCGCACTTCCGCTCCGGGCGGGATGCCCTGCAGGCCGCCCTCTGGCGAGCCGAGCAGGGAAGCGACGTGCTCCACCTCCACCGGCGTGCCGGGGCGCAGCATCAGCAGCCCTGCGGCGCGCTCGGCGCGGTGCACCCAGGCGTCCTCCAGCGGCATCCCGACGGCGTCCAGGCCGGCGACCGGGACAACCAGGTCGGCGAAGGGCGGAATCACGGGCTCGTGCGAGGCGGGCGCCTTCAGCGAGCGCCCGCGGGCGCCGTCGGCCTCGATCAACA
>DYJB01000172.1:231-5638 GCA_020723365.1 Candidatus Aquidulcis sp. | reverse complement strand
AGGCCGGGGAGCGGCAGCAACGCGCTCAAGCCCAGCAGCACGCTGGCGATCCGGCGCCGGGGATGGACAGCGTCGGCGCCGTTCATACCGCGCCCTCCCACCCTGCCGGCAGCCCTTGTTCCGGCGAGTGCCTGGAGGTCAGGACAAAGGCCCGCAGGAAGAACAGGTTCATGCCGGCGTAGCCGATTACCACCACCCACACCAGCACGAACAGCCGCAGAGCCTGGGGCGTCAGCAGGCCGATCCACAGCGCGCCTGCGCCGAATGCGGCGAAGGCGACGGCTGCGGCGCGGCGCACGGGGCGCAGGTAGTCGCGCCGGTCAAGCAGGAGCCGCGGCATGGCCAGCACCGTCGCCCAGTAGGCGAACATCCCCAGATCATTGGCGTCCGGGTTCGCCCAGGGCGAATTGCCGATGATGAACCATTCGATCGCCAGGCCGGCCAGGCCGGCGAAGGCATAGACGCCGACGTCGGCGGCCAGCGGCCCGGGCACGTGCCGTTCAATCCAGCGCAGCGGTCCGTAGGCCAGCGCCAGGATGACCGGGTAGGCTGCCAACGTGAACAGGTAATCCGTCACGCTCTGGCGAACGAGGACACAGAAGAGGAACTCGCCCAACGTGGCGAAGAGCGAGCCCAGGACCAGCGTGAGCAGGAAAGGCTTCAACGGCCCACCATGGTGTTCATGAAGGGCAATACAGGTGCGGCTGGCGAGATGTCGCGCCTCCGAGGACGGCCGGCGCCCGGCGTCAACCCTCCTGGCGTCGCCGGCGGCGACGCCGTGGTCTGACGCGCCAGAAGGGGGCCCGCCCTCCGGCCTGCGGACGCATCGGACTCTTCCACGCAGCGTGCCCGGATTCTCCTTCGCCGACGGCGGTTTGAAAGGATCGGTCGGGGACTGTCGCCCCCTCACCCTTGACCTACCCCCTCGTGAGAGCGGCTGCAGTTCCTTCTCGCACCGGACGCAGGTCGCGCCCGCGCAACCACCGGGGAAAGACGTTGGCGGAAGGTGCGATGGCGAAGCTTGCATGGGCTTGCGCGCCGCGGGTACGCGGACGAAACGCCGCAGATCCGGGCAGGTGGGAACGGAGGCTCCGGGGAGTCAACTGCCCGGGCGAGTTGAGGCTCCTGCCAGCCGGCGCAAGAGCGCCAGCGCGCCCAGCAGGACGGCCAGGCTGACGATCTGCGCCGCCCTGAGCGACTCGAACCACACGACGCTGTCGCCGCGCCAGGCCTCGATCACCAGCCGGGCGCCCGCCGTCAGCGCCAGGAAGACGCCGAAGGCGAAGCCTGGGAAAGGCCGGCCAGCCTCGAGGCGCAGGAGTAGAAGGAAGATCGCTGCGGATGCGAGCAGTTCGTAGGCCTGGGTCGGATGACGGCGGGCGCCCCACAGCTCGATCGTCCAGGGGACATCGGCCGGCGCGCCGAACGCCTCGCCCGACGCCAGATGGGCAAGCGCCAGGCAGACGGCGAAGGCGGCGAGGCCGGCCGCCAGCGCGTCGAGCGTCGGCCACAGCGGCAGCTGCTTGCGCTGACCGTAGATCCAGGCCGCGATCAATCCCGCCGCAACCCCCACGTCGGGCGCCAGCGTGAACGGCGTCAGGGCGAGGAGGCCCACCGGACGGCTCAGGTAGACCTCGGGGTACGATGCGGCGTAGCCGAGCCGAGCGGCGACAACCCCCGATACGAGCGCCACCAGGATCAGTCGCTCAACGCCGTCGCCCGCCATCCCAAGGCGCCGCGCCTGGCGCTCGGCCAGCAGACTGCCGATCCAGACGCCTGCTAGGAGCAGAAGCCCTGGCAGCTGGACCGCCGCCGGTCCGATCTGCAGCACGGGCAGCATCAGTCCCCCTCCCCGAGGAGTTCGAGCACGGTCGTCTCCAGGACGGAGGGGTCCAGCGGGCCGCCGACGACGACCCGGCGGATGATGCCCTGGCGGTCGATGAAGAACGTCGAAGGCAGCGCCCGCACCTGGTACAGGCGCGTCGCCTGGCCGTCCCGATCGAGTCCGATGGGAAACGTCAAAGCGTACTCGGACGCGAAGTCCCGCACGGCCTGCTCGCTGTCCTGGATGGTGCTGTTGATCCCCAGGACGACGACGCCGTCACCGCCGCGCTGCTCCTGCAAGGCTTGCAGCGCCGGCATTTCCGCCCGGCACGGAGGGCACCACGAAGCCCAGACGTTGAGGACCACGACCTGGCCGCGCAGATCCGCCAGGCGAACACGCCCGCCTTCCAGGCTTTCGAGCTCGATCTCCGGCGCAGCGAAGCCTGCACGCGGGCTGGGGATGGCTCCTCCGGTCACGGCGCCGTCGGCCGGCCGCGTGGCGACGATCCAGGCGCTGCTGAGGACGAAGACGGCTGCCATCAGCAGGCGGCCGCGTGCGCCGGACAGCATGTGAGTCAGTGCGTGGGTCAAGGCAACTCCAGCCCGTGGGCGTGGAGCAGGTCGGGATCTCTCAGGAGCTCCGCCGTCGGCCCGTCGGCGACGATCAACCCGCCGTCGAGGATGATCGTGCGCGGCAGCAGCTCGCGCACCATGCGCAGATCGTGGGTCGAGACGAGCATCGTCATCGGGAGTTCGCCCAGCAGGCGGATCAGGCCCCGGCGCGCCCGCGGATCCAATCCGGACGTCGGCTCGTCCAGCGCCAGGATCTCCGGCTGCATCGAGAGCACGGTGGCGATGGCGATGCGCTTCTTCTCTCCGCCGCTGAGGTGGTGGGAGACGCGCGTGGCCCGATCGGACATCCCGACCTCCGCCAGCGCCCGCTCGACGCGGCCTCGCACCTCCGCTTCCGGCAATCCCTGGTACACCGGCCCGAAAGCGACATCGTCGAAGACGGTGAGCGAGAAGAGCTGGTCATCCGGGTCCTGGAAGACCATCCCGACGGCGGAGCGGATGGCGCCCAGCGTCGCCTCGGAGAGCGGTTGGCCGCAGACGGCGATCGCTCCCTGGCCGCGCAGGATGCCGTTCAGGTGCAGCAGCAGCGTGGACTTGCCGGCCCGGTTGGGACCGACGAGCGCCACCTTCTCGCCCGCCGCGATGCTGAAGGAGACGCCGCGCAGCGCAGGGTGGCCGTCCGGGTAGGAGAACGTCAGATCCTTCACCTCAATCGAGTGGTGCACGCGCTACCCCCAGACCAGGATTCCGCCCAGCCACAGCAGGCCGAGCAGGGCCAGGCCGATCCACAGCGTGACCCGCGCCCCGGGGGGAACGGGCTGCGTGGCGAACGAGCGAACTTCGCCGTCATAGCCGCGCGACAGCATGGCGACGTAGATGCGATCGCTGCGGTCGACGGCGCGCAGAAACAGGTTGCCGGCCATGCCGCCGGCGACTTTCGCGCGCCAGGCCAGGGAACCGCCGGGGCGGCGACCGGGCGCGTCCGCAGGCCGCCGGGCGATCCCGGATCGGGCGGAGCGGGCACGCATCAGGCGCACGGCCTCATCGACCAGGACAAACAGGTAGCGCCACATCAGGCCGAACATGGCCACCAGCAGCCGGGGGATGCGCACGGCGCGCATCGCCAACAGCAGGTCCCGGAACTCGGTCGAGGAGGCCAGCACGATCGCCGCCTGCACCGAGAGCCACGACTTGACCGCCACGTTGGCGAAGCGCAGCAGGCCGTCGAGGGTGAGCGTCAGCTGCCAGGGGCCGAGCGGGAACTCGAGCCACGGGGTGCCCGGCGTGGTGAACGCCAGCGGAATGGCCGCCAGGACGAACGGAAGCGCCAGGGCGGCGCGGCGCAGGACGTAGCCGACGCCCAGACCCGAGAGAATCTCGGCCGAGAGCGCGATCGACCACAGCAACAGGTACACCGGCCAGGCGCCGAACGGCGTGAGCGAGACGGTCAGGATGAACGCCACGGCCAGGATGAACTTGACCCGTCCGTCGAGATCGTGGACAGGGCTGGCCAGGGGTCGGTAGGGGTCGAGAAAGTGGATATGCACTAGCGGACGTCCAGGGCGCACCACCGCTCCGAGCAGGGCCCGGGGGTTCGCGCGCAGCAGGCTTTCAAGCGGCGGGCTTCCCGCTCCGGCGAAGATAAGCGACAGCAACGACGACGCCGAAGACGATCAACGTGCCCAGGATGCCGGCCAGGATCGTGGCCAGCGCTTCATTCGAAACGCCAGGGAGGACGTAGTCCGGGATGAGGTTGAACAACGGGGTGCGGGCGGCTTCGAGGAAGCCCTCCTGCTCGGCGACCCACTCGAGCCCATCCGGATGGGCGGACGCCAGCGGCGAGAGCACGCTAAGCAGCAGTGCGATCCCCAGCCCCAGAGCCCACACACCCCGGCCGCCCTTGGCGGCAGCAGGCGCGGCGCCGACCATCTCGCGCCGGGTGGCATAGAGGAAGGCCAGGGCGCCGACGGTGATCAGCCCCTCGCCGACGCCGATCAGCGCGTGGATCCCACCCATGGCGGGAACGGCGAGATTGGCCGGTGTGGTGCCCGAGAGCGCCAGCTGAAGCGCGGCAGCCAGCGAGGCGATGAAGATCGAGGACCAGGCGGCGGCGAACCCGCTGGCGAACAAACCCCAGGAGGCGCCGCGCGTCATCCGGCGCAAGCTGGCATAGACGAAGTAGGACACGGCCACGCCGATGATCGCCATGTTGAACAGGTTGGCCCCGAGCGCCAGCAGGCCTCCGTCCTGGAAGACCAGCGCCTGAACGCTGACGACGGTCGTCATCACGACCACCGCCGGCCAGGGGCCGACCAGGATCGTGGCGAGCGCCGCGCCCAGCAAGTGGCCGGACGTGCCACCCGTGACGCTGAAGTTGAGCATCTGGCCGGCGAAGATGGCGGCCGCCAGGACCCCCATCAGCGGCACCTGCCGCTCACCGAGGTCCTTGCCGGTGCGCCGCAGGGCGTACGCCAGGCCCACGATCGAGGACACCCAGAAGATGATCGCAACCAGCGTCGAGAGAAAGCCGTCCGGAATGTGCATAGGAGCAGGTCGAAGGAACATGAGATCCGTCCCTTGGGCGTGCGAATCAATCCGATGAGCAGCGCGAGCAGGCGCCGCGAAGCGTCAGATGGTGGGCGTCAATCCGGAAGCCAGTCCGCCGCTCGACGGTCTCGCCGAAGGAAGATACCAGGCGCGGGTCGAGTTCAAGCTCACGCCCGCACGAGCTGCACACCAGATGGGCGTGGGGATGCTCGGCGTCACGCAGCGAGAAGCGCAGCGAGTGGCCGCCGTTGGCATAGAGGTCGACAAGTCCGGCGCTGTGCAGCGTCTCCAGCGTGCGGTACACGGTCGCCGGGTTGAGCCCCGGCAGGCGCCGGCGGGCATCGTCGTAGACCTGCTGCGCGGAGCGGTGACCGCCGGCGTGGGCGACCGATTCAAGGATCACCGCCCGCTGGGCGGTCACCCGGTAGCCGGCCCGGCGCAGTTCGGAGGTCAGCCGTTCGCC
>DYJB01000172.1:0-221 GCA_020723365.1 Candidatus Aquidulcis sp. | reverse complement strand
CAACTCCTTGTTGATGCAAGATGTTGCAGAAAGGGTACTGCCCAGCCGCCGACCTGTCAAGCCCCGGAAGGCCGCTGAAGGATGGAGCCTGGCGCGCGCTCCCGCCAGGCCGCCCTCCCTGGCCCTCCATCTTTACGCTATGCTTCCACCGTACACCCGCGTGCAGGTCCATGTGGCGGAAGAGTCGCCAGCCGCTCTGGAGGCGACGTACAGGCATGAGT
>DYJB01000171.1:2569-5672 GCA_020723365.1 Candidatus Aquidulcis sp. | reverse complement strand
ATCCCGGAGGATCGCCTGCAGGCGCGCATCCGCGAGCTGGGGGCCGAGATCAGCCGCGACTACGCCGGCCAGGACCTGATGCTGGTGTGCATCCTGCGCGGCGGCGTGATGTTCCTCACCGATTTGATGCGCTCCATCACCGTCCCGCACACCGTCGACTTCATGGCCATCTCATCCTACGGCGCCGGGGCGCGCCAGACGACCGGGCAAGTGCGCATCGGGCTGGACCTCGGATCGTCGGTGGAGGGCCGCAACGTCCTGCTGGTGGAGGACATCATCGACAGCGGGCACACCATTGGATCGGTGCTCGAGCTGCTGAGCGCCCGCCGCCCGGCCAGCCTCAAGGTCTGCACGCTGCTCGACAAGGCCGAACGGCGCGAGGCCGAAGTCCCCGTCGACTACTGCGGGTTCGTCATCCCGAATAAGTTCGTCTTCGGGTACGGCCTGGACCTCGACGAGTACTACCGCAATCTCCCCTTCATCGGCGTCGTCCAGCCCGACAAGTTCCTGCACGCCTGAGATCGCCGCGATGTCGTCCCGCAGCCTGCTCCCGGACCTCGCCGCGGAGTTGACCGCGCGCCTGCCCGGCCTGCCGGCGCTATGGCTGGTTGGCGGGGCGGTGCGCGACGCGATCCTGGGTCGTCCGGTTGTCGACCTCGACTTCGCTGTCGACGGGGAGGCGCGGCGCGTGGCGCGGCTGGCTGCCGACCGCCTGGGCGGCGCCTACTACGAACTGGACGATGAACGCGACACCGGCCGCGTGCTGCTGGTTTCTGCGGGCGGGCCGCGCACGATCGATTTCGCCCGTCTGCGCGGCGGTGATCTCGAAGCGGATCTGCGCCGCCGGGATTTCACCATCAATGCCATGGCCGTGGCCCTCGACGCCCCCGAACGTGTGCTCGACCCGACGGGCGGGCTCCAGGATCTGCGCGATCGGGTCCTGCGCCTCGCCGGCCCGACGGCGATCCGGGATGACCCGCTGCGGGCGCTGCGCGCCGTACGGCTGGCGGTCAGCCTCGAACTCCAAATCGAAGCGGCAACGCTGGGCCAGGTCCGTCGGGCCCGCGATCACCTGGCGGCTGTCTCTGCCGAACGGACACGCGATGAGTTGATGCGCATGCTGCAGGCGCCCCGGCCCGGACGGCTGCTGCGGCTGCTCGATCACCTGGGGCTGCTCACAGCGGTGCTGCCGGAGCTCGAGCCGCTGCGGGGACTGGCGCAGCCGGCTCCGCACGCGTTCCGCGGCCTCGACCACACCCTCTCGGTCGTCGACCGGCTCGGCGATCTGCTCTGGGCGCTGGAGCCGCTGCCGGGCGAGGACAAGGTCGCCGACCTGACGTTGGGGGAGGCCTCGCTGCGTTTAGGCCGGTTCCGGGAGGCGCTGGACGGCTACGTGCGGCAGGAGGTGTCCTCGGGCCACTCCCGCCGTCAGCTGCTTTTCTTGGCCGCCGCGCTTCACGATGCCGGGAAGCCGGACACGGGAGACCTTGCCCAGGACGGGCGGCTGCGTTTCCTTCGGCACGACGAACACGGCGCCGGCCTCGCCGCCGCCTGTGCGCGCCGGCTCAGGTTGAGTGCAGAAGAGGCGGAGTTCGTGTCCCTCGTTGTGCGGAACCACATGCGGCCTGAGACGCTGCAGGCCGCGGCGGCAGTCACGCCGCGCGCCGCCTACCGGTTCTTCCGCCACAGCGGCCCGGCGGGCGTTGCGGTCGTCTTGCTTTCTCTGGCGGACCTGCTGGGCAAGTACGCCTCCCCCCCGCCTCAGGCCGAGTGGGCGGGTCGTGTAGGTGTCGCCCGCAGCCTGCTGGAGGCGGCCTTCGAGCAGGAGAGCCGGGTCGTCAACCCGCCCCGCCTCCTCGACGGTGACGATGTCATGCGCGCGCTGAGCCTTGCCCCCGGCCCTGCCGTCGGCGAGTTGTTGGAGCGCCTGCGCGAGGCGCAAGCGGAGGGCGGGGTGACGACGAAGGAGGAAGCGCTGGCTTTCGTGCGCGCCTGCATCGAAGGCGGCTCGCCTGCTGGCCGCGACTGATCTATCGGTCCAGGCCGGCAGGGACAGTCCTCCAAAGCCTGCCGGCAGGCAGCGAGCTCCTGGGGAGATCCCCGCCGACGGTCCCGCCGGCGCACCATCAGGTGCCGCAATCTGGGCGGGCGTCGAAGAAGCTGGTGCGGGGATGACCGCGCCTCGACGTCGAGAGGGGGCCGGGTCGGGCTGACGGTCAGGCCGACGAGATCCTCCGGCGCACGATCAGGCTGCATTGTGGCCGCCATGGGGAAGCGGAAGGACGAACATCCCGCCTCAGCGCCGGGGAAACCAACCCTTCACCCTCAATATCACTTCGGCCGAGGGAGCTTGCCCGTGGATGGGGAGGGGCAAGGGGAGGAGGTTGGAGACGAGGTCGGGATGAATCCGCCCAGCCTGCTAGAGCACGTGGCGTGGAGCGGCGCCTGGGTGGTGCCCGCTAGGGGTAGATCTCCGAAAGGGCAGGCTCATACCAGCACCGGCAGCCGCTTGGCGAAGAGCAGCCAGGCACCGGCAGGCCGGGGGCTTCATCCTTGGAGTGATCCTTCTCAGCCTTGCGGCAGGCAGGGCAGGCATCGTGGGCCACGATGACCCGGATGCGGCGGACGCGCGGATTGGCGCGCAGCGTGGCCAGCGCCACGGCCGTTTCCGAATGTTGGGCGAGGTCCGCACCGCACTGCCGGCAGATGTCGGTGCCATCCGGCGATTGAGCATTGCACAGCGAGCAGGTCCGCACGGCGCGCTCCAGGTAGGGGGTGGTGCCGATTGTACCGGCGTTCCGGGGGCTGTCAACCGTGAAGGGCAGCATGCGACGCATCCTGCACGTTGACCTCGATGCATTCTTCTGTTCCGTTGAGGAACTCCAGCAGCCATCGCTGGCGGGCACGGCCTTTGTCGTCGCCGGCCGCCCGGACCAGAGGGGCGTCGTCGCTTCCGCTTCCTATCCGGCCCGCGCCTTCGGTATCCGATCGGCCATGCCGACGGCGCGCGCCCTTCGCCTGTGCCCGGATCTCACGATCGTGCCTCCCCGGCATGGCGTGTACGGTGAGACCTCCGACCTCGTGATGGCCATCCTGCGCGAGG
>DYJB01000171.1:2337-2559 GCA_020723365.1 Candidatus Aquidulcis sp. | reverse complement strand
TTGAACAGGTGTCGATCGACGAGGCCTTTCTGGACGTCTCGGACGACCCGCGCCCGGCGCAAGCGGTGGCTGCCTTGCTCCAGGCGCGGATCCGCCGTGAGCTTCGGCTGCCGACCTCCTGGGGTGTGGCCGGAAACCGTCTCGTGGCCAAGATCGCCACCGAGGTGGGGAAGCCCAACGGCCTGGTGGTCGTCCCGCCGGGAGAGGAGGCCGCCTTCCTGG
>DYJB01000171.1:966-2327 GCA_020723365.1 Candidatus Aquidulcis sp. | reverse complement strand
AGGCCATGAGGGCGCCGCTGCCCGCGGGCATGCTATGGGGGGTAGGTCCGAAGACGCGCCTGCGGTTGGAGCCGCTGGGAGTGCGCACGATTGGAGACCTGGCGAGCATGGCGCCGGCTGTCCTGGCGCAGGCCCTCGGCGACCACGGCCTGGAACTTGCATCTAGGGCGCGTGGAGAGGACAACCAGCCCGTCCTCGACACCTGCGAGCCGAAGTCGATGTCCGCCGAAACCACTTTCGCCACCGATGTTCGGGATGGAAAGGAACTCCGCCGGACCTTGCTCGGCCTGTCGGAAGAAGTCGGGCACCGTCTGCGACAGTCCGGTGTGGCGGGCTCGACCGTGCGCCTGAAGCTGCGCTGGTCCGATTTCACCACGCTGAGCCGGCAGACACGGCTGGCGCAGGCGACCGATCAGGAGAAGGAGATCTACCATGCGGCCGAAGGGCTGCTGGAAGCAACCTGGTCCACCGGTCGGCCGGTGCGCCTCATCGGGGTCGGAGTGAGCGGGCTGGGCGCACCGGTGCGCCAGCTGCACCTGTTTGACCGGGGCTGGGAAGAGGATGCGCGCTTGATGCAGGCCGTGGACACCATCCGCGAACGCTTCGGTCAGCAGGCGCTGCAGCGGGCGGCCGACCTGAAGGCGCCCGGCCGGCGGGGGGCACGAGGAGGCGGGGAGCGATGACACTGCTCGGCAAGGGACACTACATGTGGCAGATCCCCAAGTGCGATGGGGGCTCGCCGGCCGCCATAACCGCCCGCCTGGTGAAGTCGAACACTTCGCACGTGCTGATCAAGATCGCCGATGGCGGCTCGTGGCCCTACAACATCGATCCGAAGACGAAAGTCGACTGGATCCCCCCTGTTCTCGTGGCCCTCAAGCAGGCCGGCCTGTCGGTGTGGGGCTGGCAGTACGTGCGCGGGGACTACCCGGAGGCCGAGGCCAACCTGGCCGTGCAGCGGGCCGTCAGCCTGGGGATCGACGGATTCGTCGTCGACGCCGAGATCGAGTACAAGAAGCCCGGCAAGGCCGGCGCCGCCCGGCGCTACATGACGGCGTTGCGCGCCGGACTGGGCAGCATGCCGATCGCCCTCAGCACATACCGCTTCCCGCGCACGCATCCGGACTTCCCGTTCTCCGCGTTCCTCGAGCAGTGCGACCTGGCCATGCCGCAGGTCTACTTTGAGCAGGCCCACAATGTCGAAGAGCAGCTCGAGCGCTGTGTCCAGCAGTACCTGGCGCTTCAACCCGCTCGCCCGATCATCCCCACCGGGCCTACCTACTCGCATGGCGGATGGCGGCCAACGGCGGGCGAGGGCGAGCGCTTCCTCGTGCGGGCGAAGGCGATGGGCTTGACGGCGG
>DYJB01000171.1:0-956 GCA_020723365.1 Candidatus Aquidulcis sp. | reverse complement strand
CTGGGCCTACGACTTCTCGACCCGCCCGTCGTTCCACGATCTGTGGGATGCGATCGCGGCCTTCGACTGGCCGGCCGGCCCGCCCGTGGCCGATATGCCGGAGCGGCTGGTCGGGCGCATCAACCAGAAGGATGCAGGACTGATCTCAGGCCTCTACCGGGAGAACGCGGCCCATGTCACGGGCCAGCGCACGATCATTGGCCGTGAGGCGATTGCCGGGTGGTACCGCACCCTCCTGTCGGAGGCGCTTCCCAATGCCACGTTCGCCGTGACCGGCAAGTCCGGCAGCGGGCCGACGCGGCAGTACACGTGGACGGCGACCTCGGAGCGCGGCAAGGTCGTCGACGGCAATGACACGCTCGGTCTGGTCGAGGGCCGCATCCAGTATCACTACTCCTACTTCAACGTTCGCTGACGTCCGCTTCCTGCACCTCGAAAGTGGACTCGATGACCACGCCCGGCCGCAGCATCGCCTGCGCCGGGCAGTACTTTGTCTCGGAGAGCTCGATGGCGCGCGCCACGGCACCGGGATCGACCCCGCGTCCGCGGATGGTGTAGTGCAGGCGAATGCGCGTGAATACGCGCGGGTGCGCGTCGGCGCGTTCTCCCTCCGCCTGCACGGCGAAGCCGGTCACCGGCTGGCGCTTCTTCTGCAGGATGGAAATCACATCCATGGCTGTGCATCCGGCCAGGCTCACCAGGATCAGCTCGAGCGGACGGAAGCCGTCGTCGTCGCCGCCCACGCGCTGGATCTCGCGTTCCTGAAGGGCGCGAAGGAGTTTGATCTGGACCGGGAGCGGCGCGTCGCCGACCTCGTCCAAAAATATCGTCCCCCCCGACGCCTGCTCGAACCGCCCGTTTTTTCGCCTGATTGCGCCGGTAAACGCGCCCTTCTCGTGCCCGAAGAGCTCGCTTTCAATCAGGGTTTCCGGAATCGCGCCCAGATTGACCGTCAC
>DYJB01000170.1 GCA_020723365.1 Candidatus Aquidulcis sp. | reverse complement strand
CGAATCATGCAGCTCCTTGGAGATGCGGTAGTTCGACAAATGCCACCAGGCCCCGCGAGGAAGCTTGTCCTGTTCTCGGACTCGCGCCTCGATGCCGCCAAGCTCTCCACCGGCATCAAGCTGGCGCACTACAGGGACACGCTCCGACAGTCTGCGTTTGCCCTGCTTGGGGAAGCGGGTGCGGTTGCGCTGCAAGAGCACCAGCACCAACTCACCATTCACTCCCAAGCTGTGGAGCTTCACGATCTCCTGATCAAGAGGGAGGACCAAGGCCTTTCCGAGGCGGAGAACCAGCGTCGAAACCCGCTGCCGAGAGATGTGTTGACGATCAGGATCGCCACGGCGCCGACCGGAATGGCGATGCCGTATCCGGCCGCCAGCCCCTCGAGGAAGGACGTCATCATGTCTGACCTGGGATGGATCTTCCGGTGACCATTGTCGACACGGGGGCCTCGCGTCGCGGGAGTCCGAGGTCAGTGAACGATCCGGGGCTGGATCCAGAGCGTGGCATCCGAGGTCCCCGGGCCATCGGCATCGACTCCCAGGACGAAGGACACGCTCTGGCCGGCCAGGAAGGTCAGGTCAACGGCGATGTTGCGCACGCCGTCGGCTTCGCCAATGACCCACTCGGCGATGGGGGAGAGCGCCTCGCCCTGGCGGACGTTGAGCTGATAGCGCGCCTGGCAGCCGGAGGGGCCGGCGCTGCAGCCGAGCAGCGCCCGGAACTGGTCACCGGCCGCAATCGTCAGAAGCGGATACGTGCCGCTGATCAGGCCGTCGTTCTCGTGGGGAGGATGGATCGCCAGCCCCGGCTCGTCTTCGGCGGCGCCGGTGGAGAAGCGCGGGATGTCGATGCGGGCGACGGACCCGCCGGCATCGCGGTCATAGCCGGGGCAGGGCAGCAGGCGCCCGGCGCGCGTCGGCGAAGCGGCCACCCAGCGCGCCTCGCACACGTGCTCGACGAAGTTGTAGACCGCGCGGGTCGGATCGGCCAGCGGGGCACTGACGTTAAGTCGCAGGCGCAGCGGTCGGCTGGCAGCCCCGAGCAGCGCGCCGGCGGGGCTGCGCAGGGCCCAGCCGCCGGCATACAACCCGGGGGTCGCCGGCGCGAAGACGGCCAGGCGCAATTCGGTCTCCTGGCCCGGGGCGACGGTAGCGCCCAGCGGGATCGGACTCACGCCGAAGGAGAAACCCTCCACGGGCACAAGCTCGTACCTGTCGGTCCAGGTGCACTCGCCCGTATTGCGCACGCGCCACACTCGCCCGACCGTCTGCCCGGCTTCGACAGGCGTGGCGTCCAGGTAGCCAGACTCGGCCAGGACCGTCAGACTCTCGAGGCACGTGGAGCTCTCCGCCGTCGGCAGCATCGCCAAGGGCGGTGAAGTGGGGCTCTTGGGCGGGGCCGCCTGCGAACGCGCGCCGGGCCCCGGGTAGTTGCAGGCTGCCAACAGCGCCGCGAATCCGAGCGACAGCACAGCCTGAAGCCTCGGTCGGTACGCCGGGGAGGGTGGGTGCATGGGGAGGTCTGCCTGCCGGTCGGCGCCTGCACGCGAACTCCCCGGCCCGCGGCCAGGTCGGCGGCGGGCCGGGGAGTTCGATCGGACAACCAGGGTGCGGATGCCTACTTGTTCCAGGTCCGCATGTCGATGTACATCGTCGTCCCGCCGGGATCACCGAAGCTGTCGAGCTGGAAGCGGCCGTAGCGGCCGTCATTCGTCTTGTAGCACATCCAGCTTCCGGCGGGGAAGGTGTTCAAGTTGATGGCGCTGCCCGAGAGCGCGGCGTTCTTGCAGTCGTTGTACTCGGGCACACTGCCCATCTTGACCATCGTGGCCCCGTTCTTCGGCTCGATGTACTTCTCGGCGGCGGAAACGGCGTGGTACCAGAAGTCCGACCCGGTGCCGGTCTCGCTCCCGTTGTCGAGGTCCGCTTCGTACGTCTGGCGGACGGTGAACGAAGTGGCCTTGTAGACCGTCACGCCGGGGGTCGCCGTCGGGCCGACGATGATCTGGACGTAGAACGGGCCGCCGCCGCCCAGGCCAAAGATCGTGCCCTTGTCATTGCGCAGCTTCCAGTTGCCGCGATGCGTGCCGTTCGATTCCGGGGCGATCAGGTTGACGGACAGGTCGACCGTGGCGCCCGGGCCGACGCTGCCCGCCAGGTTCTGCGCCGTCGGGCCACTCATGACGTTGCCCGAGTCGAACACCAGCGCGTAGCTCGACGTCCAGGTGCAGGTGCCGGTGTTCTTGAGCCGCCAGGTCTTGGTGAACGCCTGGCCGGGTGTCATGTTGGTGTTGTCCGGAATGGTGACGTCCGATACGAAAGCGGCCTGATCGGTGCAGGCCGACGTGGGCGTGACCGTGGGTGTCTGCGGCGTGTTGGTCACCGGGGGCGGTGGCGTATCGGTGGGCGGCGCCGGCGTATTGGTGGCCGGCGGGGGCGCCATAGTCAGGTCAAGCGCCACCTGCGTCAGCTGCGCGGCGACGGTCTGCGCTGCGCCCGTGGCTTGCAGCTCCTCGGGCGTGGGGCCGGACGGCCCGCGCAGGAGCAGCCAGGCGCCGATCACCAGCAGCAGCAGGACCGCGCCGGCTCCGACGATGGCGATGAAGATCATGGGGCCGCGATTGGGGGTGGGCGTCGGAGTCTGCATCTCTCTCTCCTTGTGCGCCGGCGGCCTTCCGCCAGGCCGTTCGCTTCCGGCATGCGGCATGCTACAGCGACCCGCACCAGGCGTCAAGCCGCCCGGCAGGCCGCCGTATGGCTCCCCTATGGACGCTTGCCGGGGCGCCGGGGTTCCCGCGCGATCGGTCAGGACGGAGAGGCGCCCGGGCGCTCGGACGGACCCGGATGGGATTCCAGCCGACCGATCAGGCTCCAGGGTCCGGCCCACTCGACCCGCACCGGCACGAGCCGTCCGCGGTAGTCCCCGGCGTCCTCGAAGAACACCAGCTTGTTCGTGCGCGTGCGTCCCTTCCAGCGGCCGCGCACCCGATCTTCAACCAGGACCTCGACCGCCTGGCCCACCAGCCGGGCATTGATCCCGGCGGCCACGCCGGCTTGCAGCTCCTCCAAGACCCGGAAGCGCCGCTCCTTCTCCTCGGCCGTCACGTCATCGGTCATGCGGCGCGCCGCCACGGTGCCGGGCCGGGGGGAGTAGCGTGCCAGGTGAGCCACATCCAGCTGGAGCTCGGCCAGCAGGCCCGCCGTTCGCTCGAACTGCGCCTGGCTCTCACCGGGGAAGCCGACGATGATGTCGGTGGCGATCGATCCGTGGGGGAAGCGGGAGCGGATGCGCTCGACCAGGCGCCGAAAGTCGTCGGCGGTGTAGCCGCGCTTCATCTGCGCCAGGATCTCGTCGTCCCCCGACTGCACCGGGACCTCGAAGTGCTCGCAGGCCCCGGGCAGGTCACCCACGGCGTCGAGGAGCTCGTCGGTCATCCAATTGGGGTGGGAGGTGAGGAAGCGGAAGCGTTCGACGCCCTCGACCGCCTGCAGCCGCCGCAGCAGCCCGGCCAGCGTCGACCCGTCCTCGAGATCCTTGCCGTAGCGGTCGACGATCTGGCCCAGCAGCGTGACCTCGCGCACGCCCTGGGCGGCCAGGGCGCGTACGTCGGACTCGATGGCCTCGGCCGGGCGGCTGCGCTCGACGCCGCGCCGGTAGGGAATGACGCAGAAGGTGCAGGCATGCGAGCAGCCCAGCACGATCGGGACGTGGGCGGCCACGCGGCGGCCGCGCTCGGCCTCGGGCAGCACCCATTCGCCGTCCAGCAGCGCGTTGCGCTGGAGAAGATCCGAATCGAGCGCCGCACGTCCGTCGGCGCGGCGCAGGTGCTCGAGCAGGGGCTGGACATCCGAGGGAGGCGAGAAGACGTCCACGTACGGGAAGCGGCGGCGCAGCGCAGGGTCCTCGCGCACGCCGACCAGGCAGCCCATCAGGTTGACCACCATCTCGGGGCGGCGCTGCTTGAGCGGCCGGAGCGACGTCAGCCAGCCGTAGGCCTTGTCCTCGGCGCTCTGGCGCACGACGCACGTGTTGAGGACGACGACGTCCGCCTCCTCCGGCGAGGCAGCGGCGCGGTACCCCAGGCCCTCGAGCGCCGCAGCCACGCGCGTCGAGTCGGCATCGTTCATCTGACAGCCGGCCGTCCACACCAGGTACTTCATCGGCCGGATTATAACGTGCAGGAGTCCGGTTTCGCCGTCCCGGCCTGCGTCGGCGGGCATGCTGTATGATTGGCGCGCCATGCTTTCTTTGCCGCGCGAGGTTTCTGGTTTGGGTGGTCCCCGTCGGAGCCGCGCCGGGCGCGCGGGCGTGCTCGTCTGTTGGATGGCCGCCTGCCTGGCCCTGGCCGGCTGCGCCGTGCCCGCCACGCCGATAGCGGCGATCCCGCCATCCCTCGAGCCTCCACTCACGCTGGACCCGACGCCGTCTGCCGCGCCCTCACCGACGGCCACGGCCCTCCCCGGCTGCCGCTCCCGGCTCGGCACCGTCGAAAGCCTGGCCTATCCGTCGCCGATCCTGCAGAAGGACATCCCCGTGCGGGTCTTCGTCCCCCCGTGTCATGGGCTGCTGGACGAGACCTACCCGGCCCTCTACCTGCTGCACGGCTATCCCTACAACGAGACTCATTGGTCGACGCTGGGACTCGATCTGGTGGTTGCCGGCGCCGTGTTGAGTGGGGAGTGGCCGCCCTTCCTGGTGGTGATGCCGCGCATCCCGGATCCCCTCTTTCGATCAACGGACGGTGGCCGGGGCTCCTACGAAGAGGAATTGGTGGAGGGCCTGGTGTCCTTCATCGACCGGGCCTTTCGAACCGAACCGCGTCCGGACCGCCGGGGCATTGCGGGCATCTCGCGCGGCGGGGTGTGGTCGCTGGAGATCGGCCTCAACAACCCGGATGTCTTCCAGGCTGTGGGCGCCGTCAGCCCGGCGCTCTCGGTCAACTCGGCGCGGCCGGAGTACGATCCGATGGTCATCGTCCGGCGCGGGGAACCGCTGCCGGCGCGCCTCTACCTGCTGGCCGGCGAGGACGACTGGGCGCGTGAAGCCACCCAGGACCTCAACCTGCTTCTCGACGGCCTGGGGATTGCGCACGAGTATGCCGTCTACCCGGGCGGGCACGATGACGCTAGCTGGGCGCCGGCGCTCAAGCCGATGATCGCCTACCTCATCGCCGACTGGCCGCGCTGAGTCGTCCCGATCCGGCCACGCCCGAATACCGCTGAAGGGGATCCTCTGTGAGGGGCGGAGCCTCGTCGCCCCGCGCGGGAGGCGCAGCGGATCGCCGGCGCGCTCCCTGGCCGCATCACGACAGGGGGCTCGCGTTGGAGACTTCATTCTCGCGAGTGACCTTCCCGCACTCGGACGCCGGGCGCTGGCCCGGGGCCAAGGCCCCGTGCGCCTTGGGCGGGCGCGGCGCGTGTATCGGTTATACTGAATCCGCCGGAGAGCCGGGGTTACCCCCGGCTGGGTGAGGGGAGGTGCCACCATGTCCGAGACCGAACACCGCGCTGCGGATGTGATCGACGCCTACCGCCGGCGGCGCGGGCGGATGCTCCCGCTGCTGCTGGGCGGGCTGGCCGTCGTCCTGCTTGTCGTCGGCTTGTTCATGATCGTGATCTGGCTGACCGGCGATGAGCCCCCCAGCCTTCCGTTCTTCGCCACCGACACCCCGAC
>DYJB01000169.1:989-5730 GCA_020723365.1 Candidatus Aquidulcis sp. | reverse complement strand
CCGCAGCCCCATGGCCTGAGCGGCGCGCGGGTCGAACACTTGCTCGACGACATCCACTTCCACGAAGTGGTTCCCGGCGCCGAGCGTGCCAAGCTGAGGGCGGCCGCGTTCGCGGGCGCGCGGGCTGACACAGTCGGGATCGGCTCCCTCGATGCGTCCGTGCTCCTCGGTACAGGCCAGATCCTCGGCCGAGGCCCAGCCGTGCTTCAGCGCCCAGCCTGCACCTTCCCGGCATACCCGGTCGAGCTCCTTGGACGTCACCGGCACGCTGCCTTTGGTGCCAACGCCGGAAGGGCAGTGGGAGTCGAGCGCGGTCGCCAGGTCGCCCAGATGGGCCCGGGCCTGCTCGAACTCCACCGTGCTGGCGAGCAGGCGCACGCCGCAGTTGATGTCGTAGCCGATGGCGCCCGGCGAGACGACCCCATCCGAGATCCGGGCGGCGGCCACGCCCCCGATCGGGAATCCGTATCCCTGGTGGACGTCCGGCATGACGGTGACATGCCCGACGAGGCCCGGAAGCGAGCAGGCATTGACGGCCTGCGTGAGCGACTCGTCCCCCAGGGCTGCATCCAACAGCCGCTCGTCTGCGAGCAGATGCACGGGGACGCGCATGTCGGGCCGGAAGGAGGTGGGGACCTCCCAGCTGACCGGCCCGGTGCGCTGCAGATCCTGCTTGCGAACCATCGGGTGCCCGCCTAGACGTCGAAAACCAGCTTCGCTTCCAGCCCCTCGGCGATGTCGACCACACGAAGGTCATGGAAGGTGACGGCTTTGATGGCACGCCCCAGCCGGGCGACCGACGACACGCCGAGCCGCGCCGTGAGAAGGAATCGCCCTTCGAGCTTCAAGCGCATTTCGCGTGGCAGGAGCGATTCGGATTCAACCAGGAACAGCACCTCCTCCAACCAGCGAACCAGGAGTGTCTCCCGGTCGGCGGCGCGGAGGGTCAGGGTGCGGGAGCCGGACATCGGGCCGGGCACAGGGACTGCGCCGGCAAGGGTGAGCATGCCTCCGGCAGCCTGCGCCAGCAGGTCCGCCAGGTCGGTCCCCTGCGCCCGCAGCGCCCAGTCGGCGGTGTGGTCGAGTTCCACGAACCCGCTGGGGGTCACACTGGGAGTATAGCCCAAGGTCATGTTGGCCTGGCGCTCCCGAAAGAATATAATCACCGCTTAGGCAGATATGGAGACTTCTGGTCTGGAAGCGGCGGTCCACGAGGTGCTCGACCGGGCCATGGGAAAGCTGGTCATCGACCAGGAATCCCTGGTCGAGGTCGGGCGGCGCCTGGCGCAGGAGATGGTGCGCGGGGCGCGCAGCGACGCCAGCGGGCGCACGTTCGCCCCGGACCAGGTGACGCTGACCTTCCACCCGGGACAGATCGCCCTCTTCGCCTCCAAACTACCTCAGGCCCAGGCCGAGCTGGCCGAGGGCCTGGCCCAGGCCGTCACGCGGCACGGCATGGAGCTGATCCAGCCGCCGCACGTCACCCTGGCCAGCGATCCGACGCTGGCCTCCAAAGAAATCCGGGCCATCTCATGGCACAGCCGTGATCCGCTGACCTTCTCGGCCCTGATCGAAACGCCGGGACAGGCCACCGACGCGCCTCCGCCCGGCGCGTTCCTGGTCGTGGCTGGCAAACGCCACTTCCCGCTCACCCAGTCGATCGTCAGCATCGGGAGGCGGCTTGACAACCAGCTGGTGCTGGATGACCCTCACGTCTCCCGTTCGCATGCGCAGCTCCGTTCGCAGCGAGGCAAGTTCGTCGTGGTGGATCTCAACTCGACGGGCGGCACGCGCGTCAATGGTCTCGTCATCCGGCAGCACACGCTTCGGCCCGGCGATGTCATCGACATCGCCGGGATCGAGCTGGTCTACGGGCAGGATGTGACCGGGCCGCCGGACTCCACGCCGCCCTACGCGCCGCCGTTTGCCCAACCTTCGGATCGAGAACGCATCACGCCCCTCAATCTGCGCTTCGAGCGAGATACGCGCACACCTCCGAAGGAGCTCCCCGGGACGCCAGACGAAGAGGAGCCGAGGCCGGACTGATCGCCTCCCGGCCGGCTGGCACCGGGCGCGCTCCGCTCCCAGACCCCCTCCCGCACGGGAAGTCACCGTGACCCGCCGGCGCGCTCCCTCGGCGGCCTTTCGGCAATCGTATAATCGGGATGTGGGCAACCCTCTGGAATCCCTCGAGCGTCAGCTGGAAGCGCTGGTCGAACGAGTCGTGCCGCGCCTGCTCGGCAGCCGCCTGTCGACTCCGGTGATCGCCGGGCAGCTGGCGCGGACGATGGACGCCGGTGTGCGCTGGGATGAACGCGGCAAGGGAGTGGCGCCGGATCAGTACGCGCTGACGCTCCATCCTGACGACGTCGAGACGCTTCTCTCACAGGCGCCGCAGCTCCGTGACGAACTGGCGCGTGGGCTGGCCGATGCCGCCAGGGCGAACGGCTACCTGTTGGCCTGCGAGCCGGAGGTCACGCTGGCCGCCGATCCCATGCTGGGTCGCTGGGATGTGCGCGTCGTGGCCTGGCACCGCTCGCACCCGCTGGAGTTCACCAAGGGTATGCCCAACGAAGCGCGCACCGAGCCCGGGCGGGTGCCGGCGGGGGCGTTCCTGATCGTCGACGGCGACAAGCACTTCCCGCTCGACCGACCGGTGGTCAATATCGGCCGGCGGCTGGATAACCAGATCATCCTGGAGGACCCGCACGTCTCGCGCACACATGCCCAATTGCGCGTGCGCGACGGGCGCTTCGTGCTCTTCGACCTGGGCTCGACGGCCGGGACGCAGGTCAACGGTCGCCGGTGTCAGCAGCATGTGCTCCGGCCGGGGGATGTGATCACCATCGCCGCCTCCGATCTGGTTTACGGCGAAGATGCGGGCGGGCCGCCCGACGCGACCCCGGCCTACACGCCGCCGTTCCCCCCGCGTCCCGCCGGGGATCAGCAAACGCGCGTCGGGCGGCCACCGGGATCCGACGACGCATGAGCCCGGCGATCGTCCTTCTGGCCGTGCGTGCCCTGCTGGCGCTCAGCCTGTACGCCTTCCTGGCCGTCCTGCTCGTCATCCTGTGGCGCGACCTGCGCCACGCGGGCGCCGGCCAGGCCCTGAAGGCGGCCCACCTCATCCGCCTGGGGTCCGCGGAGGCCCGGCCGGCGGCCTTCGGGCTTGGCGACGTCAACCTGGTGGGCCGGGCCAGTGACAACACCATCGCCATCGATGATGCGACCGTCTCCGCCCATCATGCCCGGCTGAGCTACCAGGCAGGCCGGTGGATCCTGGAAGACCTGGGCTCGCGCAATGGGACGCGCGTGAACGGGGTTGGGGTGGAGGGCATGCTTGTGGTCACGTATGGGGACAACCTGCAGTTCGGCGAGGTGCAGCTTGGGCTGCGCACCGGCCCGGTCGCCGCCGCGATGGCGGAGGATCGGCCGGCTGGGGAGGCCTAGGGAGGGATCATGGGAGAACGCACAGCGGTCCTGGGCGTCATCGGCGGCTCCGGAATCTATCAGCTCGAGGACCTGACATCGATCGAGCAGCGCACGATCGACACGCCCTTCGGCGCGCCGAGTTCGCCGATCGTACTGGGTGAGCTCGCCGGCCGTACCGTCGCCTTCCTGGCACGTCATGGCATCGGGCACACCATCCCCCCGGCCGAGGTCAACTACCGCGCCAACATCTATGCCCTCAAGTCGCTGGGCGTGCCGCGCGTGCTGTCCATCAGCGCCTGCGGCTCGCTGCGCGAGGACTATGCCCCGGGCGACGTGGTTGTCCCGGACCAGCTCTTCGACCGGACCTGCGGGCGGGAGGCGTCATTCTTCGGCGCGGGCCTGGTGGCGCACATCAGTGTCGCTGAACCCTTCTGCGGCGAGCTCTCGGCGGCGCTGGGCGAGAGCGTCACCCGGGCCGGCGGGCAGCTGCATCGCGGCGGCGCCCTCGTCACCATCAATGGCCCGCGCTTCTCCACCCGCGCCGAATCGAATACCTACCGGGCCTGGGGGATGTCGATCATCGGCATGACCGCCACGCCGGAAGCCTTCCTGGCGCGCGAGGCCGAGATGTGCTACGCCGTCATGGCGCACGTCACGGACTACGATGTCTGGCACATCGCCGAAGCGCCGGTGTCCGTGGAGATGGTTGTGCGCACCCTGAACGCCAATACGCGCCTGGCGCAGGCGACGCTGGCCGCGCTGGTGCAGTCGCTGCCGGCCGAGCGGGGCTGCGCCTGCGGCGAGGCGCTGCACGACGCTCTCATCACCTCCCGCCTGCACGTCGCCCCTGAGCTGCGCCGAAAACTGAGCCTGCTTGTTGAACGCTATCTGGACTGATCGGGCGCAGGACCCGGCGCGGCGTGAAGCCCGCCTGCTGGGCATCGCCTTCGCCTTCATCCTGCTGAATGCGCTGGCGCTGATGTTGGCGCCGGCTGTGCGCGCCGGCCGCTGGGAGGCCTTCGGGCGGCCGGCCTGGGCGCTCCTCGTCCCCGTGGTGTGGGCCGCCGCCGCCTTGACCCTCCACCGGCTGCTCAACCGGCGGCACCCCGGCCGAGATCCCGTCCTCCTGCCCGTCGGCCTGCTGCTCGCCGGTTGGGGCGAATTCCTGATCCTTCGCCTGTCGACGACCTTCGGTCTGCGCCAGCTGCTGTGGCTGGCCGTTGGTGTGCTGATCACAAGCGCGCTGCTGCGCTCGCCGGCCGAGTTGCGCTGGCTCCGCCGCTATCGGTATGTTTGGCTCGCCGGCGGG
>DYJB01000169.1:0-979 GCA_020723365.1 Candidatus Aquidulcis sp. | reverse complement strand
CGCTGACGCTCCTGCTCGGCACGAACCCTTCCGGCGGCGAAGAGAGACTCTGGCTGGGCTGCTGCGGCGTGTATCTGCAGCCGTCCGAGCCGCTGCGTCTCTTGCTGTTGGCGTATCTCGCTGCGTTCCTGGCGGACCGGCTGGCCTTCGGATGGGGCATCCACCGGCCCGGCCTGGTCGCCGTCCTCGCCCCGCTCGTGCTCGTGTGGGGCGCTTCCGCCGGCGTGCTGCTCACCCAGCGCGATCTGGGAACGAGTTCGCTGTTCCTCGGCCTGCTGGCGGTGATGCTCTACCTGGTCAGCGATCGCTGGCAGGTGCTGGTGGCGGCGCTGGTGCTGGCGGTGATCGGTGCGTCGGCGGCCTACGGCCTGTTCGATATCGTCCGGCTGCGCGTCCTGGCATGGCTGGACCCCTGGGCCGATCCGATGGGCGGCTCGTACCAGGTGATTCAGGGACTGATCGCCTACGCTTCCGGCGGGCTCTTCGGGCGCGGCGCTGGGATCGGGTCGCCCGGACTCGTCCCGATCGCCGTCAGCGACTACATCTTCGCTGCGGTCGGGGAAGAGTGGGGGCTGGTCGGCGCGCTGGGGTTGATCGCCCTCTATGCCCTGCTGGTGCAGCGCGGGCTGCGCGCCGCCGCTCGCAATGCCGATCCCTTCCGGGCCCTGCTGGCCGCCGGCATCGCCACGGCTTTTGGGCTGCAAACGGTGATGATCCTGGGCGGCGTTCTGCGCCTGCTGCCGCTTACTGGCATCACCCTGCCGTTCCTGTCCTACGGCGGCTCGTCGCTGCTGACCAGCCTGTTGGGTCTCGGCCTTCTGCTGGCGGTCTCGGACGGCGATCAACCGAACCGCTTCGCCAGGCCAGCGCGGGTGGTGCAGGGCGGGATGATGCTGGCGTGGGTGGGGCTGGCGCTGGCCGTGGGCTGGTGGACAATCGTGCGCGCCCCCGTGCTGACGGCGCGGACCGATAACCCTCG
>DYJB01000006.1:39867-42143 GCA_020723365.1 Candidatus Aquidulcis sp. | reverse complement strand
AGACCTATGTTGAGCGCCGGGCGGATGCCGGCATTGAAGAGGTCGGTTTCGACGTAGATCTGACCGTCCGTGATCGAGATCACGTTGGTGGGAATGTAGGCCGAGACGTCGCCCAGCAGCGTTTCGATGATCGGCAGCGCCGTCAGCGACCCGCCCGAGCCGCGCACCTTGGCGATGCGCACCTTGGAGGCGTCCATGCCTTTGAGGGCCTGCTCGGCATCCGGGCGCGCCATCGGGCCGTCGTACACCTTGCCGTCGACCGCCTGCGCCGCCTCGACCTCACCTTCGGTCCCCGCCGGGGCGAGCACGTAGCGGTTGGCCATGCGCACGGCGCGCTCGAGCAGCCGGCTGTGCAGGTAGAAGACGTCGCCCGGGTAGGCCTCGCGTCCGGGCGGCCGGCGCAGCAGCAGCGACACCTGGCGGTAGGCCCAGGCGTGTTTCGAAAGATCGTCGTAGACCACCAGCGCGTCGCGGCCGTTCTCGCTGAACTCCTCGCCGATGGCGCAGCCGGCATACGGCGCAATGTACTGCAGCGCCGCCGGCTCGTCGGCCGCCGCCACGACGACCACGGTGTGCTCGAGCGCGCCGTGCCGCTCGAGGATGCCGACGGTGCGCGCCACGGCCGCCCGCTTCTGGCCGATGGCGACGTAGATGCAGACCAGGTCTTTGCCCTTCTGGTTGATGATGGCATCGATGGCGATGGCGGTCTTGCCCGTCTGCCGGTCGCCGATGATCAGCTCGCGCTGGCCGCGACCGATCGGGATCATCGAGTCGATGGCGGCGATGCCGGTCTGAACGGGTGTGTCGACGTCCTGGCGGCGAACCACCCCGGGCGCGATGCGCTCGATCGGGCGGTAGACGCTCGCCTGGATCGGCCCCTTGCCGTCGATCGGCTGCCCCAGCGCGTTGACCACCCGCCCCACCAGCCCGTCACCGACCGGGACCGAGGCGATGCGCCCGGTCCCCGAGACGGTCATGCCTTCCTCGATCCCGGCGTAGTCGCCCATGACGATCACGCCGACGGAGTCCGTCTCCAGGCTGAAGGCGATTCCCATCACGCCGTTGGCGAAGCGCACGAGCTCCTGGGAGCGAACCTCCGCCAGTCCGGAGACCCGCGCGATGCCGTCGCCGGCCTCCAGGACCGTACCGATGTCCTTGATCTCGACGGTGGGCGTGAATCCTTCGATCTGGCGGCGGAGTTCAGCAGACAGGTTCTGGAGCGAGTCCGTCATCAGGCCTCCAGGACGGGGTTGGGGCTTGTGGACCACCCCCCAGCCGCGGCAGGGCAGACCTGCCGGCGCGGGCGGCGCGCACCACTACCTTCACGGGGTTCCGGGATGAACGTTGGAATGATAACCGAAGGGCTCCGTTTCGTAAAGCCGTTCACAATCTTCAAGGGCTAGTCGGACCCCACCGGGCCGCGCTTCTGCCCTCGCCCGAGCTGCACCGAGCGTTCGTAGGCGGCCCAGACGGCGCGCGAGAGCGCCGGCCGGAAGCCGGCCTTGTCCAGGAAGTAGAGCGCGGCCGCCGTTGTCCCGGCCGGTGAGGTCACCTGGTTGCGCAGCCGCGCCAGGTGGCTGGGCGAAGTCTCGTAGAAGGCCACGGACCCTTTGACCGTCTGGACCACCAGCTGCTCGGCGATCCGGCGCGGAAAGCCCAGGTGAACGCCGGCATCGACCAGCGCCTCCATGAACAGGAAGACGTAGGCTGGCCCGGTGCCGGAAAGCGCGGTCGCCATGTCCAGGTAATCCTCATCATCGGCGTAGACCTCTGAGCCCAGGCAGGCGAGCATCTGCCGCGCCATTTCCTTGAACTCCTCGCTGACAGCGGGGCGCGCGGCCCAGACCGTGATCCCCTGGCCGATCTGGGCCGGGGTGTTGGGCATGGCGCGCACGAGCGCCGGGTGGCCGAGCTTGCGCGACAGGTCTTCCAGCCGCGCCCCGGCGACGATGGACAGCACCAGTGCGCCTGGCGGAATGGCGCCCGAGAGACCCTCCAGCACGCCCGGCAGCGTCTGCGGCTTGACCGACAACACCACCGCCTCAGCCCGATCGACCGCCGCCCGGTTGTCCGTGCTCGCCATCACACCGTAGCGCTCGCTCAGCTCACGCAGTCGCTCGGGGCGCGGTCCGCCGACCGTCAGGTCCTCGGCGGCCACACCGGCGCGCGCAAGCAGCGCCGAGATCAACGCTTCGCCCATCACGCCCGGCCCGATCAATGCGATCCGCTTGCCCTTCAGCATCCCTCACCTCACGCTTGTCATCGGCCAACCCCGG
>DYJB01000006.1:21213-39857 GCA_020723365.1 Candidatus Aquidulcis sp. | reverse complement strand
GCGCGCCTGGCGCCGGAGCCGCCTGCCTTCCAGATCGGACGGCCTTCCGTCAGGGGACGTCAGCGCCGGGAGAAGTACTGCAGCGCCAGGCGGATACGGGCTTCCACCTCGGAGGGCGCCTGCGCCGGGATCGACTGCACGGCCGACTGTGCTTCCACCAGACTGTACCCGAGCGCCGTCAGCGCGCTGACCACGTCGTTGTCGGCCTCCAGCGCCAGCCCGGTTCCTGCCGCCGGCGCAGCCAGCCGGTCCTTCAGATGGAAGATGATCTTCTCGGCCGTCTTGCGGCCGATCCCGGGGACCTTCGTCAGGGCGACCGGCTGATCGGCGGCCACCGCCGCCCGCAGCCCGTCGGGCGCCAGGTGCGAGAGGATCGTCACAGCCAGCTTCGGCCCGACACCGCTCACCTGGAGCAGAAGGTCGAAGACCTCCCGCTGCTCGACGGTGCCGAACCCGTACAGGCTGAGGGCCTCCTCACGCACGACCAGGCGGGTATGGAGGAACATCGCCTGCCCGATGACCGGCGCCGGCTCGAGGGCGGCTTGCGGAACGGCAAGCAGCAGGCCCACCCCGCCGACCTCCAGCACGACCTCCTGGAGGCCGACATGCTGCACGATGCCGCGCACCGAGGCGATCATAGGACCCCTCCCGCGCCCCTCTCGAGCCGGGCGTGCTGCAGGTGACAGATGGCGACCGCCAGCGCGTCGGCGGCATCGTCGGGTCGCGGCGCGGACGGCAGCCCCAGCAGGATGCGAATCATCTCTTGCATCTGCCGCTTCTCCGCGCTGCCGTAGGCGGTTACGGCCTGCTTGACTTCCTGGGGCGAGTACTCGCCCACCTCCAGCCCGGCCTGGGCCAGCGCCAGCACGGCCACGCCACGCGCTTCACCCACCGCCATGGCCGTCGAGACATTGCGCTGGAAGAACAGCCGCTCGACGGCGGCCGCTTCGGGATGGTGCTGCGCGAGCAGGTCGGCCAACCGATGGTGCAGGAATGCCAGACGCCGGGGCAGATCCATCCCGGCGTCGGTGCGAATCACTCCGTAGTCCACCGCCTCCAGCCGGCCGGCGGCCAGCGGGCGGATGAAGCCATAGCCCGTGATGGCGATCCCGGGGTCGATGCCGACGACCAGCATGCCGTCCCGGTCTCAGCCGGCGTCAGGCCGTTTCGAGCAGTGCCACCGCTTCGTCGGTGACCTGGAGCGTCGAGTACACGCGCTGAACGTCGTCCAGCTCCTCCAGCGACTCGACGATGCGCATCACCTGCAGCGCCTGGTCGGCCGGCAGCTCAACGGTGGTGGACGGGTTCATGCGCAGCTCCGCCTCGGCCGGCTTGAAGCCGGCCTTCCCCAGCCGGTCGCTGACGGCCTTGAAGGCTTCCACCGGGGCGGTAATCTCGATGGCATCCTCGCCGATGCTGACGTCATCGGCGCCGGCCTCGACGGCCAGCTCGAAGATCTTGTCCGAATCGACACCCGCCGACGGCAGGGCGAAGTACGCGCCGCGCTTGAATTGCCAGGCGACCGATCCGGCCTCGGACATGCTGCCGCCGGCCCGCGAGAGCAGGTGCCGGATCTCGGCCACGATCCGGTTGCGGTTGTCGGTGATGACCTCGATCATCATCGCCACGCCGTGGGGGGCATAGCCTTCGTAGGTCACCTGCTCGAACGCCGCCGAGTCCTTGTCATCCCCGGTGCCGCGCTTGATGGCGCGCTCGATGTTCTCTTTGGGCATGTTGGCGGCGCGCGCCTTGTCGACCGCCAGGCGCAGGCCGAAGTTGCCGTCAATGTCCCCCCCGCCCTCGCGGGCCGCCATGGCGATCTCACGCGCCAGCCGGGTGAACATGTTGCCGCGCTTGGCGTCGTTGGCGGCCTTCTTGCGCTTGATCGTCGACCACTTGGAATGTCCGGACATGGCTCAACCTTTGGTGGCCGCGCCGTCAGGCGGGGGCCGGGAGATGCAGGAAGGTCATTATACCATCCGGCCTCGTGCAAGCCACGCTCATCAGTAGAGGAAGGGGATGAAGCGCGTTGTCCGGCGCATGTAGTCGCGGTACGCCTGGCCGAAGCGCTCCAGGTTTTCGCCTTCCTCCACCCGGGCGGTCGCCATCAGCAAGCCGGCCAGGATGAGGACCAAGCCGAGGCTCCACGGCGTGACATGCTTGAGCACGGCGCCGATGCCCGCCAGCAAGAGCGATCCGTACAACGGATGGCGCACCCAGCGATAGGCCCCCTGCTCCACAAGCGCCTGCGTTGTCTCGATCCCTCCGGTGGGCGCCCCGTGCCGCCGGAGCATGGCGAAACCGTTGGCCGCCAGCGCGGCCGAGCCGGCCAGCAGGACCCAGGAGACCACCTGTCGGGGGGACAGCGGATCGGCAAACCAGTACCGCCCGCCCAACAACACCTGCCCGAGCAGCGCTTCGAAGGCAAAGTAGCGGTAGAAGCCGTGGCGGGAGGGTGTCCTGAGGTTGGGCCATGCTGCCGCCAGAAGCGCGGCGCTCAGCAGGAGGAAGATCGCCAACCAGATCATCCGGTCGACTCCATGGGCGCCCCCTGGCGCGCTCGGGAGGGCTGACGGAACAGGCCTACTGTGTGCTGAGGAGCCGGCGGAGGGCCTGCAGCGCCTCGACGCTCTGACCGCGGTAGTGGTTGTTGGCGTACACGAGCGTCAGCTCCGCTTCAGCGTCCAGCACCCTCAACCGCGGCACCCATTCATGCAGTTCTTCATCGCGATAGGTGTAGTCGTACCGCTCCCAGGCCTTCTCGTGCTCCCACCACTTGGCGGCGTTGCGCCCGTGGAGGCGGACATAGGCCAGCGGCGCGGTGACGGCTGCCAGCGGGGCCATCAGGCCCTTGAGCTGCGGCTCATCCACGCAGCAGAACCCGAACCGCAGCCGGCGCAGCTGCTCGAAGGTCTCGTCGCGCAGCCAGCCGGCATCACGAAACTCGACCACCACAGGCAGCCCGCCAAGGTGATCGCGCAGGACCTCCAGGTAGTCGGCGTTCTGCGGCGTGGCATGAAACGAGTGCGGGAACTGCGCCAGCACGCACGCCAGCCGGCCCTGCTCGGTCAGCGGCGCCAGGCTCTCGCGGAATGCCGCCACTTCCGGATCCTGGCGCTCATGCGTCAGGCTCCCGTGAGCCTTGACGGTGAAGAGGAAGCCGTCCGGCGTGCGCTGCACCCATCCGGAAGCCGTCTTGCGGTCGGCGTGGCGGTAGTAGGTGACGTTGAGTTCGACGGTGTCGAAGAGCGTGGCGTAGTGGCCAAGCCACTGCCAGCGCGGCAGCTCGGGCGGGTAGACCGGCCCGATCCAGTCGTCGTACGAGAAGCCCGAAGCGCCGAAGCGAATCATGGCACCAGCACGGCCGCCCCGGCGATGCGGCCCGTCTTCAGGTCCACCAGGGCGCGGCTGGCATCCGGGAGGGCATAGCGTTGGATCGTCGGCTGAAGGTGGAGTTCATCCGCCAGTGCCAGGAACTCGCGGGCGTCGGTGCGGGTGGCGTTGGCCACCGAACGGATCGTCCGTTCCCCGTAGAGCCTGGCGTAGGCCATGGACGGAAGGTCGCTCATGTGGACGGCGTTGATGGCCAGCGTCCCGCCGGGCCGCAGCCAGGCGAGCGCTGCGGGGACGAGCTCGCCGGCCGGGGCGAAGATCACGGCTCGATCCAGGGGGACACGTGGAGCCTCGTCGATCGTCCCCGCCCAGTGAGCCCCCAGCTCGAGGGCCAGGCGGCGCCGGGTTTCGCCGCGCGAGAAGACTGCCACCGTGCATCCCCACGAGCAGGCGATCTGGAGGGCCAGGTGAGCGGAGGCGCCGAAGCCGACGAGGCCGAGAACCTCGCCTGGCGCCAGGTCGGCCCTGCGCAGTGAACGGTAGCCGATGATCCCGGCGCACAGAAGCGGAGCGGCGTGGTCATCCGGTATCGACGTCGGCAGGCGCACGGCGAAAGGCGCCTCGGCCAGTACGTATTCGGCGAAGCCCCCGTCGACGTGCAGGCCCGTGAAACGCGCCCGGGGACACAGGTTCTCTTCGCCGCGCTGGCAGGCCGGGCACTCTCCGCAGGCGTCGTGCAGCCAGGGCATCCCGGCGCGTTCGCCGGGCATCCAGTCCTGCACCCCCTCGCCGGCGGCCTCCACCGTGCCGACCACCTGGTGACCCGGAACGACCGGGTAGGCCGGCGGATGAAGCTCTCCCTCGACGATGTGCAGGTCGGTGTGGCACACGCCGCAGGCGCGCACGCGCAACAGCAGCTGACCCGCTCCGGGCCGCGGCGCGGCGGTCTTTCCCCACTGGAGAGGACGGGATTCCGCCGGGCCCGGCGCGTGCAGGACATGGTGATGCATATCGGGAGTCAGCGGGGGCGGCCGTTGGCCGCCCCCGTTCCTGCGCTAGTCCCTGGCGCCCGGCTTGCCGGCGATGAAGTCCTCCGTCAACTGCCGGGCGACGTCATCCTTGAACTGCTTGGGCGGGGTCTTCATGAAGTAGGACGAGGGGGCGGCGATCGGCCCCGACAGCCCCCGGTCGAGCGCCAGCTTGGCGCAGCGCACGGCGTCGATGACCACGCCGGCCGAGTTCGGCGAGTCCCATACCTCGAGTTTGCACTCGAGGTTGAGGGGCACGTCGCCGAAGGTGGTGCCTTCCATGCGGATGTAGCACCACTTGCGGTCGGTGAGCCACGGCACATAGTCGCTCGGCCCGACGTGCACGTCGTCCGGATCGAGCTTGTAGGGAAGCTGGCTGGTGACGGCGCCGGTCTTGGAGATCTTCTTCGACTCGAGCCGCTCGCGCTCGAGCATGTTGAAGAAGTCCATGTTGCCGCCGAAGTTGAGCTGGTAGGTGTGATCCAGGCGCACGCCGCGATCGTCGAACAGCGCCGTCAGCACGCGGTGCGTGATGGTGGCGCCGACCTGGCTCTTGATATCGTCGCCGATGATGGGAAGCCCGTGCTCGACGAAGCGCGCCGCCCAGTAGTCCGACGAGGCGATGAAGACCGGAATGCAGTTGACGAAGGCGCAGCCGGCCTCCAGCACCTGCTCGACGTACCACTTGGTGGCCATCTCGGCGCCGACGGGCAGGTAGGAGACGACCACATCGGTCTTGGTCTTCTTGAGGATCCCGACGATATCGTCGGTGGGCCCGGGCGCCTTTTCGACCTTCTCCGACAGGTAGCGCCCCAGCCCGTCGTGCGTCATGCCGCGAGAGACCTTGACCCCCAGGCGCGGCACGTCGGCGAACTTGATCGTGTTGTTCGGGAAGGCCCACATCGCCCGGCTGAGGTCTTCGCCGACCTTGCCCTTGACGACATCGAAGGCCGCCGTGAACTCGATATCCCGAATGTGGTAGCCGCCCAGGTCCACGTGCATCAACCCCGGGACCTTGTCGGTGGGCTTGGCGTTGCGGTAGTACTGCACCCCCTGGATCAGCGACGAGGCGCAGTTACCCACCCCGATGATGGCGACCCTTACCTTCTTCTTGCCTGGCATGCTTTCCTCCTCGATGGCCTCGGCTCACCGTCACCCGACGGAAGGACGCTGGCAGCGTGCGGGCCGTGTGCTAGAATCGGCACTCCCACGGCGGAGTGTCATGACCGGTCAGACGGGCCCCCTGCGAAGATCGGAGCGGCTCGAGCGCCTGCTGGAGATCAGCCGCACGCTGTCATCGACGCTCGACCTGGCCCCGCTCCTGCAGAGCATCGTGGACGTGGCCATGGAGCTGACGGACAGTGAGGCGGCCTCGATCCTGCTCTACGACCCGGCGAGCGGCGAGCTTCGCTTCGAGACCCTCCACCCTTCGCAAGGCACAGGTGTGGGAACCCTCAGCGTTCCGCTCGAAGACAGCGTCGCCGGCTGGATCTTCACCCACACCAAGCCCATGGTCGTCCAGGACGCCGCCCGAGACCCGCGCGTCTATCGCAAGGTCGACCATGCCCTCCACTTCCAGACCCGCTCCCTCCTCGGCCTGCCTCTGCGCATCAAGGCGGAGACCATCGGGGTGATCGAAGCGGTCAACAAGCGGGGCGATGGACATTATACCGAAGATGACCTGAGGGTGCTAGAGACTCTGGCGGCTCAGGCCGCCATCGCCATCGAGAACGCCCGCCTGCTGTCCCGCCTGCAGCAGGCCAACGCCGAACTGATGCGCCTCGACCGCATGAAGTCCGACTTCATCGCCATTGCCAGCCACGAGCTGCGCACGCCCCTGGGGCTGATCCTCGGCCACGCCACCTTCCTCAAGGAGGTCATCCCCCCCGACCACGCCGAGCAGATGGACGTCATCATCAAGGGCTCCATGCGGCTGAAGGCGATCGTGGAGGACATGTCGACCATCTCCCACAAGGAGGAGGGCCAGTCGCGGGTGCGGCGCGAGCTGTTCTCGATGACCAAGCTGGTCATCGACACCGTCACCCGCTTCCAGGAAGCCGCCGCCGAGAAGAAGATCGAGCTGGGCTATGACGTGCCCGAGACCGACCCGCTCATGATCGAGGCCGACCGGGACAAGATCGACGTGGCCCTGGGCAACCTGGTGCGGAATGCCCTGACGTTCACCGATGCCCAGGGCCAGGTGGGGCTGAAGGCTGAGCAGGAGGGCGGCTTCGTCAAGGTCTTCGTGGTCGATACGGGCATCGGCATCCCGGCCGGCGAGGTCGACCGCATCTTCGACCGCTTCTACCAGGTCGAATCGCACCTCACCCGGCGACACGGCGGCATGGGGCTCGGCCTGTCGATCGCCAAAGCCATGGTCGAGATGCACAACGGCCAGATCTGGGTTGAGAGCAAGGAAGGCACGGGCAGCCTGTTCTGCATGATGCTGCCGGTCAACGAGCGGCAGGCCAGCAGCGTCGCCCGCGTCTTCCGCAGCTAGGCCCAAACCCGACTTCCGAAGTCCCGCTGGGACTTCGGAAGTCGCAACCGCTTCGGGTCACCTTGCCGGGCACGTGCAGGTGGGGTAGAATGGGCCCGTCATCAGGCGCGTGCGCCTGATGCGTGCCTCGGGGCGTGGCTCAGTTCGGCTAGAGCGCACGGTTCGGGTCCGTGAGGTCGGCGGTTCAAATCCGCCCGCCCCGACTACAGGCAGCAGGGACGACCCCCGCGGGTCGTCCCTTGCGTTTCTGAATGCCGGTAAGGCCGGCACCGCCCCACGGCTTGCCACCGGCCAACAGCCGGCAGAGCGAGACGGGGACTTCGGCAGCGGAAGACAGCAGGCCCCATCGGCGATGGGGCGTGCCGGCGACCATGCTTGCGACTGCCCGTCGGCGCGCGCCGTGCGCCCCTCTCCGGGGCTTCCGCTCACCCTCGACCGCCGCGCCACTCGCGCTCGAAGGCCTCGATGCGCCGGCGGATGTACCCCGCATAGGGATCCGCCACGGCGCGTTTCGCGGCCACCAGCGCCATCGCCTCCTCCGCCGTCTGGCCCAATCCAATCAATACGCAGCAGCCCATCGCCACGCCGCGGTGCCGCCCGAAGACGCAGTGAGCCAGCACACCTTCCCCGCGCTCGAGGACCGGGAGCGCTGCCAGCACGCCGCGCCGCAGACTGCCCAGCGGCATGGGCGCCAACGGCGTATCGAGCGTCGGCAGCCAGACCGTCGAGAACGGCGGCTGCCGGTAGACCCCCGGTGGCCTACGCCAGTGCATCGAAAGCAGCAGGCGGACGCCTTCTGCCTCCAGCCTGGGCGCATCGCGGGCATCCGGCCAGTCGGAGATGAACAGGCCCCCGGCGATGGGCGTCAGGTCGATCGGCCCGTAGGCGAGTGTGGATTCCATGCGCTTCTCTGGCAGCCTCCTGGCGGGCTAGGGCAGCGGCGGCGGGACGCCTGGAAAGCACTCCCACGCCCGATCGGGCGTGGGGTCCGGGGCAGCACGGGTTGGCTCGGGCTGGCGTCAGTCGCCCAGCGTGGCCACCAGGACGGCCTTGATGGTGTGCATCCGGTTCTCCGACTGATCGAAGACGATCGAATGCTCCGACTCAAACACCTCTTCCGTCACCTCCAGCCCGTCCAGGCCGGTCTTCTGGAAGATGTCCTCGCCCACCTTCGTCTCGCGATTGTGGAACGCCGGCAGGCAGTGCATGAACTTGACTTTGGGATTGCCCGACGTGCGCAGGACCTCCGCGGTCACTTGGTAGGGCTTCAGCAGTTTGGTGCGCTCGTCCCACACTTCCTTCGGCTCGCCCATCGAGACCCAGACATCGGTGTAGATGAAGTCGACCCCCCGCACGCCTTCCGCCACCTTCTCGGTCAGTGTCAGGCGCGCCCCGGTGGCGGCGGCGATCGCCCGGCACTCCCCCACCAGCTCCTCGACCGGCCACAGGCTCTTGGGCGCACACAGGCGCACGTCCATCCCCAGCTTGCAGCCCATGACCATGAGCGAGTTCCCCATGTTGTTGCGGGCGTCGCCCAGGTAGCAGTAGGCGATCTGGCCCAGCGGCTTGTCGCAGTGCTCGGTCATGGTGAGGACGTCCGCCAGAGTCTGCGTCGGGTGGAAATGATCGGTCAGCCCATTCCATACCGGCACGCCGGCGTAGGCAGCCAGCGTTTCCACCGTCGCCTGCGCAAACCCGCGGTACTCGATGCCGTCATACATCCGGCCCAACACGCGGGCCGTATCCTTCATCGATTCTTTGTGCCCGATCTGCGACCCCTCCGGGCCGAGGTAGGTCACATGGGCGCCCTGATCCAGCGCCGCCACCTCGAAGGCACAGCGCGTGCGCGTGGAGGTCTTCTCAAAGATCAGAGCGATGTTCTTGCCGGTCAGACGCGCTTGCTCGTAGCCGCCGTACTTGGCAGCCTTGAGGTCCGCCGAAAGCTTGAGCAGGAATCGCAGCTCCTCGGAGGTGAAATCCAGCTCCTTGACGAAGCTGCGGTTGCGCAAGTTGAAGGCCATGGTCACTCGCTCCTCGCTCAGGATACGGGGGAATTATGCCAATGCTTGGGCACGATTGCCAGCCCGCCGCGACGCTCTGGGGTCCAGGTTGCCGCCCGGCGATGGAAGGCCCTGCCTATCCGTGGCCGTCGGGCGGGGCTCCGTCGGTGGGGACGCCAGGATCCTGTGCGGAGGGTAGAATGGCGCAGGCTACACTTTCCGAGGGACCCTCCATGGCCTACACGCCTGCTTCCGCTCTGGTGATCGTCGCCCACCCCGACGACATTGAGTTCTCGTGTGCCGGGACCATCGCCCGCTGGGTGCAGGCCGGATGCCGCGTCGGCTACGTCCTGTGCACGAGCGGCGAGGTCGGCATCAGCCAGGCGGGCATGACCCGGCAGCGGGCCGGCGAGATCCGGGAGGCCGAGCAGCGCGCAGCTGCCTCCCGGCTGGGGGTGCAGACGGTCGTGTTCCTGCGGCAGCCGGACGGGCTGCTCGAGGCGACGCTCGAGCTGCGCAAGATGCTGGTGCGGGAAATCCGACGCTTCCGGCCGGAGGTCGTCGTGGCGGGCGACCCGACGATCGTGTGGGCCGGCGAGGACTACATCAACCACCCGGACCACCGTGCCGCCGCCACCGCCGCCCTGGACGCCACCTTCCCGGCCGCCGGGCAGCCCAACCTGTTTGAGGAGTTGGAGGCCGAGGGCCTGCGTGCCCACAAGCCGCGCAAAGTCTACGTCACCGCCTGGGAAAAGAGCGACGTCCTGATCTCGATCGACGCCACCATCGATGACAAGATCGAGGCGCTCAAGGCGCACTCCAGTCAGCTCGGGGAGTGGGATCCCGGGCCCCGAATACGCGAATGGGCCGCCGAGCTGGCCAAGGGCTTGGAGATGAGCTACGCCGAGGCCTTCCGGGTCGTCACGCTGGTCCCCGACGACCAGTGGGAGAAGACGCAGGGCGAAGTCCTTCCGATCTGAAGCCCGTCTGTCCCGGCTCAGGCCGCCCTGCCTCCAAGATCAACCTCGCCGCAGCTTCTCGCCCAGTCTCTTCAAGCTCGCCTCGGCCTCCGCGAACCGGGCAAAGCGCCGCTCGGCGGCGCGGAAGGCGGACGTGTGAACCTGCCTGCGACCGGCGAGCACGCGAACCCCCAGCGCCTTGTGCAGCAGTTCGTGGTAGACGACGAAGTCGATCACGAACGGTGGCAACCGAGGGTCATCCAGGATCGGGTTTAGCCAGACGGTGTCGGCGGGCGCCTCATACCGCCCGAACTCCTGACGCCGGACTCGCCGGCTCCATGCCAGGTGTGGCGCCGGCAGCGCGCCATGGAAGTAGTCGCGGTTCACCCTGTGGAAGGATTCCCCCAGATCCACCCACACGCCCCGGGCGGCATTCTCCGGCGGACGCCGGGAGCGCTCAAGTGCCGACAGGCGCGCCTGGAAGCCTGGCCCTTCGACATGAGCGCTGACGAGCAGCCGCAGCTTGCGTTTGCGCGTGTAGGGCACGCCCAGCCGGACGAGCGGGCTCAACACCTCGGGCGGAGCATCGATAAACGCCTGATGGGCTGTCAGCTGCCAGCCGCCCGGCATCGGCACGAAGCGGTAGAGGCTGGCCGTGTTGTAGAAGCGGACCGTTACGCGCCGGTCTATGCCGTTGGCCACGCGCAGCGCGCCCAGGTGTCTGCGGCGCTCATCCGGGTCGCAGAGCGCGCCGAACCACGCCTGCGCCCGCCGGGTCGGATCGGGGAGCGACTGCGCATCCACACCGGCGCGCTCGCACAGGACGCGGATGCGCTCCCAGATCGCCAGCGCCTGAGCACCCAGCTCTTGCAGTCCGCTCTCATCCAGAGCCGGGTCGGCTAGCCGGAGCGCATCCAGCGCGGCGAGCAGGCGATCTCGCGCCGCCTGCACGCCCCGCAGGGAGATGGCTGCCGGAAACGGCGTCTGCCCGCGCTGGGCGAGCGGCGCGCTGGGGACCTGGCTGCGTCGGGGCATCGTCGAGAACGGGCCGAGGGAGACGAGCGCCAGCCTCAGGCCGCCGCTGCGGGAGGGGCCTCGCCGTCGTCCTCCGGCGGGGAGCGAATGAAATCTTCGAAGACCTGAAGCCTCACTTCTTCGGGCACGAGCAGCGCCCGCGATCCAAGAGGCGGCTGGACGACCTCGCCGGTCGAGTCGCCGCTCCGCGGGCGGCCCAGTTCCTGCAGAATGCCCCCGCCCCACAGCACGAAGAAAGAGAGGGCTGCCACAATACCAATCCACGCAATCATCGCAACTCCAGGCGCGGCAGGGAGGCTTCCCTTGACTCTCCTCCGCCGGTGCAGTCGGCTGTCTATCCTACCTTAACCCCTCGCCCCGCTGACGGGTGCGGTTCCAACCCGGGCCGGATCGCGACCACTCCTGCAGCCGCCGCGAGGCGGAAGGAAGCCTTGTGATTTGGCGGGAACGCTCAGGGCGCCTCGGAGGAGGGATCGGAGGGGCGAGGCTGCCCCGCCAGGATCGTCTCGAGATCGAGGGGGACGCCGCGCTCCGGCGCCTCCGCCAGGCGAAGCGCACCGGTGGGACAGCGCGTGACGCACACGCCGCAGCCCATGCAAACCTCATCCGCAGGGTACGGCTGCCCGCCACGCATCTCGATGGCGCCGAAGGGGCAGGCGTCTGCGCACGCCTCGCACGCCGCGCACTCGGCCGCCTCGAGCACCGCCCGAAAGCCCGATGAGGCCAGCATGGGGGTGCCGCTGCGCTGGGCCTGCATGGCGCCGCAGCAGCATGGGCAGCAGTTGCAGATGGCGTAGAACCGTCCCAGCATGGCGTCCTTGAAGAAGGCGTGCTGCACGTGACCGCGGCGATGCTCCGCCTCCAGGATCGCCTCCGCCTGCTCGGGCGTGATCCAGCGCGAGCGCCGGGGGTGGTGTTCGACGACGAAGCTGGCGAAGGGTTCGCCTACGACCAGGCACACGTCCAGGGGCAGGCATGGATCGGGGCGCGCCGTCCGGCACGGGCACTCCAGCGCCACCAGATGGTCCGGCTGGCGCAGGATCAGCGCTCGGGCCACCGGGTAGGGGATCACCCGTTCGAGATCGGCGACCGTGACCGGCTCCATGACCCGGACCAGGCGCCTGGCGGTCTCCAGAGGAAGTACTTTCCCGTGGTAGCTGTCGGCCGTGGTCCCGCGCGGTGGCACCTCCGCTGGACGGCGGGGCTGCACGGCCCGAACGATCGGCCCCAGCAGGCGGGCAATCGGGTGTTCGCCTACGCCGATGGCGATGTACAGGTAGGTCCAGCGCCCATAGACATACGCGTGCACTCGATCGAACCAGGTGAATCCCGGAACCCGTCCGGCCTCGCGCATGAAGTTGCGGGTCCCTGACAGCTTCTCCCCGCCCGTCTTCCCGTCTGGCCTCTCCGCAGCCCTCATCCTCTTGCTCCTCCCGCGCTGACTGTAGGCGATGTACGCTCAAGGCACAAGCGATCACAGCCGGCGTGGTGGTCAATCCTGACCGGTGGCAGCAGTGTCATGCGGCTATACTTGGCGCAGCATGACGCGCTTGGAACCACCCCCGCGCCAGGTGAAGGGAGCCAGGACACCGGCAGCCGGCCTGCGAGCGCGTGCCGGAGCTGCCGATGTCTCTCACCGCGGGGCGCGGCTTGCCCTCACCCTCCTGTCACTGGCCGTACTCCTAACCGGCTCACCGGCTGGCGCCCAGGAAGGCTGGCAGACGCTCGTCGACGGCATCGGCTACCGCGAGTTCTCGCTGCCCGGCCCCAACCGCGCCTATGTCGCCCGGCTCGATCGAACCCGCGAGGACCTCATCATCGACAGCGGCATCGCTCTGGGCGAGCTCGGCGCCGGCAAGGAGACCGTCAGCGCTATGGCGGCGCGCTACGACCAGGCCCTGAATGCCTGGGGCGGGACCTGGGGGAACCGCAACCGGGTCGTCGTCGCCATCAACGGGTCGTTCTACGACACCCGCACCGGCGTGCCGGAGAGCGGCGAGGTCCACTCGGGCGCCTACACCAAGTGGTACGGCAGCCTGCAGGGCGGCAGCGGGTTTGCCTGGACCCTCGACCGGCAGGCGTTCATTGGCCAATGCGTCTACCACCGGCCGGAGAAGCAGGTGCTGACCTACATGGCCAGCGGGGCCAGGCAGCTTATCGATGGCGTCGACGTGAAGGGCGGGGCCAATGACCTGATCGTCATCACACCCGACGCGGGCCTCCCGCCCACCGTCGGCGCCGGTCGGCTCAACATGCTGGTGGAGATGGAACGCCCGCTGCTCATCTTGCCGCTGCCGGCGATGGCGCGCGGCACGATCCGCGAGCTGCGACCCGACTCGCTCCCTCCCAGTCTGGCCTTTGATCAGGTGGTCGTCTCGGTCGCGGGGACGGCGCGCCAGCTGCTTGAGACGCAGGCGCGCACCGGCGATACGATCGGCATCTCGCTTGAGATCACCGACCTGGGACCCGACTGCAGCACCATGCAGAACCTCGACTGGACCAAGACCTACGCCGGCGTCGGCGGAAGTTTCGACTTCCTGCTGGACGGCGAACTGCAGGCCTTCGACAACATCGGAGCGACGGCCCGGCACCCGCGCACGGCGGTGTGTTTCAACGACAACTGGATCTTCTTCGTCGTCGTCGATGGACGCGATCCCGGGCGCAGCATTGGCATGACCATCGAGGAGCTTGGCCTTTTCTGCCGCGACACGCTGGGAGCTGCCTGGGGCATCAACCAGGACGGCGGAGGGTCTTCGACGATGTGGGTCCAGGGGGTCGTGCGCAACCTGCCCTCCGACGGCACCGAGCGCCAGGTGGCCAACGGTCTGATGATGATCGCCGTGGAACCGCCCGACAACTCGACCCGCTTCCGCCCCGGGGACGCTGTGCTGACCAGTGCACCTGCAGCGCTCCGCCTCGGTCCGGGAGACAACTACGGCGTCGCCGCCTGGCTGCCGCAAGGGATCCTGGGCGAAATCGTCGACCACTCGAGGCAGACCAACGGCGTCCTGGCCCGCGGTTCGCACTGGTGGCAAGTGACGTACTCGCAGACCCCCGGCTGGGTGGACGAGGCATCCCTCCTCCCGGCCGTCGGCCCCCGCCCCACCTACCTGCCCGATATCTGGCCTCCTCGGCAACCCTAGCGTTTCCCCGGCCCTGCCAAGCGGTATGGGGGCCTGAGCAGGCACCCCGGCCTGCCAGGTTCATTTGGCGCGATTCCGGGTCACCCTGGGGCCGCAGGAAGACCAGGACCACAGGACTACGCCTGACCAACCGGGCTGGCACGCACCTTGCACCAAGGCGGCCAGCGAGGTTGCCATGCATACACCGAACGCCACCCTGGCCTTCCGCCCGACACCGATCGACGAACTGCGCCGCCCCCATCCGGAGCAGAAGCGCATCGACGCCGACTCGGCTGCCTTGCTGCGCGCGACGGCGTTGGAGGCCTTCCGGCATCTGGCTGCCGGCCAGCCGCCGGCAGCGCAACGCACAGCGCAATCCCGGATCGGCTGAACGGGCCGTCGAAGTCCTACGAATCGCAGCGGGCCGCCCGGATAGGCGGCCCGCCTCGCTGGTGTGGAAGCCGGCTGGCATGAGCAGCGGAGGCGTGTGCCTCCTGCACTTTACGACAGCCGGGCTACGGCTGGCGGACGACGAAGTTGTCGAAGTGGATGTCCGTCCCGACGGTGTCGTAGGTGCCGGCCATCAGCCCCACATCGCCCGTGGCGAAGTCCGAGTCCGCAACCCCCGCAACCTGGGTCCCGTTGACAAACAGCGTGAGGCGTTCGCCGACACAATCGAACCGGATGAGGTTGGTGGCGTCCCCCTGGTTGATGCCCTCCACCGGCTCCATGCCGTCGCTTGAAATCCCCTTCTGCTCGCCATCCTTGACCTTGCCAATGACGGCGAAGCCATCGCTCGAGATCAGCCCGAAGTAGAAGTTGTCGATGTCCACGTAGCGGCAGATGACTCCCAGGTCATTGTCGTCCGGCCCGCCGACCTTGGTGGCCTCCACCTCCACCCGCACATCCGTGAAGCTCTCGCCGGGGTTGGCCCAGTAGTCGACGTTGGTGTCGTTGACGTAGATGCGGTACACCCCGTCCGCATAGTCGGTGGCGCCTTCGGAGGTCGTCTGCCGGTCCCACCCGGACGAGGTACTCGAGAAGTCGTCGCTGAAGAGCACGCCCGGCTCGGTGCTGGAGGCGGGCGACTTCCCGCCCAGGCTGCATGCGATGGTAAGCGCCGCGAGCGAAAGTAGAGCAAGCAAAGGTCGGATCATCGAAGACGGCCTCCCTGGTGCAGGTGCGGAATCGGTGCAATTGGGGAGAGCGTACAACGAACAAGGGAACCGGGCAAGCTGGATGATGGTCCCAGTCTGCTCCGGACATTGGGACGAGCGCAGGCCCCATCCGGCTGGATGGTTGGCGAAGAGTTGGCCACCCCGCCGGGCGGGAGGCGGAAGCCGAGGGGCTCCTATGGGAGGGCCCGGGGCGCACATGCCGGGCACGACGCCTGCCTTCGGTTCGTGCGTCCCGGAGGCCGAACCGGGCGCAAGAAAGCGGCTTGCGGAGCGGATCCTGGTGACCGGGCAAACGAAGGCGCGGGCACGATGCCCGCGCCTCGCCTCGCGCAGCCTGGCAACCGACGGTCAGTTGGTGCGCAGATTGACCGTCCCGGCGCCCATCGTGATATCGATGCGCAGCACCGGCCCCTGGCCTTCGAGCTCGAAGCGGGCGCTGTCGCGTCGCCCAGGCGCCGCTGGCATTGACGCTCGACAGCCCTCCCGAAATCTCCACGACCGCCGCCGTGCCCTCCGGAACGACGATCGTCAGCGTGCTCAGCCCGGACTCGACATCGACGTCGGCATCCCGTTGGAGCGTGCCGCCGAAATCGAGCGTGTAGGTCCCTGCCCCCGAGCGGAAGTTCATCGAGGCGAAGTTGGCGTTGGCCAGGTTCAGCAGCTCAACCGTCGAGGCGCCGGTCTCGTAGCGCAGGCTGCTCATCGAGGCTGCATTCGGGGAGGAGAAGTCGACCTTGACGGAGGCGGCACCGTCCGACACATACAGGTCAGTCAGCGCCAGTCCGCCCAGGTCGAGGCTGCCCTCGTAGGCGCCGCCGGTGAGGCGCAGCCGGATCGGGTCGGCGCCCAGCTTCAGGTCCCACTCATTGATGACGTCGTCGGCCCGGAAGTTCGGGACCCCGTCGACGTTGAGGTTCCCCTGCTCGATGCGGACGTCCGAGCCGTTGACGCTCACGATCGGTGTGAAGTCCTTCAGGTTCGTCCGCACCGTCCCCGTGACCAGACCTTCGGCGCCCGGCGAGAGCCGGATCTTGTTGGCGCCGAAGAGCAGCGTCACGAAGGCCTCCTGACTCGGATCGGCCAGGGGCGGGACGTCGATGGGGGTCTCGGTCATGGGCCCCGTCATGATCTCGACCGATGGGATGCTGATCGAGCAGGCCAGGGTCGCCAGCAGCAAGGCGCCCGAAACCAGTAGAACGGCAGCGTACTTCATGTCAACCTCCGGTCACGCATGGTGTCTTCGTGTCAGTATACGCAACCGGCGCTCCGTGGTCGCGCCAGGGCGCCGCCGGTTCGGCTGCGGACGGGCGGCTACAGCGGGCGCAGCTTCCAGCGCCCGTAGGCCACGAAGCCGGACACGCCAGCCAGCACGGCGTTCATCAACAGCGTTGCTGTCTCAGCCCGCGAGATATGCCAGACAGCGGCGCCGACCATGACCAGGACCAGGCCTGCAGCGGCCAGCGCCGTCAGCTGCGGCCGGATCTTGGTCAGGCCCGGCAGCACAAGCCCCAGGGCAGCCAGGACCTCCGCACCGCCGCTGATCCAATGCAGCCCGGGCGGCAATTCATACATCCAGCTCATCGGAGCCGGGAGCCCAGGCGGGACAACGAAGTGCATCACGCCGGTCAACCCAAAGTACACGGCCAGGGCGATCTGGAGCACCCACAGGAACACATTCATGTGCACCCTCCCTTGGTCTGATAGTCCTCGCCTACAGCCAGAACGGCCCTGGCGAGCCATGGGTACCACCGGCTTCTTGGATGCGCCTGATGAGCGCCCAAGCGGGGTAGCCATCGGATCGAGGCCGGAGCTCGAGCCCGAGCAGGCTGAAGGCCACCGAAGAGCGACCAGATCCCTTCCCACGGCCATACCCCGACCCAGTCTACCAGAGACGATATCGCCGATCCCGAAGATCGGATTTCGCGGCGACCTGGTCCTGGCGGAAGGCGGCGGCCGGTGCTGCTTGACGCCCGGCCGTTCGCTTGCTACAGTCCGCTCATCCCTGCACGGAGGCCGACGCCATGTGGCTTGCCCCCTACTTCGAGAACGCCTGGCTGCAGGATGCGGTGGCCACGCTCCTGACCTTCGCCACGGCCCTGGCCTGGCTTCGCATCCTGGACACGCTGGCGGCGCGCAAGGTCATCGGGCAGAACCTCAGCCGCAAGCTGATCCACATCGGCACCGGCCCGATCTTCGTCCTGTGCTGGAACCTGTTCAGCCCTCAGCCGGCTGCGCGTTTCCTGGCGGCGCTCGTCCCCCTGGCGATCACCGCCCAGTTCGCCCTGGTCGGCGCCGGCGTGATCAAGGACCAGGCCGCTGTGCAGGCCATGAGCCGCACCGGTGACCGCCGCGAGATCCTGCGCGGCCCTCTCTACTACGGCATCGTCTTCGTCGTATGCACGCTCGTCTTCTGGCGCACTTCACCGGTGGGCATTCTGGCCTTGATGCTGATGTGCGGCGGGGATGGATTGGCCGACCTGGTCGGCCGGCGCTGGGGTTCAGCCAAGCTCCCCGGCAATCCGGCCAAGTCGTGGGTCGGATCGGGAGCGATGCTTGTCGCCGGATTCGCCTTCGCCTTCGCCTTCGTGGCCTACTTCAGCCGCCTGGGGCTTCTCGGCCCCGGTCCCGGGCTTTCCGGCGTTGCCTGGAGGACGGCTGTTGTCGCCCTGGCGGCGACGCTCGTCGAGGCCTTGCCCATTCGCGACCTCGACAACCTGACGATCACCGTCACGGCCGTTGTGCTCGGGACAATCCTGTTCTGACGCCCGAAAGGACCCCGCGCTCAGAAGACTCCCTGCATCGAACGGGCGTAGCCCGTCAGCTCCACGAACCCCCGGCCCTGCAGCGCACGCCCCTGGCGGGTTCCCTCCAGCGTCACGGCGCCTTCCCAATACGGGAAGCTCACGCGCATTTCCTGATCAGCAAGGATAGGGCGCACGCTCAGTTCGAGGGCCTGCCCGGGGACGCGCACGACCCAGGCTGAGGGATAGGCGGCACCAGTCTCGGGGCTGCGCCACAGGTCGCTGACCTCGATGGTGAACTCGGTGGCGCTCAGGGGCGCCAGGCTGCCATCGGCTTCGACCAACGTGCCGGAGGACACCGGCTCCAGAGTCCCATCCGACCGGCGGATCTGGAACAGCATCAGCTCCGTGCCGTCATTCATCTGCAGGCTGAACCAGTCCCAGCCAATGGCCTGCGCCCCGAGCGCGCTGGTGCTCCACTCGTGGTCGAACCACGAGAGGCCGGCGACGTCCACCCGCGAGCCGGCCACCGTGACGGTCCCATGCGTCCGCAGGCGCGTCATGCTCAGATAGTACGAGGCGTTGCCCGCTTCCTCGCTTTTCGGGCTCCAACCGCCGTCCCCGTGCTCCACAACCTGCTTCTCCGATTCGAGGATCAGATCGAGTTCCCACTCCTCCTCCCGAGCGAAGAGGTGGACGGAGTTACCCGCCGGGTCGAGCGAAGACACGGACCAATCATCCAGCCACA
>DYJB01000006.1:18987-21203 GCA_020723365.1 Candidatus Aquidulcis sp. | reverse complement strand
TACGGCGCACCCGCTGCGCCTGCCAGTCCGCCCGCCCCGCGGCTGAATCGTTCCCAGTGCGGGTGGCGCCCCCCGCGTACGTCCGTGATGGCAAAGTGGGCAAAGTAGATCTGGTCGGCCGCCAGCTGGCTCGGCCGCAGCTCGCCGGGCACGGCCAAACCGCGCCGAAAGAACGTCAGCTGGTACGCCAGCAATTCGCCATCGGGCGTTTGCAGGTTCCCGGTGTAGTACCACCATTCGGTCTGATACTCGAGATGCGGTCCGTGGTCCTCTGGAAACGAGAAACTGGATGGGCCCGTGGCGCGGGCGAAGTCGGACGGCGCTCCTGGCGCCGCCAGCTCGAGCACGACGCCGCTCTCCACAGGGCCAACGGGGGCCCGCCCGCACGCGGCGGGGGCCGCCAGTGCGACGACCGCTATCATGCCGGCAAGACGACGCCGGGACCGTTTCATTCCTGCCGCAGCCCTTCGGCCACGGACATTCGGCCGAGCGACCAGATGGGGTAGACCGCCGCCAGGAGCGCCGCTCCCAGTCCCACACCGATCGCTTGAATGTAGAGCCATGGATCCGAATCAAGCTGGAGCGACCAACCAAAGGAGCGCAGGTTGATTATGGAGACGAGGATGACTGCCAGAGAGTACCCGATGGGTGCCGCGAAGAGCCCCGACGCCAGGCCCATGATGCCCGTCTCGAGAAAGGCCAGTCTCCACAGGTCCGCCGGCTGCAATCCGAGAGCCTGAAGCGTCGCCAGCTCGCGGCGGCGCTCCAGAAGCAGAGCCATGAGCGCGCTGAGGATACCGATAAAGGCGACCACCACAGCCAGCAGTCTCAAGGCGGCCGTGATGGCAAACGTCCGATCGAAGATTTCCAGCGCCTGGCTTCGGATGGCGCCATTCTCCTGGACGAGCAGGCCGGTCCCCTCCAGGGCGCGCCGAACCGCCTGAGCCACATCGCTCACTGGCGCCCCAGCCGCGGTCATGACACCCAGCGACGAGATGGCTTGGTCATCCCAGAATTGGCGGTAGACGGTGTCACTCATGAGGACCACGCCCTGATCGGAGGAGTAGTCATAGAACACTCCTGCGACCGGGAAGGTCCGAGCGCCGCGATCGGTGGCGATCTCGACCTGCCCCCCGGAGACCGGCAGCGCGTGCCGCACGGCAAACGGCTCACTCACCAGCACGGCACCGTCGAGCACATCCTGCCAGACCTCCTGCGGAGTCCCATCGGCGAACCGGTAGAGCCTGGCGTCCCGCTCGCGCCGCGCATCGGCGACGGACAGGGCGATGGCCCCAAACTCGCTCTGGACGGTCACGGCCCGGAACGTCTCGACCTCCTGCACACCGGGCACGGCCGCGATTCGATCGACCAGTGCTCGCGAGAGTGCCGCACTTGGGCGTGTCCCTCCGGCCTGCGGCGCGCTGACATAGAGATCAGCCCGCAGAGTCAATCCCAGCCAGTTGTCCACCGTGCTTCGGAAGCTCGAGATCATCAGGCTGACCCCGATGGTGACCGCCAGGGCAATCATCAGCGCGGCGATGGCGACGCTGGTCCGGCTCAGAGCCCCGACCACCGTGCGCGCCGCCATCCGGCCCAGGCCGCCGAACAACAGGACCAGCGCGGGTGAGAGAAGCCGCACGAGGGCCACCACGGCGGCGGGGACCATCAGCGCGGCCCCGAGCAGCACGGCGAAGATGCCAAGGAAGTTGGCGGTCAGCAGAGGCGTGAGCATCAATAGCCCGACGCCCAGCAGCGCGAGACCAATCCCGATGGCGGCCAGCCAGGGGAGCCATTGGCGGAGCCGATGCTCCAGGCTGCTGCGCTGCATCGCCGAGACGGGTGGGACGCCGGCTGCCTCGAGCGCCGGCGCGGCTGCACCGAGGATCCCGGCAACGATACCCAGGGCGATGCCCTTGAGCGCCGTCCCGGGGTCCAGGGACACCCCGGTGACGGTCGTCAGGAAGTAGAAGTCGGTGATCGTCTGCGTCGTCAGGCGGACGGTCGCGGTCGCCAGCAGCCGGCCCAGCCCAATGCCGAGGAGCCCCCCGACGGCCGACACGGCCGCCGCCTCGAGGATGAAGGACACAAAGACCTGCAGCGGGCTCACGCCCAGCGCAGCCAGGATCCCCAGCACGGTCCGCCTGCGCAGGACCGAGAACAGCATCGTGTTGTAGATCAGGAACATCCCAACGACCAGGGCCAACAGGCTGAGAGCG
>DYJB01000006.1:0-18977 GCA_020723365.1 Candidatus Aquidulcis sp. | reverse complement strand
ATTGGAAGGCCGAGGCCAACTGCGCCGTGGCCTGCGCTTGCTCGGTTGGAGGCGCCAGGCGAAGGTCCGGCGGCAGCCTGTTGGCGATCGCCTGGGCGACCTCGGCCGTGGCTATCACGTCGATCCGGCTCAACCGGCCGACCATGCCCAGGAGTTCCTGCGCGGAGGCCACATCCATCAGGAGGATGTTGTCCAGACCCGCAAGCTCCGAGGGGTCGGCTGACGTCAGGATCCCAAGCACCGTGAGGGATGCCAGCCGGTCATTCACCTGTACCGTCAGGCTGTCCCCAAGCCGGGCGCCCAGGCGTTCGGCCAGGCGGCTGCTGAGCAACACGGCGCTCGGATCCAGATAGAAGCGTTCGAAACCCGGCAGGCTGACCATCCCCGGAGGGAGAACGGTCTGGAACGGGGCGGAAGCGATCGGATCGATTCCCAGGAGTTGGACTCCCACCCCACCCTGCTCGACCAGGATGCCATAGCCTTCGACGATCGGCGTCGCAAAGCGCAATCCCCATTCGGCGCGCGCCTGACGGTAGACTGTTTCCCGGACGCCAGACGGTCCCCCGACAATCACGTGCGTCGCTCTTCCGGCGACGGCACCGGTGCTGAGGGCGAAGCCGCGCCGTGCACTCTCGTTCGCCAGGTCGATCGCCACGACGACGGCCACCCCGAGTGCAACACCCAGGACCATCAGGGCGGTGTAGCCTGCCCGGCGCAGGGACTCACGCCAGGCAAGGCGCAATAGCGCGGGGTTCAGCATCGCGGGGTCCTGCAGCAGGTGCGGGACGGTGGCGGCACGCTACGCCGCGCCGGCGGTGAGATCCGTGTCGGGGACAAGCAGGCCATCTTCCAGGATCAGGTGCCGGTCGGCCAGGAGAGCGATCCGGCGGCTGTGGGTCACGACCAGCAGCGTCTTGCGCTGTCCGCGGGCCAGCCGGGTGAGCAGTTCCATGATCCGTTCTCCGGATTGGCGATCGAGATTCCCGGTGGGCTCATCCGCCAGGACGAGAGGCGGATCACGCAAGAGCGCACGGGCGATCGCTACTCGCTGCTGCTCGCCTCCCGACAGGCGATCCGGGAACTCCGCCGCGCGGGCGAGCAGGCCGACTTCATCCAACACGGCGCGGCTGGCTGACGTCGCCACTCCCACCGGCTGGCCTGCCAGCTCGGCCGGCAGGCGCACGTTTTCCAGGACCGTCAGCGTCGGGATCAGGTGGAAGAACTGGAAGACAAAGCCGATCATGTCCCGGCGGAACCGGCTTCGCTCACTCGCCCCCATCCTGCTCACGCAGGCGTCGGCGACGCAGACGTCACCCGAAGTCGGGAGGTCGATGCCGGCAAGCAGGTTGAGGAGTGTGCTCTTGCCGCTTCCGCTGCGCCCGCGGATCGAGACGAACTCGCCGCGGGCGATCTCGGCCGTCAGCCCCTGGAGGACGACACGCTCCTCGCCCGCCTGTACGAAGACTTTGCTGACGTTCTCCAGCCGGATTAGCGGAACCCGCGGCTGGCTGTTCAAGCTGCCGTCCCGGCCTGCGGGTTGGCACCCCGTCGCTTGCCGCCCGGCCTCCCCGCTCCATGCGGGCGACGGGCACATCGCGGGGCGATCGACCAACGGCGGGAGTCCATCTACCTTCCCATCAACGGGCCCGCCGAGGCCACCGCCGGTGAGGCCCTCTCGGCGAATTGGGCGAAATTCTGGTGGAACTGCGCCGCCAGGGTGCGGGCCTTCATGTCGTAGCCGGCGTCATCGGCCCACGTGCGCTTCGGATCGAGCACCTCGTCCGGCACCTCCGGACAGCGCACCGGCACCTGCAGTCCGAAGTAGGGCTCCGTACGAGTGGGCACATCCTTGAGCGCGCCGGTCAGCACGGCCCGGATCATCGCACGCGTATAGGGCAGCGGCATGCGCCGGCCCGTGCCGAACGGCCCGCCGGTCCAGCCGGTGGTCACCAGCCACACCTCAGGGGCGTGCGCCGCCAGCTTCTCACCCAGCAGGCGGGCATACGTCGCGGGAGGCAGGGGCAGGAACGGAGCCCCGAAGCAGGTCGAGAAGGTCGCCACCGGCTCGGCGCCAAGGCCCTTCTCCGTGCCCGCCAGCTTGGAGGTGTAGCCGGACAGGAAGTAGTACATGGCCTGATCGGGGGTGAGCCGCGCCAGCGGAGGGAGCACCCCCGAGGCATCCGCGGTCAGAAAGAAGATGTGGGTCGGGTGGCCGCCCCGCCCCCCGGGCACATGGTTGTCGATGAAGCCGATGGGATAGGCCGCCCGCGTGTTCTCGGTCATTCCCGAATCATCGAAGTCCATGCGCCGGGTGCCGACGTTGACGGCCACATTCTCGAGCACGGTCCCGAAGCGGCGCGTCGCCTGCCAGATGAGCGGCTCCAGGTCGGCGCGCAGGTTGATGGTCTTGGCGTAGCACCCGCCCTCGATGTTGAAGACCCCGTCGTCACCCCAGCCGTGCTCGTCGTCGCCGATCAGGCGCCGCTCCGGGTCGGAGGAGAGCGTCGTCTTGCCGGTGCCGGAGAGCCCGAAGAACAACGCCACCGCGCCGTCCGCGCTGACGTTGGCCGAGCAATGCATCGACAGTGCGCCGCGCTTCGGCAGCAGGTAGTTCATGACGGTGAAGACAGCCTTCTTGATCTCCCCGGCGTACGAGCTGCCGCCGATCAGGATCAGCTTCTTCTCCAGGTTGAGGACGATGAAGACCTCCGAGTTCGTGCCGTCCTCCTCCGGGATGGCGTGGAAGCGCGGGGCGTCGAGGATCGTGAACTCGGGCACGTGCGCCGCCAGCGCCTGAGGCTCCACGCGCAGGAAGAGGTTGCGCGCGAACAGGCTGTGCCAGGCATACTCGGTGATCACACGGATCGGCAGGCGGTACTGTGGGTGCGCCCCGGCGTAGGCGTCCTGAACGTAGACGTCACGGCCCTGAAAGTAGGCGCGCATGCGCAGGTGCAGCCGCTCAAAGGCCTCGGGCGCCATCGGGCGGTTGACCTTGCCCCACCAGATCTCCGCCTCGGTGCCGGGCGTGCGCACGATGAACTTGTCGTTCGGTGAACGGCCGGTGTGGTGCCCGGTGCGAACGATGACCGGACCGAGGTGCGCCAGCTGGCCTTCCTGCCGCTGGACAATGCGCTCGACCAGCATGGGAGACGGCAGCGTCCAGTACTCCAGGTTGAGATTCGTCAGCCCGTGATGGCTCAGATCGTGGTTGCTGGGATACCCGATGGCATTGGCCATGTGCGCACCTCCTCCTCATCAAGACACCGGCGGCGGGGCAAATCCCCGCCGGCCCGGCACGGGCGATGCCCCTACTCCCCCTCTTTGGCGGCTTCCCACAGCCGGTCCATCTCCTCGGCGCTCAGCGACGGCAGCGGCCGGCCCGACCGCCGCGCTTCGGCCTCCAGGTGCGCGAAGCGCGCCCGGAAGCGCTGCGCTGCCCGCCGCAGCGAGGCCTCCGGATCGATGTCCAACCAGCGAGCGTAGTTGACGACGGCGAAAAGCAGATCGCCCATTTCGTCCGCCTGCCGTTCCGGTCCCCCGGCGGCAAGCAGTTCGTTGAGCTCTTCGCCCACCTTCTCCAGAACGCCCTCCAGCGCCGGCCAATCGAATCCCACCCGCGCCACCCGGCGCTGCACCTCGGCCGCCTGCGCCAGCGCAGGCAGGCCTATCGGCACACCGTCCAGCAGGCCCTTGCCTTCGCCGGCCTCGGCCCGCTCAGCCTGCTTGAGGGCCTCCCAGTTCTGCAGCACGTTCTCGACGCCCTCGACCTTCACCTGGCCGAACACATGCGGATGCCTGCGGACGATCTTGTCGTTGATTCCGCCGATGACATCCGCCATGCGGAAGTCCCCGGACTCGGAAGCGATCTGAGCCTGCAGGACGATCTGCAGAAGCAGGTCGCCCAGCTCTTCCTTCAGCGCCGGCAGGTCGTCGGCGTCGAGCGCATGCAGCGCCTCGTAGGACTCTTCCATCAAGTGCGGAGCCAGTGACTGGTGGGTCTGCTCCCGGTCCCACGGACAGCCGTCCGGGGCGCGCAGGTGGGCCACCGTCTCCTGAAAGGCTTCGAGCGAGTCACGCCGGCCGCCGGGGGGAATGTAGAGCGAGGTGCGCAGTCCGATCCCCGGGCTGCGATCGAGTTCGTGCAGTGGAAGCTGCTCGAGCTGCGCCTCCTCGGTCCCGGCGGCGTGCACCAGCATGACGAGGTGGTCGTCCGGGTAGGCATTCATCAACGTCAGCTTGACATCGGCCGCCACGGCGGGCGAGTACAGCTGTCCGAGAAGCGCCGGCCGGTCGGTGGAAAGCGGCGGGTGATGCCCGGCGGCCACTGTGAGCGCATCGGCCACCTGCAACCCGTCGAGCGCGTCCAGGCCGAGCGCGGCCAGGGCCGGTTCGATGAAGGAGACGCCGGGGATGATGGCGAAGGGCAGACCGGCCTGGGCCGCAGCCTGGCGCACAAGCGCGACGCTGGCCTCGCCCACGCAGGCGTCGCCAGGGACGGCGTAGATGACGCCCTGCGGTCGGCGGGCCAATTCGATGACCCGGGCAGCGATCTCGGAATAGACGGCAGCGAAGTCCTCGGCCGCATCGTACGCGGCATCGAAGGACTCGAGACGCACCGACGAGGGGAGCCCGGCCACAGCCGGGTGGCGCCGCGTGCGCAGGTAGACCTCCCCGCGTTCGCCGATGAGCCGAACGGCGCGCAGCGTCAAGAGCGCGGGATCCCCTGGTCCAAGCCCGACGACCGTTACACCTGGCGCCACGGTCACCTCCGGATAAACACGACCGGCCAGGGAAGCCCCCTTCCCCGGCCGGATGACCGACAACGCGGGGGCATGCCCCCGTAGCCGGACTAGCGCTTGGTGTAGGTCGGAGCCTTGCGCGCCCGCTTGAGGCCCGGCTTCTTGCGTTCCTTGGCGCGTGCGTCCCGCGTCAGGTGCCCACCGTCACGCATCGAGGTGCGCAGCTCGGGGTCCCGGTCGCCGAGGTAGAGCTTCGCCAGGCGCGAGCCAGGCCGTGGCGCACGGCGCCGGTCTGCCCCGTTACGCCACCCCCCTCCACCTTGACGGTGATGTCGAGCTTGCCCTCCAGCCCGGCCACACGCAGCGGGGCCACGATGGCCTCGGCATCGCCGGTGCGGGGGAAGTACTCCTGGAGCCCCTTCTCATTGACCATGATCTTGCCGCTGCCGTTCACGATGCGGACCCGAGCATGGCTGGACTTCCTGCGGCCGATCCCTTCGAAATACGTTGCCATTCGCCTTGCCTTCCTCTCCGCCGCGGCTGCGGCGGGTTATGCCTTGACCGGGGTCTGCGCCTGGTGCGGGTGCTCGCTGCCTGCGTAGACCTTCAGGTGCCCAAGCAGGGCGCGTCCGTAGCGGTTCTTGGGAAGCATGCCGCGCACGGCGGCTGTGATAACGCGCTCGGGGTGCTTCTGAAGCTGTTCGCGCAAGCTGATCTTCTTGATGCCACCCGGGTAGCCGGAGTGGCGGTAGTAGAACTTGTCGTCCAGGCGCTTGCCCGTAACCGTCACCTTCTCGGCATTGATGATGATGACGAAATCGCCCGTCTGCGCGCCGGGGGTGAAGGTCGGCTTGTCCTTGCCCAGCAGCGAGCGCGCCACGCGGGTGGCCAGCCGGCCCAGGTTCTGTCCCTCGGCATCCACGACGAGCCACTGGCGAGTGACCTCACCAGCCTTGGGGAAGTAAGTCTTCTGCACGTCCAACTCCTCGCCTTCTATCCAGATCCTTCGTTGTCGATCGCCGTCTCTCCGTACTCGACCGCCTCCAGGCACAGCCCCTGCGGCGGGGCGAGCTTGTCCTGCCACCGCAGCGTCGGGTCCGCGACCAGCCCCGCCAGCGTGCCGGGCGGCTTGTGCTCCAGCCCGACGGACACCAGCGCCGCCACCAACCGGCGCACCATGTGCTGCAGAAAGGCATCGGCCTGGATCACGAACGACAGGCCGTTCGGCTCTGCCTGCCAGCGCGCCGTGAACACCTCGCGCCGGGTGTGCCCGCCGGGGATGGGCGCTTGCCCGAAGGCGGCAAAGTCATGCCTCCCAAGCAGCGCCTGCGCTTCGGCGTTCAGCACGCGCAGATCCGGCCCGGGCCACAGCCGCCAGGCGAAGCGCTCGGCCAGCGGATCCGGCCAGGCGTCGACCAGGATCCGGTAGGCGTACGTGCGCCGCCGGGCCGAGAAGCGCGGGTGGAACCCGTCCACCGCCAGCGCGGTGCTGCGTACCGCCACGTCCGCCGGAAGGTTGGCGTTCAGGGCGCGGCTGAGCGTCTCGGCCGGGTGACGCCAGGCCAGGTCGTAGGCGATCACCTGGCCGCGAGCGTGCACGCCGGCGTCGGTCCGCCCTGCCGCCAGCAGGCTGGCGCCGGTCCAGCCGACGGCGTGGAGCGCGTCCTCCAGGACGCCCTGCACGGTCGGCAGGCCGGGAGCCAGGCGCTGGAAGCCCTGGTAGCCGGTGCCGTCGTAAGCGACGATCGATTGGTAAGTTGCCATGGGCGGGCACCTGAATCGGCGCGCGCCTGCCGTGCGGCCGGGCCGCCGGCTACTCCTCGACCAGCTCGAGGATGACCATCTCCGCCGCGTCGCCCAGGCGAGGGCCGACCTTGATCAGGCGGGTGTACCCGCCGGGCCGTTCGGCGTAGCGCTTGGCGATGTCGTCGAAGAGCTTCTTGACGATCTGCGGATCGTTCAGCTTGGCGGCCGCCAGGCGTCGGGCGTGCACGGCCTTGGCCTCGCCGGCGGCATTGCCGCGTTTGGCGGACGTGATCATGCGCTCGGCCTGGCCGCGAATGGCAGCCGCCTTGGCGCGCGTGGTGCGGATCTTCTCCGTCCGCAAGAACTCGGTGACCAGGTTGCGGCGCAGCGCCGTGCGGTGCCCGCTCGATCGCCCGAGGTGAACCCCTGCTACTCGATGTCTCATGACGCTTGCTCCGCCTCGGCGGCGGCAGCCGGCTCACCCGCTTCCTCCAGGTAGCCCTTCTCCCGCAGCCGTTCTTTCAGCTCGTCGAGGCTCTTCTCGCCGAAGTTCCGGATGGAGAGCATCGCCTCCGGGCCCTTCTCGAGCATGTCGAGCACCTCGCCGATGGTCGTGATTCCCGTTCGCTTGAGCGAGTTGAAGACCCGCACCGAGAGGTCGAGGTTCTCGATCGGGATCTCGTACATCTCGCTGGCCTTCTTGGGCGCCTCTTCGTGCGCCGCGGCGGCCATCAGGCTTTCCTCGGTCACCCCGGCGATGTCGCGCAGGTGCGCCATCAGGATCTGGGCGCTGCGGCTGATGGCCTGCTCCGGCTTGAGCGTGCCGTCCGTCCAGACCTCCATCATGAGCCGGTCGTAGGAGGTGTCCTGGCCGACGCGCGCCCGCCCAACCTCGAAGTGCACGCGCCGCACCGGGCCATAGATGGCGTCGGTGGGCAGCTCGCCGATGGGCAGCCGGCCGCGCTCGTCCGAGGGCGAGTAGCCGCGGCCGCGGCCGACAGTCATCTCGATCTCCAGCCGCGCTTTGTCGTCATCCACCGTGAACAGGTACAGCTCCGGGTTGACGATCTCGACCTCGGCCGGGGCCAGGATGTCGGCCGCGGTGACCACCCCTTCGCCCTGGACTTCCAGGCGCAGGCGCGCCGTCTCGCCTTCGTGCAGCATCAGGCGCAGCTGCTTGATGTTGAGCATCACCTGCAGGACGTCTTCGCGCACGCCCGGCACATCCGAGAACTCGTGCGAGACGTCGGTGATGCGAATCGACGTCACGGCTGCGCCTTCCAGCGACGAGAGCAGGATGCGGCGCAGGGCGTTGCCGAGCGTGATGCCGTAGCCGCTCTCGAGCGGGCTGATGATGAACTTGCCGTAGTTGCGAGCCACGGCTTCGCGCTCGATCTTGGGCATGACCATGGTGCCGGTAACTGACACGTTCGCCCTCCAGGACGCGTGACCCCCTGCGGGGCCGCGCGCGCCAACCGTGAGGCTAGCGCGAGTAGAACTCGACGATCAACTGCTCGTGCAGGCTGGCGTCGATGTCGGTCCGTTCCGGGACCTGGACCATTCGCCCCGAAAGGCCCTTCACATCCCGCTCCAGCCAGCGCGGCACGGTGCGGCTCTCGGCTGCCGCCGGCAGATCCTTGAAGTAAGCCCGGGTGCGCGAGCCGGCGCGCACTTCCAGCACGTCGCCCTGGCGCACGATCATCGACGGGACGTCCGTGCGGCGGCCGTTGACGCTGAAGTGGCCGTGCGAGACCAGCGTGCGGGCATGCGCCCGACTCTCCGCGAACCCCAGCCGGAAGACGACGTTGTCCAGCCGGCGCTCGAGCAGCTGCAGCAGGTTCTCGCCGGTCACGCCGCGCTTGCTCAGCGCCTCGCGGTAGTAGCGGCGGAACTGCTTTTCCGTAACGCTGTACACGCGGCGCGCCTTCTGCTTCTCGCGCAGCTGGCGGCTGTAGTCGGAGATGCGCTTGCGGCGGAACTGGGCGTCGCGCCCGTGGTCCCCCGGGGGAAAACCCCGGCGCTCAAAGGCGCATTTCGGCGTGTAGCAGCGCTGGCCCTTGAGGAACAGCTTCTCGCCCTCACGCCGGCAGAGCTTGCAGACCGGATCGGTGTACTTCGACATCGTGGTTCGGTTCCTTCCTGACTAGACGCGGCGCTTCTTGGGCGGGCGGCAGCCGTTGTGCGGCACAGGGGTCACGTCGCTGATCGAGCGCACCCGAATGCCCGAGCCCTGGATGGCGCGGATGGCCGCCTCCCGGCCGGGGCCGGGCCCCTTCACGAACACATCGACTTCCTGCAGCCCGAATTCGGACGCCGCCGCCAGAGCCGTTTCGGCCGCCATGCGGGCGGCATAGGGCGTGCTCTTGCGTGAGCCCTTGAAACCGCCCGCCCCGGCGCTGCCCTGCACCACGGCGTTGGCCTGCGTGTCGGTGATCGTCACGATGGTGTTGTTGAAGGTCGCGTGGACATGGGCCTGCCCGTGCGACATCGTGCGGCGCGTTTTGCGGGTGGTGCTCGCCCGGCGTGTGCTCTTGGTTCCCTGTGCCATGATCCCTCTGTCCTTGCCTTCTCGAGGTTCCGTGCTTCACCGCAGGCCTTCGGCGGCGGTTCAGCCGCGCGGGAGGAAGGATCCCCGCCCGCCGGCCGCAGGCCCGCTGGAGGTCGCCCGGACTACTTCTTCTTGGCCCCGCGTCGCCGGCCGCGACCGGCCACCGTCTTCTTGGGGCCCTTGCGCGTACGCGAGTTCGTGCGCGTGCGCTGGCCGCGCGCCGGCAGATTCCGGCGGTGGCGCAGGCCCCGGTAGCAGCCGATGTCGATCAGGCGCTTGATGTTCATCTGCGTCTCACGGCGCAGATCGCCTTCGACCGTCATTCCCTGGCCGATGAAGTCGCGCAGGGCCGTGACCTCTTCTTCGGTCAGGTCCTTGATCCGCCGCGCCGGCTCGATGCCGGTGGCGGCCAGGATCTTGCGCGACATCGGGCGGCCGATGCCGTGAATGTAGGTCAGCCCGACCTCGACTTGCTTGTCACGCGGTAGATCGACGCCTTCAATACGTGCCATGATGCCCTACCCCTGTCGCTGCTTGTGCCGCGGGTTCTCGCAGATCACGAGGACTTTCCCGTGCCGGCGAACGATCTTGCACTTGGGACAACGCTTGCGAACGGACGACGTCACCTTCATGTCCGCTTAGCCTCCACCTCTCGCACGGCCGCCGACGAGCGGCCGACGAAGTAATCATTATACGCCGCGGCGGGCAGCCCGTCCAGATCCTGTTCAAGCGTCGTCAGGATCCGCGGGCCGTCAGCCGTCACGGCCACGGTGTGCTCGAAATGCGCCGTCCGCCGCCCGTCACGCGACGCCACGGTCCACTGGTCGCGCAGGATGCGCGTCTCCGGTCCGCCGGCGAGCACCATCGGCTCCAGCGCCACCGTCATGCCCGGCTTGAGCGGCTGACCGGTGCCGGCCTTGCCGTAGTTCGGCACCTGCGGGTCCTCGTGCATCGCCCGCCCCACCCCGTGGCCCGTGTACTCCCGGACCACGTTGAAACCGGCGCGCTCCACCACGCTCTGGATCGCGGCGCTCACATCCCCCGTCCGGTTCCCCACGCGCATGCGCTCGATCCCGGCGAACAGCGCCGCGCAGGTCACCTCCAGCAGCCGCTGCGCCTCCTCGGCGATCTCGCCGACTCCGACGGTGATGGCCGAGTCCCCGACGAACCCATCCACCACCGAGCCGCAGTCGATCGAAACGATGTCACCGGCTTGCAGCCGACGCGGCCCGGGGATGCCGTGCACCAGCTCGTCGTTCACCGAGATGCACGTCGCCGCCGGATACGGGTAGGGCCCCGGGTACCCCAGGAAGGCCATCCCCGCCCCGTGCTGGCGCAGCACCTCGACCGCCGCCGCGTTCACATCGGCCGTGGTGACCCCCGGCCGCACGGCCGAGACCGCCGCCGCCAGCGCCTGCGCATTGACCAGCCCGGCCGAGCGCATGGCCTGCAGATCGCGCGCCGTCTTGATCACCACACCCCGGTGCCAGGCCATCCGCTATTCCAGGCGCCCTTTCAGCGCCGCCATCATCGAAGCCGTCACCTCGGCTTCCGGCTGGCTGCCGTCGATCTCCACGAGCAGGCCTGCCCCGCGGTAGTGTTCGATCAACAGCTCGGTCTGGGCGCGGTACACACCCAGACGCCGGAGAACCGTCTCTTCCTTGTCGTCATCCCGCTGGATCAGCTCGGAGCCGTCCAGGTCGCACACCCCCGCCGTCTTCGGCGGGTGGTTGCGCTCGTGGTAGACATGTCCCTGCGCCCGGCATGTCCAGCGGCCGGTCAGGCGCCCGACCAGCACGGACTCCGGCACCCGCAGGTAGACGACCGCACGCACGTCCCCACCCAGTTCCTGCGTCAGCCGCCCCAGCGCTTCGGCCTGGGCCGGCGTGCGCGGGAAGCCGTCCAGCAGCGCGCCGCCTTGTGCATCCGTCCGCGAGAGCCGCTCGCGGATCATGGCGATGGTCACTTCGTCCGGGACCAGCTGCCCGCACGAGATATACCCGTCGGCCAGCTTGCCCAGGTCGGTCTTGCCCCGGATGTGGTCGCGGAACAGGTCTCCGCTCGAGACGTGCGGCACACCCAGCCGCTGGCTCAGGAGAGCCGCCTGCGTCCCCTTCCCCGCCCCAGGCGGGCCGAGCAGGACCAGATACGTTCGCACGTCTAGTGCACCAACACCGCCTGGTCGTAGCCGCGCAGCTTCAGCTCCGCTTCGATCGAGCGGTAGACGTCGCGCACCACGCCGACGACGATCAGCAGGCCGGCGGACGTCACCAGCAGCGTGCTGCTGCCGGAGCCGAGCGTCGGCCAGAAGAGCCCCACCAGGAACGGCATCACGGCCACGATACCCAGGAAGAGGGCCCCGGGGAAGGTGATGCGGCGCAAGACGCGCGTCAGGTAGCGCTGGGTGGGGGCGCCCTTGGTCACACCCGGGATCTGCGCTCCGGCGCGCTTCAGGTTCTCGCCGTAGTTCTGCTGGGCGAAGATCACGTCCGTGTAGAAGAACGTGAACCCCACCACCATCAGGAAGTACATGACGCAATAGGCCGGACTGATGCCGCCGAAGGTGTTCTGCACGCCGACGGCGAACCGGGCGATGGCCTCGTTCGTCGAGTTCACGAAGAACTGCGCCACCACCGCCGGCAAGGTCAGCAGCGACTGGGCGAAGATCAGCGGGATCATGCCGGCCATGTTGACCATCAGCGGCAGGGTCCCCTTGACCGGCATCGACATGCGGTTGCCCACACGGCGCCCGGGATACATGACCGGGACGTGCCGGCGCCCTTCCTGGACATAGACGATGGCGAAGATCGTCAGCGTGGTCAGCACCAGGATGAAGAGCAGGAGCGGGACCCGCTGCTGCTGGTCGGCCAGCACCGTGCCGAAGTTGGCGGGGATACGCGCCACGATGCCGGCGAAGATAATCAGCGACAGGCCCTGGTTGCGGATGCCGTATTCGGAGATCAGCTCACCCAGCCAGATGGCGAACATCGTCCCGGCCGTCATGGCCAGGATCATGGTGATCGTCGGCAGGTTGAAGCCCAGCGGCGTGCTGAGGATCTCCAGACCGCCGGCGTACTGCTGGAAGAGGCGGATCTGGCCGAAGGCGTTGAGGGCCGCCATGGGAACCGCCAGATAGTAGGTCCACTTCTCCATCCACTTGCGGCCCTCGCGCGGGTCCTCTTCCATGCGGCGCTGCAGCGCCGGGATGATCGGCGTGATGACCTGCAGGATGATCTGGGCGGTGATGTAGGGATAGACGCCCATGGCCAGGACGGAGAAATTCGAGACCGTCCCTCCGGAGAGCAGGTCGAGCAGGTTGAACAGCGTGGCGCCGCTGCCGGCCTGGCCCAGGATCTGCGCGATCTGGGCCCGGTCGACACCGGGGACGGGCATGTGCGCCGCCAGGCGGTAGATCACCAGAAGGCCCAGGGTGATCAGCAGCCGGTTGCGAATGTCCGGCGAGATGAGCAGGAACCGCCAGGGAGACCGCCTCATCACATGCTCCTTAGGCCGGGATCACGTCGGCGCTTCCGCCGGCCGCCTCGATCTTGGCCTTGGCGGTCTGGCTGAAGCGGTGGGCGTGCACCTTGAGGGCGACCTTGAGCTCGCCCTGGCCGAGGATGACGACTGGCATCTTCGACCCGATCAGACCGGCCGCCACCAGGACTTCCGGGGTGACCTCGGTGCCGGCGGCGAAGGAGGCCAGCCGGGAGACGTTGACCTCGGCGTAGTCCACCCGCCGGGGGTTGCTGAAGCCGCGCTTGAACGGCAGGCGGCGGAAGAACGGCAGGTTGCCGCCCTGTCGATACAGGTGCCCGCCGCTGCCGGTCCGGGCGCCGTAGCCCTTGGTGCCGCGGCCGGCCGTCTTGCCCTGGCCGGCGGCGATGCCGCGGCCGACGCGCTTCCTGCGCTGCTTGGCCCCGGGGGGGGGCTTCAGGTCGTGTGCTTTCATGGCGCCTGCTCCTCCACGCGCAGCAGATGCGGGATCTTGGCGATCATCCCGCGGATTTGCGGCGTGTCGGCATGTTCGACGGTCTGATTCATACGGCGCAGCCCCAGGGCGCGCGCCGTCCTCTTCTGCCGGTCGGCATAGCCGATCGGGCTGCGCACCAGCGTGATGCGCAGCAGCTTGCCCTTGTCCGCTGCCTTAGCCATGGCGCTTGCGCTCCCAGAAGGGCTTGAGGTCCGCCGGCGACTTGCCGCGGGCCGCCGCCTCCTCCTCCAACAGCTTGATCGAGCGCAGCCCGTGGAGCGTGGCGTTGGCCACGTTCAGCACGTTGGCGCTGCCGAGCGACTTGGTGAGGATGTCGCGCACGCCGGCCGCCTCGAGGACGGCGCGGACGGCGCCCCCGGCGATCACGCCCGTGCCGGGGGAAGCCGGCTTGAGCATCACCGAGGCGCCGCCGTGCTTGGCGACGACCTCGTGCGGGATGGTCGTGCCGGCCAGCGGTACGGACTGCATGTTGCGCCGGGCGCGTTCGGTGGCCTTCTTGATGGCATCCGGCACACCCCGCGCCTTGCCCATCCCCAGCCCGACGTTGCCGCGGTTGTCGCCGGCCACCACCGTGACGCGGAAGGAAAACCGCCGGCCGCCCTTGACCACCTTGGCCACGCGGGCGATGTCGATCACGCGCTCGTCGAACTCGTTGCGCTCTTCGCTGCGTTCGCGGAAATCAGGTCTCACGTTGCTCTCTCCGTCCCGGCCGCCTAGAAGTCCAGCCCGGCCTTGCGCGCGGCTTCCGCCAGCTCACGGACCCGTCCCTGGTAGCGGTAGCCGCCCCGATCGAAAACCACCTTGGCGATGCCCTTGGCCCTGGCGCGTTCGGCGATCACCTGCCCGACCAGGCGCGCCTGTTCCGATTTCTTCAGGCCGCCCAGCTTGGGCTTGAGCTCAACATCGACGCTGGAGGCCGAGACCAGGGTCTTGCCTTCGGCATCGTCGATCACCTGGGCGTAGATCTCGGCCAGGCTGCGGTAGACGTTCAGGCGCGGGCGCTCGGGCGTCCCGGCCACGGTCTTGCGCACGCGCTGATGGCGGCGCTTGCGCATCTCCTCACGTGACTTCTTGGCCATCGCCTAGCCCACCTTTCCGGCCTTGCCCGCCTTGCGCCGGACATGCTCACCAACATAGCGGATGCCCTTGCCCTTGTACGGCTCGGGCGGACGCACCTTGCGGATATCGGCCGCCACCTGCCCCACCAGCTCCTTGTCGGGTCCCAGCACCTTGATCAGGCGCGCCTTCTCCTCGACCTCGAAGCTGATGCCGGCCGGCGGCTCGAAGCGCACCGGGTGGGAGTAGCCCACGCTGAGCACCAGGTCCTTGCCGCTCTTCTCGGCGCGGTAGCCCACGCCTTCCACCTGCAAGGTCTTCTCAAAGCCGGTGCTGACCCCCAGCACCATGTTGTTCAGAAGCGCCCGCGTGAGACCGTGCAGGGCGCGCACCGACGGCGCGTCCGAAGGACGCTGGACCGTGAGCTGGCCGGCGTCCTGGTGCACGGTGATCTCCGGGCGGAAGGCCCGGGTGAGTTCGCCCTTGGGGCCCTTCACCACGACCGTGGCGCCGTCGATGGTCACCTGCACCCCGCTGGGGATCTTGACGGGGCTGCGTCCAATCCTTGACACTGCGTCCTCCTGATTCAGTCGGCCACCGGGCAGCCGGCCCGGGCCGATCCGACTGTGCGCCGGTCTACCAGACCTGGCAGAGCACTTCTCCGCCCACGCCGATCTGGCGGGCCCGCAATCCCGTCATCACGCCCTTGGGGGTGGACAGGATGGCCACGCCCAGCCCGGAGCGCACCCACGGGATATCGCCCTTGTTGACGTACACCCGGCGACCGGGCGAACTGACGCGCTTCAGTCCGGAGATCACCGGCCGTCGCTCGCGGCGCTCGCCCACGTACTTGAGCTTCATGCGCAGAAGCTTGTGCCCGCCGTCGGCGGCTTCCTCGAACGCCTCGACAAAGCCCTCCTCGACCATGATGCGGGCGATGGACAGCTTGATCTTCGAGCTGGGCACGCTCACGACCTGGTGGCCGGCCATCAGGGCGTTGCGCATGCGGGTCAGCATGTCAGCAATCGGGTCATTCACACTCATGACAACCCTCCCTGGCCTACCACGACGACTTGACGACACCGGGGATCAGCCCCTTGAGGGCCATCTCCCGGAAGCAGATGCGGCACAGCTGGAAGCGGCGCATGTAGCCCCGCGGCCGGCCGCACACCTTGCAGCGGTTGCGCACGCGCACGACGTACTTGCGGTGCGATTCCTTCAGGATCAGACTCTTCTTCGCCATCCTAGTCGCCTCTCGCAAACGGCATGCCCATCAGCTGCAGCAACCGTCGTCCCTGCTCATCGTTCGGGGCCGTGGTCACGATGGTGACCTCCAGGCCCCGCAGCTTGTCGATCTTCTCGTAGTGGATCTCCGGGAAGATGATCTGCTCCCGGATGCCCAGCGTGTAGTTGCCTCGGCCGTCGAAGGCGTTGGGCGAGATGCCACGGAAGTCGCGCGTGCGCGGCAGGGCCACGTTGATCAGGCGGTCGAGGAACGACCACATGCGCTCGCCGCGCAGCGTGACGCGCACGCCGATCGCCCGCCCTTCGCGCAGCTTGAAGTTGGCGATGCTGCGGCGCGCCTTGGCGATCACGGGCTTCTGCCCGGTGATGGTGGTCATGTCCTCCACGGCGGCGTCGAGCGCCTTGGCGTTCTCCAGCGCTTCGCCGACGCCGATGTTGACCACGATCTTCTCGACGTGCGGCACCTGCATGTCGTTGGTCAGCCCGAACTCCTTCGTCAGGGCTGGGGCGACCGTCTTGGTGTAGTGGGTCTTGAGAATATGTTCCATCGCTTCTCTTCCCGCCGGCTAGGCGTCCATCACCGTTTCGCAGTTCTTGCACACCCGCCGGCTCTTGCCCTCGCTGCGCTCCAGGCCGACGCGCACCGGCTCGCTGCACTTGGGGCAGACCAGCATGACGTTGGACACGTGCACGGGCGCCTCGAAGGAGATGACACCCGGGTTCATGGTGCGTCCGCCCGCCTGCATCTTGCGCTGGTGCTTCTTGCGCACGTTGACGCCCTGAACCACCAGCCGCTCATCCTTGGGCAGCACACGCAGCACCTCGCCGCGCACGCCCTTCTCGCGCCCGCTGATGACCTCGACCGTGTCGCCCTTCTTGATCTTGAGCTTCACCACACAGCCTCCTACAGGACCTCGGGCGCCAGCGATACGATCTTGGTGAAGCCCCGCTCGCGCAGCTCGCGGGCCACCGGCCCGAAGATGCGCGTGCCCTTGGGGTTCACCCCGTCAGCGTCCAGAATGACGGCCGCGTTGTCATCGAAGCGGATGTACGAGCCGTCCTCGCGGCGGTACTCCTTGGCCACCCGCACCACCACGGCCTTGACGATCTCGCTCTTCTTCACGGCCCCGTGCGGCGCGGCCGACTTGACCGTCGCCACCAGCACGTCCCCGATGGAGCCGTAGCGGCGCCGCGATCCGCCCATGATCCGGATCACCAGCAGCTCGCGACCGCCCGTGTTGTCGGCGACCTTCACGCGGGTTTCCTGCTGGATCATGCCGGCGCCTCCACGGCGGGCATGTCGACCTGCACCGCGGCGTTGGCTTCCACCTGCTCCTCGGTCGCCTTGCGCACGATCTGCTCCACCACCCAGCGCTTGCGCTTGGACACCGGGCGACTCTCCACGATCACCACCTGGTCTCCGGGGTGGCAGCCCAGCTCATCGTGCACCAGGTACTGCCGGCTGGTGTGGACGACCTTGCCGTACAGGCGGTGGCGGTAGCTGCGGTCGACGCGCACCGTCACGGTCTTCATGGCCTTGGCCCGGGTTACCTGGCCGGTCATCCGGCGGCGGTTGTTGCTCATGCCTTGCTCCCTTGCGCTGCGGCGGCCTGCTGGCGCTCGCCGGCCAGCGTCGCCAGGCGGGCGATCTCCCGGCGCGCCTGCCGCAGGCGCGAGTGATCGGTCAACTGACCGGTGGCGAACTGGAAGCGCAGCTTGAAGTAGGCCTCGCGAGCCTCGTTCAAGCGCGCCAGGATCTCGGCATCCGACAGGGCTCGCAGTTCTGTGGTCTTCATCGCCGCCTAGCCTCCCATCCCCTCGCCGCGCTCCAGGAAGCGCGTGCGGATGGAGAACTTGTGCGACGCCAGGCGCATGGCCTCGCGGGCCGCGTCCTCCGGCAGGCCGGACAGCTCGAACATGATCCGCCCGGGCTTGACCACGGCCACCCAGTGGTCAACGCCGCCCTTCCCCTTACCCATGCGGGTCTCGGCCGGCTTCTGCGTCACGGGCTTGTCGGGGAAGATGCGGATCCACACCTTGCCTCGGCGCTTCATGTAGCGCACCAGCGTGCGCCGGGCGGCCTCGATCTGCCGCGCCGTCACCCAGCCCGGCTCGAGGGCCTGCAGCCCGAACTCGCCGAAGGTCAGCTCGACCCCCCGGCTCTCCTTGCCCTTCATTCGGCCGCGCATCTGCTTCAGGCGGCCGGGCATCACTCGTTTTGGCATCAACATCGTCGCACCTCGTTCCAGCCGCCGGCTATTCGCTGACGTACACGTCCATCGTTTGCGGCTGCTCGGCCTCGACCGGCTGAGCATCGCCACGGTACACCCACACCTTGACCCCGATCCGCCCGTAGGTCGTCAGCGCCTCCGCCCGGGCGAAGTCGATATCCGCCCGCAGGGTCTGGGCCGGCACACGGCCTTCCCGCATCCAATCGCGGCGCGCCATCTCGACGCCGGACAGCCGTCCGGCGCACATGACCTTGATGCCCTTGGCGCCCTGGCGCATGGCCTGCTGAACGGCGCGCTGCATCGCCCGGCGGTGGCTGATGCGCCGCTCGAGCTGCCCGGCGATGTTGTCCGCCACCAGCCGTGCGTCGACATCGGGCTCCTTGATCTCGGCGATGTCCAGCTTGACGGCCGTGCCCGTCAGGATCTGGATCTGCCGCCGTAGCTCCTTGACGCTGGCGCCCTTGCGCCCGATCACGATCCCCGGCTTGGAGGTGTGGATCGTGACGTGCACATTGTTCGGAAACCGCTCGATATCGATGCGGGCGATTCCCGAGCGCGGCGCCGAATTCACAATCACCAGGCGGATGGCGCGGTCCTCGTGCAGCTGGCGCGCGTAGGCATCCGGGTTGGCGAACCAACGCGATTCCCAGGTCTTGTTGATCCCCAGGCGGAAGCCAATCGGGTGGACCTTGCGTCCCATACGGACTCCTTCCTGATCAGGCGCGGCTAGGCCGCCGCCTGCTCCTTCTCGCGCAGCACGATCGTGACACTCGACGATCGGCGGATCATCGGCTTGAAGCGGCCCCGGGCGCCGAAGCGGCGCCAGCGCCGGCTGGGTCCCTCGTCGGCGAAGACCTTGAACACCATCAGGTCATCGCGGCTCAAGCCGAAGTTCTCTTCGGCATTGGCGATCGCCGAGCGCAGGACCTTCGCCACCGGACGGGCCGCGGCGTTCGGCATGAAGCGCAACACGTCCAGGGCGGCGTTGGCTTCCTGGCCCCGGATGCGGTCCACCACCAGGCGAACCTTCTGCGCCGACATCGGCACGTTGCGGGCAAAGGCACGGACGTCGTGTGTGTCAGCCATGGCCTAGGTTGTGGGGACGACTTTCGTCGTCTTCTCCTTCGACACATGTCCGCGGAAGGTGCGCGTCGGGGCGAACTCGCCAAGCTTGTGGCCGACCATGTTCTCGGTGATGTAGATCGGCACGTGACGGCGCCCGTCGTGCACCGCCACCGTGTGGCCCACCATCTGGGGAAACACGGTGCTGGCGCGGCTCCAGGTGCGGATGACCTTCTTCTCGCCCCGCTGGTTCATCTCTTCGATCTTCTTCAGCAGCTTGGGCTCGATGAACGGGCCCTTCTTCAGCGATCGTGACATGGTTTCACCTCAATCCAATCCGGCTTGCGAAGTCGCGG
>DYJB01000168.1 GCA_020723365.1 Candidatus Aquidulcis sp. | reverse complement strand
GCGCTCAACCAGGGCGCTTTCGGGTTCCTGACGAAGCCCTTCGAACACCTGTCGGTCCTGGAGAATGCCGCCGCCCGGGCGCTCGAGTTCCGGCGCCTGACGCTCGACAACCTGCGCATGGCCGAGGTGCAGAAGAAGCGCGGCGACCTGCTGCAGGACGAGGTCGCCGACCGCCTCAAGCAGGTCAACCGCCAGGACCGCGAGATGCGCCAGATCCTGGCCACCGTCCCGGAAGGCATCCTGATCGTCGGCGGGAGGCGGGCGGTCGTGCCCTACAACCCGGCGGCGCAGCGCTTCCAGGCCCTCGACGCCCAATCGCTCGATCGTCCGCTGGCATCGTTCCTGGAGGCTGCTCGGGGCTTCGAGCGGCCGGATCCCCGCCTGGTGTCGCTGGCCGGGCGCACGCTGCGCCTGACGGCCATCGATCTCACCAAGGAGCGCGGGCGCCCCGGGCGCATCGTGGTCGTTCGCGATATGACCGAAGAGAGCCGCGAGATCAGCCAGGACCTGGAGCGGCCAGTGATCGGGCTGGCCCAGGGCCTGGCGCAGCTCCTGTCGCGCCGTCCGGGAGACGACGAACGCGCCGTCCTGATGCAGATGGCCAGCCAGGTGCGCCTGCTCGAAGGCCTGCGCTCCACGCTGGCCGGCCCGGCCCCCTCGGTCGAGGACGCCGCCTGAGCCGGCTCTCTTCACGCCTCGAGAAGACGAAACCGGGCGCCCCTGGGGCGCCCGGTGTCTTTCGCCGGTGGAACACCGATCAGGCCGGGGCAGGGCGGCCGCGGCGGAACCAGGTTCGCCACTCCCGGTTCTCCCACACGATCAGGATCTGCGCCGCGTTGAAGATCGACGAGTAGGTCCCGCTGAAAACGCCGATCAGCAGCACCGTCACGAAATGCTGCGTGGTGACCCCGCCGAAGAGCAGCAGCGCCACCAGCGTGAACATCACCGTCAGCTGCGTGTTGATCGATCGGTCGAGGGTCTGAACGATCGAGTGATTGACGAGCGTTTCGTAGTCCAGGCGCCGGAATAGGCGGCGGTTCTCGCGGATGCGGTCGAAGACGACGATCGTGTCGTGCACCGAGAAGCCAATCACCGTCAGCAGCGCGGTCAGGAAGAGCGAGTCGACCTCCCAGCCGAGGAAGTGCCCCAGGATGGCCTCCACGCCGACGACGACGGCCACGTCGTGGAGCAGGGCGATGATGGCCGCCAGGCCATAGCGGTGGGCGTTCTCGATCTTGCGGAAGGCGTAGGTGATGTAGGCCAGGATGCCGAGCGCCGCAACGGCCACGGCCAGGGCGGCACGCTGCGCCACCTCGGCGCCGATGGCCGGCCCGACCGACTCGAAGCGCTGGACCTCGGCCGTCAGGGCCAGCCGCTCCTCAAGGGCGGCGACGATCAGCCCCTTGGTGGCGTCGTCCATCGTCTTGCTGCGGACCAGCAGCCCGTCCGTGCCAACGCTCTGCACGATCGGATCGGCCACACCGAACTCGTCGTAGAGCCGGAGGACGTCGGCCGCCGGCGGGACGAGACCGCCCGGGAAGCGCAGGTCGAGCAGGCTGCCGCCGCTGAAGTCGATGCCCACCGGCAATCCCCACAGCGCCAGGGCGATCATGCCCGGCAGGATCACCAGCAGGGAGAGGGCGAAGAACCAGTAGCGCTTGCTGACGATGTTGATCATTCCGAGCTCCTAGGCGCCGAACAGGCGGGGGCTTTCGGCCGCCCGGACACGGTCCAGGACGACATGCAGGAAGGTGCGCGTGACGGTGATGGCCGTGAACAGGCTCACGCCCACGCCCAGGGCCAGCGTCAGGCTGAAGCCCTTGACAATGCTGGCGCCGAAGGTGCTGCCGAACCAGAACAGGATGGCGCACGTGATGAGCGTCGAGAGGTTCGAGTCGCGGATCGACGGCCAGGCACGCGAGAAGCCGGTATCGATCGCCTGGTAGACGGTGCGTCCGGCGCGCAGCTCTTCCTTCATTCGTTCGAAGATCAGGATGTTGGCGTCGACCGCCACGCCGATGGACAGGATGAAGCCCGCCACGCCCGGCAGCGTCAGGGTGACCGGGATCAGCTTGAACAGGGCGAACGTGAGGGCGGCGTAGATCAGCAGCGCCAGGTCCGCCAGCACGCCCGGCAGCCGGTAGTAGACGGCCATGAAGATCATCACGACGGCCAGGCCGATGACGCCGGCCACGGCGCTCTTGCGCAGCGAGTCTTCGCCCAGCGTCGGGCCGACGGTGCTGCTCTCAACGACCTTAAGCGGGATGGGCAGCGAGCCGTAGCGCAGCTGGACGGCCAGGCGGTTGGCGCTCTCCTGGTCGAAGCTGCCGGTGATCACGCCCTGGCCCTCGGTGATGGCGGTCGAGATGCTGGGGGCCGAGATCAGCACCTTGTCCAGGGCGATGCCCAGGATGTCGCCGACATGCGCGGCGGTGAAGTCGGCGAACGTCTGCTTGCCATCGTCGGTCAGGACGAATGCGACCTCGAATTCGCTGGTGGCCGAATTGACGGTGGCGGCGGCGTCCTTCAGGCCGGTGCCCGTCATGACCGTGTGGAACACCAATGCCGGGGCGGGCGTGGGAGCAGGGGTGGGGGTGGCGGATCCTGCTTCCGACGTCGGGATGGCAGCTTCGGCCGTCGGTTCGGACTGTACCGCCGCCGACTGGCCGAAGTCGGTCACGATGGACTGCCCCACCAGGGCATACGCCTGGGCCGGGTCGACCGTGCTCATGTCGACGAATTCGAGCAGGCCGGTCTCCTTGATGGTGGCGACGGCCTCCTCGGGGTCTTTGACGCCGGGCAACTCGACGACGATGCGGCGGGTGCCGGCAACCTGCACCAGCGGTTCGACGACGCCCAGGGCGTTGACGCGGTTCTCGATGATGTCGCGGGCCGTCTGCATCTGGTCGGAGGTGATCTCCGACTCAGCCGGCAGGTCCGCCTCGAGCAGCACCTGCAGGCCGCCCTGCAGGTCGAGGCCGCGCACGATCTCGATGTCCCGCTGGATGCTGCCCAGCCGCAGCCCCGGGTTGTTGGGCCACAGGACCCAGCCCGCCAGCCCGGCCAGCAGCACGATCGGAATCAGCCAGCGCCAGTAGTTCCTTCTCATTCCCTGGGTGCCTCCGTTCAAGCAGAAGACCAGCCGTGACCGGGCGGCGTGCCCCGGAGGGCTGGCCATCAGGCGCTGATTATACCTCTTGCGGGGAAAGCGGTTCAAGCCCAAGCCCGACGATCACGGCGGACACGACCTCATCGGGGGTGAGCAGGTCGGTATCGAGGCGCAGGTCGGCGTGCGCAAAGGCGTGGGCCAGCCGGCGGAGCTGCTCCTCATACTCCCGTTCGGTCCACGTGAGCTGCCTGCGCCGGGTGCACACGGGATAGGAGGCCTGCAGGAAGACGAGCAGCCCGGGATTGGTGATGCGCTTCCACATGGCAGGCACGTAGGAGTGTTCCTGGGCGATAGCCCGCGCCCCCAGGCCTCGTTCCGCCAGCCGGGCCGCCAGCGTTGACTTGCCCGAACCGCACGGGCCGACGATGCCGATCAGTGGCCCGGGGGCCGGGCTGTCCTGGGGTGGCATGCTGCCGGGGCTAGAGCGGCATCCGGACGCTCAACCGGCGCGCATCATCGCCTGCGCGTTGTAGAATGGCCATGATCACAATGCTGATGTCGTCCGCCGGGCGCCCCTGATCGAGCTCCACAGCGCGCTGCAGCAGCCGGTCGGCCCAGTCCTCCGGATCGACGGGGCCCTGCTCCGCCAGGCGGCGCACCTCCTCGAGCACGTCCATGGGCGTGCCGACTCGAGCGCCGGCATGCGTCAGGCCGTCGGTGTACATGATGGCCGCCAGTCCCGGGGCCAGGGGAACCTCGGTGATCGAGGGGCGGATGCCCCGGCGCGTGCCGACCGCTTCCGACGCTTCGGTCAGCGCGTGGGCCGTGCCGCTGTGCATCAGGATCACCGGCACCGGGTTGTTGCGCGTGATGACCAGCGTCTGCGACTGAAGGTCTACGGATAGGATGTTGAGCGTAGCCAGGACCTTGCCGGAGCGGTAGGTGTACAGGTAGTCGGAGGCGGCCCGCGCCGCCGGGCCATCGCGCACCCCGTCGGCCAGCAGACTGATGGCTTTGCGCGTGACGACGTTCGAGATGGCCTTGGCGGGCTTGCCGGACGTCTGCCCATCCGACAGGACGAAGGACAGACCGCCGGCCGGACGCTCGATCATCTCGAGCGAATCGCCGCTCTCGGACGTGGCGTACTTGCCGACCTTGGCGACCGCGCTGCGTGCTTCCATGGCGGCGATTCTACATCGCCGCCGGGCATTCTGTAAGCCGATGGCAAGGTCGAGCGTCCCGCCGATAGGATAGAGTCAGGCTGTCGGGACGGCCCGCAGGCTGGGCGTCCCGTGGGGAGGACTTGTTGTCGCTGCGTCCAAGCCAGGCCCTTGACCTCGCCACGGCGATGGATGATGCCATCGAGGCGGCCCGCATGCAGGGCAGTGGCAAGCCCATCGCCATCGTGGCCGAGTTCCCGGCCCACCTTCCCGCCGTGCAGGGCGAACGCGCCGGCGTGGCGGTGGCCATCGGGTCCATGATCCGCGCGCTGACCGCCTTCACCGACTCGGGCGAAGTGCGTGTGCGTGCCGGGCTGGCGTCGATGGGCGAGGCGCCGTCGACGATGAGCCAGGTGGCCGGCTCGCCGGAGCGGCTGGCCGCGGGAGGTCCCTGGTCCGTCATCTCGGTCGAGGCCCCGCAGGGGCACATGCCGGCCGCCACGATCGAGGCGCTGATGTCGGGCAAGGCCGTGCGCGCCGGGGGAGCCGAGCCGGTCTCCCTGGAACCCGTCCGGGAAGCGGCCTCGCGTTGGGGCGGCGAGGCGTGGCTGGAGTCGCAGCCCGGCGGCGGAGCGCGCGTTTCCCTGGCTCTGCCCCTGCGCGCCGGCGGCGACAGCGCCGACTGGTCTTCCGTGCGCCAGTGGGTCGAGGCGCACCTGCAGGACAGCGCCGCCTCCGTCAAGACGATCCTGCTGATGGTCGACGATCCGGCCCGCCGCAGCCCGCTGGTGCAGGAGCTGCAGGACGCCGGCTACCGCGTCATCCCCGTGGGCAGCGGCGCCGAGGTGCTGCCGCTGTCGAGCGAACAGGTACCCGATCTGATCCTGCTCGACCTGCAGGCGCGCGAGCCAAGCGCATTCGAGATCGCCATGGTGCTCAAGCAGGACCCGCGCACCCGCGGCGTCCCGGTGCTGTTTCTCAGCTCGGTCGAGACCCCGCAGCGCGGCGTCAGCTGGGGGGCGGTCGATTTCGTGGTGCGCTCGGCCGGGACGGGTGCGCTTCTTTCGACGATCCAGGCCGTGCTGACCGCCGGGCTGAATCCCTCGTCGCGCGTGCTCGTGGCCGAGCCGAGCGACCCCGCCCGCGAAGCGGTGATCGGGATGATCCAGGCGCACGGCTACCGGGTTACCGAGGCGCGCAGCGCCGAAGAGGCGCTCGTGCTGGCGGAACGCGTTTCGCCCGCGCTGGTGCTGGTGAACGCCCGGCTCGCCGGCGAGCGCGACTACTGGCTCCTGCGCAACCTGCGCCAGCTCTCGGCCCAGACGGAGATCATCGTCCTGGCTGAAGCGCTGACCGAGGCCGAGGGGCGCGCCGCCGTCCGGCGCGGCGCTTCCGGTTTCAGCGAGACCGGCAAGCTCTCGGACGTCCTGGCCCAGGTCCGGCGCCGCGGCGCCTGACCGGCAGCCCACCGTACCCCCGCTCCGAGATCTCAGCGAACCAGGACGGCTGTCCCGTTGCCCTTGTGCACGATGCGGTCGGGCTCGATGGCCGGGAGCGTCCAGCGGTAGAGCCAGCGGGCTTCCTCGGTGCGCATGTTGATGCAGCCGTGGCTCTTGGGCGTGCCGAAGTCGTTGTGCCAGTAGGTGCCGTGGAAG
>DYJB01000167.1 GCA_020723365.1 Candidatus Aquidulcis sp. | reverse complement strand
CCCCATACACAGCGCACGAAGACGACAGCACGACGCGCCGGGCGCCCGCCTGACGGGCGGCCTGCAGCACATGCATCGATCCGATCACGTTGGCGTTGTAGCATTCGGTCGGGTGGGCCATCGACTCGGGGACGGAGATCATCGCCGCCAGGTGGAAGACCACCTGCGCCCCCTGCGCCGCCGCTTCGACGGCCTGCGGATCGCGGATGTCCCCGACGACCAGCTCGGCGGCGGCCGCACCGAGGTTGGCGCGTGAGCCGGTCGAGAGGTTGTCGAGCACGCGCACCATCCAGCCGCGGCCTTCGAGGTGCCGCACCAGATGCGATCCGATGAAGCCCGCCCCGCCGGTGACCAGCGCCGCCGGCACGCTACACGCCTCGCAGGCCGAAGATGGCTCCGGCCGTGCGGATCAGGATCCAGATGTCCATCGTCAGGCTGCGGTGCTGGATGTAGTACAGGTCGTACTCGAGCTTCTCCGCCGAGCCCTCGACCGAGGCGCCCTTGCCGTAGTTGACCTGCGCCCAGCCGCCGATGCCCGGCTTGACCAGCAGGCGGGCGCGGTAGAAGGGGATCTGCTTCTCCAACTCGGCCACCAGTTCCGGGCGCTCGGGGCGCGGACCGACCAGGCTCATCTCGCCGACCAGCACGTTCCAGAACTGCGGGAACTCGTCCAGGTGCGTGCGCCGCAGCAGCCGTCCCACGCGCGTCGTGCGCGGGTCGCCCTGCTGCGCCCAGTGCGCCTGGCCGTCGGCCTCGGCGTCCTGGCGCATGGTGCGGAACTTGATCACGTTGAACGGGCGGCCGCCCTGCCCCAGGCGACTCTGGCGCAGGAACACCGGCCTTCCGGATTCGGCCAGGATCGCCAGCCCAACCCACGGCAGCACGAGCGCCACCAGGCTCAAGCCGACCAGGCGACCGAGGATATCGAGCAGGCGCTTGAGGAGCAGGTATCCGGCGCTTACGCGCAGCTCGTCGACGAACGAACGCAGCAGCCAGTCGGATTCCAGGTAGCGGATGGGGACCCGTCCGAGCAGATCCTCATAGGCCACCGGCATGCGCACGATCTGTACGCCGCGCTGCTGGGCATCCAGCAGCGCCTGGAACATCGATCCGTTCAGCGCGCCGGTGATGGCCACGATGACATCCGAGACGGCATGCACTTCCAGCAGCTCAAGCAGGCGGGCGTTGTTGCCCAGGACGGCCGCGCCCTCGATCTGGCGTCCCTGCTTGGCGGGGTCGTCGTCGATCAATCCGACCAGCTGGAAGGGCGCCGGACGCAGGCTGCGGACGGCCTGCACCAGGGCCGTGCCGCTCTCGCCGGCGCCGACGATCAGCACGCGGCGCTGAAAAGCCGGCGCGGTGAAGATCATGACGTAGAGCACACGCCACAGGAGGGTGAACAGGATGACGAGCGCCAGGAAGTACAGGATGCCGCGCCGGACGAGCGAGCCCTCCAGGCTGAAGTAGATCACCAGGTAGACGACCAGGCCGGAGGCGGCGGCGATCAGCACGCCTCGCAGCGTCTCGGGCCACGACGCCGCCCGGTGGACGTCGTACAGGTTGACCATCAGCAGCGGCCACAGCAGGGGAAGCGCCACGAACCAGCCGGCGCGGAAGCGCAGGAATTCGGCCGTCGGAACCGGGCCCAGGTAGTCGATGCGCGCCCACAGCGCCAGGGCGACGGCCATGGCGCCCACGGCGGCGAGCAGATCGCCGACGATCAGCAGCGCACGGCGCTCGCCCAGCCCGAGCTGCAGGCCGCGGGACTTAGCCGGCTGACTCACGCTTGCCTCGTGTGAGCGAAGAGAGCCATCCCAACCAGAACGCGCCCCCCCAGGCCAGGTGCATTACACCCAGAGCCAGCGGCATGCCCGCCGCCAGGGCGAAATCCCTGCGGCGGAACGCCTGCAGGGCCGAGGTCGCCAGCAGGGCCGCCCCATAGAGCGCCCATTGTAACCCCAGGAGCCAGCGGGCTGCCGCCAGCCAGGGCGAGGCCAAGGCCAGACCAAGCCCCGCCAGCACAAACGCCGGCGGGAGAGCCTGGCGCCAGCGCAGCGTTCGCGGGTAGCGGCGGAGCATATGCGCCTTCCAGAATCCATAGCGTGCATACTGGCGGGCCAGCGCCCCGAGCGTGGCGCGGGCGAAGTAGATCGAACGGATGGCGGGGTCGAACCAGATCAGCCCCCCAAGCTGGCGCAAGCGGGCGTTGTACTCGTAGTCTTCGTTCGTCAACAGGCTCTCGTCGTAGGTGCCGGCCCGGTGAAGCCACGTGCGCGGGTAAGCGCCGAAGGGGACTGTGTCGACCGGCCCAGCCAGCCCGCTCGTGCGGTAGCGGGCGTCCCCGGCGCCCAAACGGTGGGAGGCTGCGGCGGCGATGCCGCGGCCGATCCAGTTGCCGGTCGAGGGGTGAATCTCCCACGCGCCTCCGGCATTGGCCACCTCGGGCCGTCGCAAGACGCGCAGGCAGGCTTCGACGTAGTCCGGCTGCGGGATCGAGTGCGCGTCCAGGCGGATGACAACCGGACCGTTCGAGGCCTCGATGGCCCGGTTGAGGGCAGCCGGGATGGCGCGCGCCGGGTTGTCGATCAGGCGGATGCGGAGCTCCGGGTGGGACTGGGCAAAGGCCCGCACCACCGAAGGCGTCCCATCCGTCGAGCCGCCATCGGCGATGACCACCTCCAGCGAACCGGTTCCGACGCTTTGATCAGCGATGGCCTGCAGCAGCAGGCCGATGGTGGGCGCCTCGTTGAAGCAGGGGACGATTATGGAAGCGGCGGGACGCATGGCGTCGCCTCTGGCCCGGCGCATGCCCCGCCGTCTAGCCTGGGTCGGTTCGGGCGTAGGAGAGAGGCTCATGTCACCCATCGACTTGTGGGAGTTCGGCGGCTCGGAGTCGGGGATCGCTCCAGGCGGCCTCGGTCTTGCTGGCCGCCAACGCCGTGCCGAGCAGGAACCAGAGCCACACCATGAGCGAGATGCTTTGCATCAACGGGAGGAAGAGAAAGGCGACCAGGCTTCCAGCCCAGCCGGTGAGAGCTGCTCCGCTGAACGCTCGCAGCACGCCTTCGGTAAGGCTGTGCCAGCCACGGTAGATCCGCACCAGCGCCCCCCCCAGAAACGCCAGCCACAGTCCCAAGCCCCACACACCCATCTCCTCGGCGATCTGGAAGAGCGAGCCTTCAACGTGGTACGAGCCACCGGCCTCAATCAGGCTGATGGCGCCCTTTGGCTCCACCATGCCCATGCCGACGCCCCCGGGATTGGCGATCAGATGTTGAATAGCAGCGACGGTGTCAACGTAGTGGAACTCGGAGGTCAGGTTGGTGATGGTCGACGTCAGCACGCCGAACACCCCCAGCCTGAACAGGGCGAGTCCGATCGCCAGCACGCCCAAGGCCGCTCCGAACAGGATCGGCCAGGGCGCACCTGAGGCAGGGCTGGGCCGCTTCCCCCTAGCCGCCGCCAGGAGTAACACGCCCACGCCCGCCCAGGCGGTAACGTAGGCCAGCATCGCGCTGCGCGAGAAGGTGATCCCCAGCATGAGCGTGAACACTGCCGCCAACGACGCCAATCCCAGGCGGCCCAGGCGGTTCGCGGCCGGGAGCGAGAAGACGGCAAGCATCGTCAGGATGACCATGTCAACGCCGAGCTCATTCGGACCGCTGACCGTTGAGGCCGGCCGGATGAAGACCTTCCCACGCACGGTCGTTGGCGGCACGGTGAGTGAGCCGTCCTGGCGCACGTAGCCTTCGGCGCGGTAGGTTTCCTCCTCCCAGGTTGCGCCCTGCCACAGCCCGAAGGCGGCGATCAGCGCGCCGAGGCCCAGCCAGGCCACCAGCAGCGTACGCAGCGCTTTGGGGCTCGGGCGGAGTCCGCGGGCGACCAGGAAGACGCCGATGGGCTGAAGATAGCCACGCAGGGATGTGAAAGCCTCCGCCCTGCTGGGCGAGGTGAGCGTCTCGAAGGCACTCCAGACAACCATGGCAGCCAGGATGACGTCCAGTCCGTCGAGGCGGAAGGTGGGCATCTGCTTGCGCCACTGCGCCCACCGCTGCACCGCCACAACGCCCAGCAGGGCGAGGATCAGGACAAACCACCAGCGGCCAAGGGCCGTCACGGACTCGACCGATGCCACCTCGCGGGCAAGAAGCCAGCGAGTGATGAAGTCCCGCAGGGGGACGCCAAGAACCAGGACCGCCAGCATCAGGAACGGGCGGCGCCAGCCGATGAAGATCGTCGCCGAGCCAACGGCAAGTGCCATGACGAGCGTTGTCCCGCCAAGAGCCATCGGATCGGTACTCCTCAGGCCTTCAGGGGCAGGGCCATTGGGAGGAGATCGCCCCGCCAGCCTCGCACGCGGTTCTGCCTCGCGGCAGGGCCTCGGATGGGGCCGCGCGCAGTGTGCCGGGCCGAGTCACGAAGACGCGGTGGGGCCACAGCACCTGCCGGCGCACTCGCACGCTCCCATGGCATCAAGGATAGGTCACGCGCAGCACCTGGTAGTTGCCCTGCTCGGCCACGAAGACTCGCTCGAAACCGCGACCGATCTCCGCCTCGATCAGCGACCACAGCGCGGGATTGTCTACGTACAGGCCAGCATCCACATACACCGCCCGCATCCCTTGATCCCGCATCCAGCGCACAACCTCGGGTGGGTCTTCGAAGGCAGGGATGTCCGTGGATGAGAGGGTCGCCGGCGCCATTCCGGCCGCCTGCACCACTCCCGGGATCCCGGTGGCGACGAGCGTACGCTGCGGGAAATGCTCGCGCAGATAGAGAACGGCCTGCTCATCGCCGGCCACTCCAAGTTGCCGGATCTTTGGCGACGGAAAGGTGCCGTGCAGGATCAGGCCGGCGGGCAGGAAGACCGCGAGCAGGATCGCAGCCGGAGAAGCAAGTTCACGGCGCGCCAGGATGAACCCAGCCCACACAGCCGCCAGCATGACGGCTGCCGTGTAGTAGACCGCCAGCTTGTCATCCGCCACCCCATAGCCTGCGACGGCAAACCAGACGGCGGACCAAATCCCCAGCGCAGGCCACCGCCCTACCCCCCGGACCAGCTCTGCCAGGCCAACGGCGGTGAGGGCGAAAACCGTGAACCACCAGAAGCGCAGGTAGCCCATACGCAGGTTGGTGGTCACAAACACCGACAGGAAGGGGAACGCGAACGCCACGAGCGCAATCGGGACTTTGACCTCCCGCCGCCGGAGAAAGGCAACAAGCCCAGCCGCGCCCAACACGATGAAAGCTGCGCCAAAGCGCTTGCCGTACGCTTCCAGGAAGTTCGACGGCAGGCTGCCGAAGAAGGCCCGCCAGCGGTCGAGGTAGGCAGATGGATTGCGATGGATGGCGTTCCACAGGGAGTAGTTGTTCTCCTCCGGCGTCCCGAAGAGCCTGCGGGCCTCGAGGCGCGCTTCGATCACACGATTGCGCTCTCCGCTCCCCTCGAAGACGGGCAATTGGCCATCCTCGAAGTTGGTGTACATCCGGTCCGACGCTCCGAGGGTGAAGGTGCCGGACGGAAGTCCGCTGATCAAGGTGCCCCCGCCGATAAGCGCCATCGCCGGCAGTGCAGAGGCCACCGAAGTCCGCCAGCGGCGCCCCCTGGGCGCAAGCAGAAGCAGGAGCGGAACGAGCACCAGCGCCACGATGACGCCATCGTTGCGCGCCAGCCCCGAAAGCCCGACGAAGGCCGAGGCGCGCCAGGCATGCCGCAGGTCGTGATCGGCGCGGAACGCCAGCACCTCTGCCAGGCCGAGCCCAGCCAGTGAGGAGTAGAGCGGATCGCTCGGGTACCTCAACAGGCTGGTGAACATGGGCGAGACGAACGCCACGCCCAGCAGGATCCCGCCCGCCGGCCTGGGAAGCTGCCGTGCGATACGATAGGCGCTGAGCCACAGCAGGCCGAACAGGATCAGCCGTGCGAGGGAGTCACTCTGCACCATCCAGAACGGGGAGTCGAGGAATGGAAGGCACGTGAGGGCAAACAGGCCCA
>DYJB01000166.1 GCA_020723365.1 Candidatus Aquidulcis sp. | reverse complement strand
CCCGAAGACGCCGATGGTCCGGATCAGCCCGGAGCTCTTGCGAGCGTAGAGCTTGCGCTCGCCACCCCCGGCAGGGGCAACCATTTCGGCCATGATGGCATTCCTCCTCAACGGGTTGGAAAACGGATCCACACGCGGGCCTGCAGATCGTCGGGGGCGCCTCCTTTCGGCCAGACAGGTGGCAGGACCATCCCGCGCCCGGGTGCGCGGCCTGCCAGATTGGGGCTGGGACTCTCCTTCACTTCCCCAGGGGCTTCGTCTCCTGGTGACCGGTGCCGATTCCGCCTCGCCTCACCCGCGCTGCGCATACAGCCGGCAGCGCGCAGGCGAGCGGCGAATGGATCAGGTCGGCCTCAGGGTCGGACCGGTGACCGGCGCCTCCTGCGCAAAGAAGGACGCAACCGTACCCGAAGCGGACTCCACTCGGCTGTCGGCGGAAGGTGCAGGCTTCTGTGACCGCGCCGTCCCGGGTTCATGGTATATCTTGACCTGCGTCAAGGGGAGCCCCGCCCGGCGCGGTTCAACCGGACCCTCAATCATTATAGGAAAGGATGGCCGCCGGGCACAAGGAGAATCGGGGTGACTCAGGGGGCCGAATGCGCCGTCCAGTTGCTTCGAACGGCATTCCTCCCTGGGTGCCGGCGAGAGCTTGTCGAAACGGATGAGACTTCTCAGACGACTTCTCCGGCCCTTCCAGTCCCGCCGGGCAGCCGAGGCCGAGGCCGATCTGCGCGGTTGGCATGCCGCCTGCGACGAGACGCTCCAGGCGTGCCTGCGCTCCCTGGGGGATGCCCAGCTCCCGCGGGGTGAGATCGGGGTTGTTCTTGACCGTATCGATCGGACCCTCTTCCGCCTGCGGGATGCCGGTTCCGGGGCTGAGGCTTACCTGCGAGGCACGTCTCCGGACCTCGGACGCCGTATGCGGCAGATCTCCGAGGACATCGTCCAGCTCCGCAACGAGACGGTTCGCTACCTCATTCGGGCGCAGGGCCCGACGCCGTCGTTCTTGGGCGGGGGCAGCCAGCCCGAGCTCGCCCAGGAGAGCACCGAGCGTGCTCTGGCGGAGATCGGCCGGCCGGCCCGCCAGCGGGCCCTTGGGCTGGAGCGGGAGCTGAGCCGGGCATGGATCGACCTCCAGCCCCTCCTGGCGGACCTGGCCAGGGCTGGCTCCGGCAGCGTTGGGGGCTAGTCTCGGCGCCGTCAGCTGGGGGTTGACGGCCGGGGCTTCGAGTGCTATTCTGTTCATTCGCAATCCAAGGGCGCCGCAACGGAGCCTTGCGGGAAACGGCCTGCCAGCGCGGCAGGGCGTTCCCCGCGCTTTTGTGTTGAGCTCCGCGCCGAGGATGCAGCGCAGCGAATAGGAGAAGCCTGATGGCGTCGACCCTCGCCCAGAAGAACTACTCGCGTATCCCGGACATCTTCGCCCTGCCGACGCTGATCGATGTTCAGACCGAATCCTTCGAATGGCTGCGGGAGGAAGGCCTGTCCGATCTGTTCGACGAGATCTCGCCGATCGAGTCGTATAACGGCGGCATGAAGCTCTTCTTTCCGGGCAACACCCGCGAGAGCCGCGACTTCGGCCTCAAGTTCTGGTTCGAGGATCCGAAGCACGACATCGACGAGTGCGTCGAGCGCGACCTGACCTATGCAGCCCCCCTGTACGTTTCGGTGCTGCTGGCCGGCAGTGAGGTGCCCGAGCCCATCAAGCAGGACCTGTTTCTGGGCGATTTCCCGCTGATGACCGACAAGGGCACCTTCATCATCAACGGCACGGAACGCGTCGTGGTCTCGCAGCTCATCCGCTCCCCGGGCGTGTACTTCGAGGCGCCGGAGGATCGCGCCACCGGCCGCCGGCTGGCCTCGGCCAAGCTCATCCCCGACCGCGGGGCCTGGATGGAATTCGAGACCCGCAAGAGCGACTACATCACCCTCAAGTTCAACCGCAAGCGCACCGTCCCGGTGACGGTCTTCCTGCGCGCCCTGGCGGCCGTCGACGACGGCCTGCGCACGGCGCCGCTGGGCGACGGTTCGGATGAGGAGATCATCTCGCTCTTCTACGCCGCCGACGCCAACCCGGATCATCCCTACATCGCCACCACCATCCGGCAGGAGCCAACCTGGGAAATCAAGGAAGGGCGCACGCTGGCCGAAGAGGCGCTGATCGAGTTCTACCGCCGCATGCGCCCGGGCGATCCGCCGACGCTGGACAACGCCCGCGAGTACATGCGCGATCAGCTCTTCGACCCGCGCCGCTACGACCTTGAGCGCGTCGGCCGCTACAAGCTCAATACCAAGCTGCAGCTCGATGAGGCCACCGTGCCTCTGACCCACCGCCGCATCACCAAGTGGGACATCGTGCGGCTGGTCGAGCGCATCATCCTGATCAACAACGGGATCATGAATCCGGACGACATCGATCACCTGGGGAACCGCCGGGTGAAGACGGTCGGCGAGTTGATCCAGGGCAAGCTGCGCGTCGGCCTGAGGCGCATGGAGCGCGTTATCCTGGAGCGCATGTCGATCCGCGACCAGGAACAGCTCTCGCCCATGACGCTGATCAACATCCGGCCGGTGGTGGCCGCCATCCGCGAGTTCTTCGGCTCGTCGCAGCTGTCGCAGTTCATGGACCAGACCAATCCGCTGGCTGAGCTCCGTCACAAGCGCACTCTCTCGGCGCTCGGCCCGGGCGGCCTGCGCCGCGAGCGCGCCGGCTTCGACGTGCGCGACGTGCACCACTCGCACTACGGCCGCATCTGCCCGATCGAAACGCCGGAGGGCCCGAACATCGGCCTGATCGGCCGCCTGGCGTCCTATGCCAAGGTCAACCGCTTCGGCTTCATCGAGACGCCCTACCGCCGCGTTTTCAAGCAGCTCTACGCTGACGACCCGCGCCTGGTTGGGCGCACCGCTCGCGGCGACGTCACCGATCCCAAGTCCGGCAAGGTCTACGTCGCCGACGGCGAGCGCATCACGCCCCAGCAGGCCAAGAGCCTGGCCAAGTTCGAGGGGCCCATCCCGGTCGTGCCCTTCGTCTCCGATGAGGTGCTCTACCTTTCGGCCGACGAGGAGGACAAGTGGGTCATCGCCCAGGCCAACGCGCCCCTGACCGACGAGCATGAGTTCGTGCGCACGACGGTCTCGACCCGCAACCACGGCGATTTCGGCTTCCGCGAGCCCACCGACCTGGATTTCATGGACATCGCCCCGCGCCAGATCGTCGGCGTGAGCGCGGCGCTGATCCCCTTCCTGGAGCACGACGATGCCAACCGCGCCCTGATGGGCTCGAACATGCAGACGCAGGCCGTGCCGCTCATCCGGCCCGAGGTCCCGCTCGTGTCGACCGGCATGGAGCTGCAGGCGGCCATCGACTCGGGTCAGGTGGTCATGGCCGATGTCGACGGAGAGGTCGAATCCGTCACCGGGAGCAAGATCGTCGTCAAGTCGGGGCGCGAGCGCCGCACCTTCAACCTGCGCAAGTACAACCGATCCAACCAGAGCACCTGCATCGATCAGCGCCCGGCGGTCATCAAGGGGCAGCGGGTGCACCGGGGGGATATCATCGCCGACTCGTCGTCGACGGCCAACGGTGAACTCGCTCTCGGGCAGAACGTCCTGTGCGCCTTCATGTCCTGGGAGGGCGGAAACTTCGAGGACGCCATCCTGATCTCGGAACGCCTGGTCCAGGAGGACCGCTTCACCTCGGTGCACATCGAGAAGCACGAGGTCGAGGCGCGCGACACCAAGCTCGGGCCGGAGGAGATCACCTACGACATTCCCAACGTCGGGGATGAGGCGCTGCGCGACCTGGGCGAGGACGGCATCATCCGCGTCGGGGCCGAGGTCGGGCCGAACGACATCCTGGTCGGCAAGATCACGCCCAAGGGCGAGAAGGAACTGACCCCGGAAGAGAAGCTGCTGCGCGCCATCTTCGGCGAGAAGGCGCGCGAGGTGAAGGACACCTCGCTGCGCATGCCGCACGGCGAGCGCGGCAAGGTGGTCGATGTCAAGGTCTTCACGCGCGAAGAGCATCGCGACCTTCCGCCGGGGGTCGAGAAGATGGTGCGCGTGTCGGTGGCCCAGAAGCGCAAGGCCACCGAGGGCGATAAGATGGCCGGCCGCCACGGTAACAAGGGCGTCATCTCCAAGGTCGTCCCGGTGGAGGACATGCCGTTCCTCGAGGACGGCACGCCGGTGGACCTGATCCTCAATCCGCTGGGCGTCCCCGGGCGCATGAACATCGGTCAGATCCTGGAAGCCCACCTGGGGTGGGCCTCCGATCGGCTCGGTTTCCGGGCCGTTACGCCGGTGTTCGACGGCGCCGACGAAGCCGAGATCGAGGCCGAGCTGGCACGCGCCTGGATGATCGACCAGGCCTGGCAGGAGGTCGGGGAGCGCGCCTGGGCCTGGGTCAAGGACCAGGGCTACTATGAAGAAGAGGGCTTCGAGGACGACGGCGAAGTGCGCCGGCTCTACCTTGAGAACTGGCTGGTGGAGAAGGGCTATGACGCCGAGGCCCTGGCCATCTCGCCCGTCTACGCCCGCCGCTCGGCGCTGCGCGAGTGGCTGCGAGAGCAGGGCTACGACCCCGACGGCCTGCTGACGTTTGAGGACCACAAGCCGACCGTGGCCGAACGCGCCCGTCTGGACGAGGCGGCCATTGACGCCTGCCTGCGGCTGTGGGTGGAAGCCCACGGCGGCAAGGGCAAGGGCGCCAAGGACATCCGCGCCGTAGCCGAGCAGACGATGAACGAGGCCCGCGTGCCGCTGCCAATCCTCGGAAAACAGCTGCTGTTCGACGGCAAGAGCGGCCTGGCCTACGACCAGCCCGTCACGGTGGGCAACATCCTGATGATGAAGCTGCACCATCTGGTCGAGGACAAGGTCCATGCCCGCTCGACCGGGCCCTACTCGCTGGTGACCCAGCAGCCGCTGGGCGGCAAGGCGCAGTTCGGCGGCCAGCGCTTCGGCGAGATGGAGGTCTGGGCCCTGGAAGCCTACGGCGCCGCCCACACGCTGCAGGAAATGCTGACCGTCAAGTCGGATGACGTCCAGGGTCGGGTGAAGACCTATGAGGCGATCGTCAAGGGCGAGGCGGTCGAGGAGCCCGGCATTCCGGCCTCCTTCCGGGTGCTGGTCAAGGAGCTGCAGAGCCTGGGGCTGTCGGTGGAGGCGCTGGGCGAAGACAACGAGCTGCTCAAGTTCGGCAAGGAGGAAGACCGGGTGCGCCCGGCCCGGCTGGGGTTGGGGCTGCTGGACATGGAGCCCGGCTACTAGGTCCCGCGGGCCGGGTTGCCTGACAACTTGCCTTGACGGTTTGGCGGTCGGGTGGTAACATAGACATTTGCCCGCACTGAACCGGGGGTCAGGGGAGCGAGAATTCCCTGCCCGAACCGAATAGGACGGTGTCCATGCGGAGGCCATCGTGCACGAGGATGGCCTCGCATGTTGGAACGAGGCCCGGGGCGAAAGCCCCGGGGTCTATCTGGAGGCAGGCAGTGCCAACGATCAACCAGCTGGTGCGCAAAGGCCGGATGCCCAAGAAGGGCAAGAGCAACTCGCCGGCGCTGCAGTTCAACCTGAACACGATGAAGCAGCGCCGCGCCAGCATTGCCAAGGGTTCGCCGCAGAAGCGCGGCGTGTGCACGCAGGTGCGCACGCAGACGCCGAAGAAGCCGAACTCGGCTTTGCGCAAGGTCGCCCGCGTCCGGCTGACGAACGGCATTGAGGTCAGTGCCTACATCCCGGGGGAGGGCCACTCGCTCCAGGAGCACTCGGTCGTCCTGGTCCGCGGCGGACGGGTGAAGGACCTGCCGGGCGTCCGCTACCACATTGTGCGCGGCACGCTGGATACGACCGGCGTAGACGGGCGCCGACAAGGGCGCTCCAAGTACGGCGGCAAGCGACCCAAGGCCTAGACCTGATGCACCGTCGGCGCTCCGCCGACGGGCCTTTGACTCTTCAGGAGACGATCGATGCGACGGAGCAAGCCCACCAAGCGAGCGATCGCGGGCGACGTG
>DYJB01000165.1 GCA_020723365.1 Candidatus Aquidulcis sp. | reverse complement strand
GCCGTAGACCGCTTTGGTGCGAGACCGGACCGTGCTGGTTGCAACGCACAGCTCGTCGGCGATCTCGGAACTGGAGAGCGTCGAGGCCAGCAGGCGCAGGACCTCCAGCTCGCGCTGGCTGAGCGGCTCTTCGAGCGCGGGCCGGCGGGGCGCATCGGCCGCCGGGCTTACGGGAGCGGCGGTGGCCTTCGGCGCTGGCACCTGGCGCAGTGACAGGGCGTAGGCGTAGGCGGAATCGGTGACGGGGACTCTGGCCAGCAGGGCGTCGGCGGCAGGCCCATAGTCGAGGAAGAGCCGCACATAGCCGCGCGGTTCGGCCCGATGCAGACAGTCGAGCATGTGGGCCAGCGCCTCCTCGGGTGATCCCAGGCTGGCCTCAAACAAGGCACACAGAAATTCGGCTTCGAGCTGCAAGCCCAGGGCACCCGTGGGCTCGAGCAGGCGCTGGATACGCCGGGCGAGGGCAAGGCCGGCCTGGGCCTGGGCGCGGTCCGTCCGGGACTCGTGCAGCAGGAGCTGGGCGTGCGCCAGGTACAGGGGATGGTCGCGGAAGACGAAGTCCCCATCCGGCGGGAGGCGGTTCTCTCGCTCCCAGGCGCGGGCTCGCTCGAGACAGGCGGGATCGTGGGCGCTGCGGAGGCACAGCCGTGCCTCCTCCGCCCGGGTCAAGGCGTGCAGCCACGGGGAGCGCTCCTGCACCACCCGCTGGAGGCGGTGCAGCAGGCTGAGCGCAGCAGCCGGGTCGCCGGCGGCCTGCAGGACCCTGGCCAGATGGGTGTAGCTCTCGAAGAGCGCATCGGTCTGCTGCCACTGCTCGGCAAGGGTGCGGCTCTCGCGGGCCGCCCGCAGGGCTTCCTCGAGTCGGTTGCGCTGGCGCTGAACCTCGCTCAAGCGTGCGAAGCCGAAGGCCGCGATCGGCAGGCGTCGTCCGCAGCGGCGCAGGTAGTCCTCGTGCAGGGCCAGGATGCGCCGGCAGGTGGCTTCGGCTTCATCCAGCTGGCCCATCCAGATCTGGATCCCGGCCAGCGTGGCCAGGCCGCGGGCGGGCGCCGGGGCCCGCTCGAGATCCTGGCCAGGGCTGTCGGCCTCAGACAGGGCATCGGCTGCCGCCCCCAGTTCTCCCTGGTGGCGCAACGCCATGCCCAGGCACACAAAGGCGTAGCGCCGGGTCGTCCGATCGCTGAGCGGCAGGGCCGCCAGCGCCTGGCGCGCCAGGCGCACTGCGTCGGCGTGGCGCCCATCCATCACGGCCAGGTTGGACTCGATGGCGGTCATGTGAGCCAGCGCGTGGCGCAGCTCGACCACCTTCCTGGAATCGGTATCGTCCTCGAGGGCGCGCAGCCCTTCCCGCACCAGCTCGCGTGACTCGCCCAGCTCCTCTCCCATGGTGGAAGCTTCGCCGGAGAAGGAGTGCGCCCACAGCTGCGCGATGCGAAGCCAGGGCCCCGCCCGCAGCCAGGTCTCGGAGTAGGCATGCAGCCAGCCGAGCACCGTTTCCAGCTCCCCCTGGAAGACGAGGGCCAATCCATTGGCGCGGATCAGCTGCCCGATGCGTTCATGGTCACGCCCCTCGAGGGCGTACTGGATGGCGTCGATGATGTCGCCGTTGGCCTCATACCACAGGCTGGCGCGGCGGAAGGCCTCCGCTGCGCCGCCCGGGTCGCGCTGAAGCTGCACCGAGCGCAGGAAGCTGCGCATCAGGGAGTGGAAGGCGAACCAAAGCCGCTCACTGTCGAGCGCCACGACGAACAGGTTGGCGGCCTCCAGCCGGCGCAGCATCGCCTGGCTGTCGCTGCGGTCGAGGACGTGATCGCAGAGCGAGGCGCTGAAGCGGTCGAGCAGGCTGGTCTGAAGCAGGAAACTGCATACATCTGGCGGCTGCTGGGCGAGGACCTCTTCCATCAGGTAGTCGAGCACAAAGCGATCGCTGCCGGCAAAGGCCTGCACGAACCCGTGCCGGTCGGAAGCGTTCTGCAGCGAGAGGGCGGCCAGGTGCAGCCCGGTGACCCAGCCTTCGGTGCGCGCTTCCAGGGTGGACAGATCGACGTCGGTCAGATTGAGGTGCAGGCCCTGGTTCAGCAGACGGCCGGCTTCGTCCAGAGTGAAGCGCAGATCTCCGGCGCGCACCTCGGTCAGCGCACCGGCGGCGCGCAGCCTGCCGATGGGCCAGGGGGGATCGGCTCGCCCGGAGAGGACCAGGTGCATGCCGGGCGGCTGGTTATCGATGATGTAGGTCAGGAGCTCGTGAACCTGCGGGTCGAGGATGACATGGAAATCGTCCAGCACGAGCATGAAGGGACGGCGCAGCGCGGCGAGCTCCTCCGGCAGCGCCTCAAGCAGACTGTCGAGCGGAGGGCGCTGCGGCGATTCGAGCGCCCCGAGCATTCCGGCGCCGACCGCCGGATCGATCCCCTGCAGGCTGGCCAGCAGGTAGGCCAGGAAGCGCGGCCAGGCATTGTCCTGCTCGTCCAGCGAGAGCCAGGCAACCGGCAGGCCGAGCGTCTCCAGCCAGTCGCACACGAGCGTTGTCTTGCCGAACCCGGCCGGCGCCGAGACCAGGATCAGGCGGCGATCGAGGCCTTCCTGTAGCACGGTGTGCAGTCGCGCCCGCGGCACGAGCTCGCGGCGAACGGGCGGGATGCGCACCTTCGTCTGGAGCAGGTTCATCGAGCTGAAGGGACCCTGGTCCGCTGGATGGATTATAGATGCACTGGCGGAGTGGGGTGCGAGGCGATCCGGAAGGCAAAGCCTTGCCGGGGCATCGTCAGGCCGAGGAGCTCTCGTCCGAGTCCGGGGCGAGTCTCCGGCTGCGCTGCTCCAGAGCCAGAGCATACGATCGCTGCAGGAGCGCAATGGCGTGCTCCACATCCTCCGGCCGGCGCAGGAAGCAGCTCACCCAGCCGGTCTCCGGCAGCAAGTGGTGCGGCTCGGCCAACCCCTGGGCGATGACCTCATCCCGGATGCGACGCGGGAAGGGAACGTCAACAAGGGCGTCGCCGTGGATGTGACCAAGCTCGCGTCGGCCAAGGCGGTACTCGGTACCGCCGAAGCGGTGCGGGGAGGCCGTCACCCCGTCGAGGCGTTCCATGGCTTCCCCGATCCGGGCGGAGGGAGCTGCGTTGCTCATGATCCTTCCTTATCTCTATGGGACCGCCCCGGCGCTCCTGGGCAAATTGGCTGGCAGGCGGGTTTCCGAAGGGAGCCGGGTCCTGGGCTGCGGAAAGGCCTGAGGGGCGCCCGGCGTCCAAGTGCAGGCTGTCTCGTTCAGATGGCAAGACGTCGCAGGCTCACCGGCCCATTCGCCCCAGGCTATGGCGCCAGGCGTGAGACGGCGGGGATGACGCCTCAGGCCGGCGGAGGTGGAGGCCCCGGCCGCGTCAGGTAGATCGGGCGCCCCTTGGCCTCCTGGAAGATGTAGCCAACGTAAACGCCGATGAATCCTAGCAGCGTGGTGAGCACGCCGCCGACGATCAGCAGCATGAACATGAGCGAAGACCATCCCGGCGCCAGTGCTCCGGCCTGCCCGCGCAACCAGAAGCTGAGGACGTAGGCTGCCTCGGCGATGGCCAGCAAGAAGAACACTCCGCCGACGCTCATGCCGATCCACAGCGGGGCCAGCGAGAAGGAGAAGGCGGCGTCCAGCGCCAGGCGCACCATCTTGCGCAGCGAGTACTTGGACGTGCCGGCCATACGCCTGGCAGGTTGGTAGGGCAGGATGACGGTGCGGAAGCCCATCCAGGAGACCATGCCGCGCAGGAAGCGGTGGTGCTCGCGCATCTGGCGCAGCCCGTCGGCGGCGGCGCGCGACAGCAGGCGGAAGTCCGCCGCCCCCGGCTCAACGTGCGTGTCGCTGATGCGGTTGAGGAAGGCGTAGAAGCCGCCGGCCGTCCAGCGTTTGAAGGCCGAGGTGCCGGCGGTGTCGAGGCGCTGCGTCTGGACAATGTCGTAGCCGGCGGCGTGCAAGCGGACCATCTCCGGGATCAGCTCCGGCGGGTGCTGGCCGTCGCCGTCGAGCGTGATGACGAGCTCCGTGTCGGCGTGGTCGAGCCCGGCAGTGAGCGCCGCCTGGTGGCCGAAGTTCCGGCTGAGGTGCAGGACGCGCACGCGCTCGTCGGCAGCCGACAGGGCCTGCAACAGGTGCGGGGTCTCGTCGACCGAGCCGTCATCCACATACAGCAGGCGCCAGGCGTTCGGGAGCGACTCGAGGACGCCGGTCAGCCGGGCGTGGAACGCCGGAAGCGCCGCCTGCTCGTTGAACACCGGCACGACGACGGCCAGCGTGGGGTTGGTGGAGGCTGGCTTCTTCGGCATCGGCACCTTCCTCAGGGTCCTGGTGATCGGCGGCGCGAGGGCGGGGTCAGCAGTCGAGGCTGGATTGTAGTGTCACGTTTCGATTCCTGCACAGGCAAGGTGCCGGTGTCCGGCCTGGAGGATCCGGGTCGGTGGGGGCTAGCGATCCGGCCTCGCCTGCAGGGGTGAGGCCGGGCGGCCGCGCGCTGCAGCCCAGCGACGAATAGCAGGCAGGCGCAGGATCAGGAGCCCGGCCACGGCCAGGCCGTACGAAAGGGGCAGGAGGACGTCACCGCTGAGGGTGGCCAGGTTCCCTTTGCGCGCCCAGAAGAAATGCACGATGACGAGCAGAGCCGCCAGGTAGGCCAGGCGGTGGAGGCGCTTCCAGTTGCGCCCCAGGCGTTTCTTCCACACGGGGAACGAGGTGGCGGCCAGTGCGGCCAGGATCAGCAGGCTGGCGGCGCCGATCCAGATGAAGGGCTTGCCCGAGAGGTCGGCGCGCAGCAGTCGCAGGGCGAAGCCGTAGTCGAGGGCCACCAGGATGACCAGATGAACGGCGGCGTAGGCGAAGGCGTACAGGCCGAGCGTGCGCCGGTGCCGCAGCGCCCAGCGCCAGCCGAAGATCAGGTTGGCCGGCGAGCAGGCCAGGGACAGGCTGAGCAGGATCAGTGCGATCCTGCCGGTGCGCTGCTCGACGGCCTGATAGGGATTGACGAACTGCCCGCCTCCCGCCAGCGCCGCCAGGATCCACAGGGCAGGCAGGAGCGCCGCAAGGTGCACCAGCCAGCGGCCGAGGTCGAGTCCGGACAGGCGGCGCCGCCAGCCGTCCATCCACGATCGAGGCGTGTCGGAGGAAACGGTCATGCCAGGGATCAGTAGTTGGCCGCCAGGTCCATCCCGGCGTACAGCCCACCCACCAGATCGGCGTAGCCGTTGAACATGAGCGTCTCGCGGCGCCCGCCCTCGCCGATGCGCCGCTCGGACGCCTGTGACCAGCGCGGATGGTCGACCTGCGGGTTGACGTTGGCGTAAAAGCCGTACTCGTTGGGGGCGATGCTGCTCCAAAGGGTCGCGGGCGGCTTCTCGAGCAGATCAATGCGCACGATCGACTTGATGGACTTGAAGCCGTACTTCCAGGGCACGACCAGACGCAGCGGCGCGCCGTTCTGCGGCGGCAGACCCTCACCGTAGAGCCCCGTGGCCAGCAGCGTGAGGTTGTGCCGGGCTTCGTCCAGCCGCAGGCCTTCGGTGTACGGCCAGGGGTAGAACTGGCTGCGCTGGCCCGGCATCTGCTCAGGGTCCAGCAGCGTCGTGAAGCCGACGTAGGCTGCGGAGGCCATCGGCTCGACGCGCTCCAGCAGCCGGCCGAGCTCGAAGCCCATCCAGGGGATGACCATCGACCAGCCTTCGACGCAACGCAGACGGTAGATGCGTTCCTCCTGCGGCAGGGAGGAGAGCAGGTCGTCGATGGCGAACGTCGCCGGTTTGTGGACCAGACCACCGACCTCGACCGTCCACGGGCGGGTGCGGAAGTCCTTGGCCAGGCCGGCCACGCCTCCCTTGTCGGTCGTGAATTCGTAGTAGTTGTTGTAGCCGGTCACCGACCGGTAGTTGGTGAGGACGTCGCCGACCTCGTCCGTCTGCGGGCCGGGGGAGGCTGTGGCTCCGGGTGAGCTGCCGTCTGGCGGCGTGACGCCGCAGGCGGCGAGCAGGGCGCTGGCTCCGACCAGTCCGGCGGCGCGCAGGAAGGCGCGACGGTTGAGGTAGTCGGCCTTCGGCGTGATCTCCGACGAGGGTAGTGTGGGGG
>DYJB01000164.1:2544-6150 GCA_020723365.1 Candidatus Aquidulcis sp. | reverse complement strand
CGAGCGGCGGTCGCCACGCGTGAGGGGACCCCGGTTGGCGCCTTCGAAGTTGCGGTGCACCTCGCGCAGAGCGCGCACCTGCCAGCCCGGCGGCTGCTGTGAGAAGGCCACCAGCGCCGCGGTGTGTTCGCCCGGGATGAGCAGCAGCGCCGAACCGTCCTCGGCCTGGGTGGCGAGAATGCGGCCTGCCATCGGGTCGGGACCGGTCGGCCCAAACGTACGCAGAAGCGCCATCGCCTCGTCCGCCGACGGCGGCATCTCGCCTTGCAGAAAGAAGCGCTCGCGGTTTTTCAGGTCGTACAGCGCCAGGGCGTGGCACACGGCCTCGTTGAGCTGCATCAGGAAGGAGGTCTTGCCCTCTTCCAGGACGACCTTCCAGCGGTCGCTCTCGGGGTGGGCCTGCCGCAACCGTACGGCGACTTCGCGCTGCTCCAGGTAGTGGCGGCGGATGGCGCGGTACTGGGCGGCGTTGACGCGACCCTGCTGGAAGTCGAGCTCCAGGCGTTCAAGCTTCCGCTCCAGGCCGGCCAGCATGCGGGTCAGGTCGTCCCCCACGACGGCGCTGCCGGCGGCCAGGTCGGCCTCAGCCTCCGGCTCCACATCTTCCTCAACAGCCGCCGTGAGGGCGGGTGCGGAGGCCGCGGTGCCGGGTTTCTCATCGACGAACGGCTTCTGGTTGGCGCCGTCCAGCTGGATCACGCGCAGCTCCTGTTCGCGCAGGAGCTCACGCACGGCCTGTAGCTGGCCGACGCTGATCGACCCGTCGCAGTACGCGATGGCAGCCTGGAGCATGCGGGCGCGGGCCGCTTCGAGCCGCTCGCGGGCCAGCTTGAGCTCGGACTTGCTCTCCGCTGCCGGCGCCTGGGTGGTGGAAGGGGGCTGGGCGCGCTGCGTGCGCGCCTCTGTCCCCGCAGACTGACTGGGCATGTCCTGATGATACATGGCACCTCTCCCGAGGCTCAGAGGACCCTTGTACCAAGGGAAGCAGGTTTCGTGCCGGCCGGGCGCGGTATACTCTGCCCCGCCCGCCGGGGACAGTTCGGCAGGGGAGGAATGGCATTGAGCGCTCGCTTCAGGTCCCTGAGAATGGCTGGAAGGATGGTGCTGGTCCTGTCGGCGGCCCTGCTGGCGGCCGGGTGCTCGGCCGGGCTGGGCGGCCGCACGCCGACACCGTCTGCCGAAGACGTCATCCGGACAGCCGAAGCCATGGCCGAGGCAACGCGCCAGGCGGTCCCTCCGACACCGAGCCCGGCGCCCGTGACGCCGTCCGAGACCCCCACCGCCACGCCGGCGGTTTCTCCCACGCCCGAGGCCAGTGCGACCCCGGCCGTTTCCGGGCCGGTGGTGACGGCCAACTACCCGGTGAGCGTGCGCGTCGGGCCGGGCGAAACATATGAGCAGCTCGACCTGTTCTTGACCGGGCAGATGGCCCGGGTTGTGGGCCGTTTCGACGACACCCCCATTGGCACCTGGTTCCTTGTGCAGCGCATTGATGTGGGCAAGGACGGCTGGGTCTGGTCGGGGGCGGTGACGCTGACGGGGGACCCGGCCTTGATCCCGTTGGCGACGCCTTCATCCTAGGGCCCGTTTCAGTCTCCCAGCTCCAAGCTTGAGGCGCTTCCGGGTATGCGTGGGGCCCTCGTGCTGCGCATAGCCAAGACCGCTCGACCGGCGTCTTAAATCGACAGAGCCTCGCCACAAGGCGAGGCTCTCCGCGCGACCTGTCCGTGTCCGCCGCCTAGCGGTGCGCGTTCTTGGCGGCCACGAAGGACAGCCCCGCTTCTGTCAGCGCCCAGGCCGTCCGGTTGGCGGCCTCGTACTTGTCGAGAAAGTTGGTCGTCAGGGCCTCCCAGTCTCCGGATTCGACGATCTCCTTGCGCTCGCGGAAGTAGTCTAGGATGTCCGAGGGATGGGGCCGCGCCGAGTCAACCTCCGGATCGCCACCCTCGTGCTTGGCCGAGATGTTGGCGACGTGATCGGCGATCTGCACCAGCTCGGCGCGACGGTTGTAGGGCTGGCGCACGATGCTCTTGTAGGCCTCGGTGATGTGGTGCTCGTAGCGCACGACGTCCTCGAAGTCCAGCGCCTTGCGGAACTCCGCCGTCAGCTCCATGCTGCGGTTGTCGATCGAGTTGCCCCAGTTGAAGCCAATCAGCGGCGAGGAACCGTCGCGGCGTGAGAACAGCTTGGCGCCGATCAAGGTCCACAGCGCGGCGTAGGGGTTGTCGTTGCCGACGAAGACCGAAATCTTGAAGCGGATGTCGACGCCCAACCGGTGCAGCAGGTAGCCAAGCAGGATCGTCCCCGAGTTGATGTTGAGCACTTCGCGTACGCCGAAGGTGGTGTAGTAGTAGAGGTACTCATCCAGCCACTGCAGGGCGTGCTCGTTGGGCTGGCCGATCCCGCCGAAGTAGCCGGTGATCGTCTCCGGCCCGCCCAGGTGCACGTTGGACCCGTCGGTGCCCTTGGTGTCGAGGGTGCAGACGTAGCTGGCGCCCAGGATCTGCATGGCGGCGGCAAAGGCCGGCAGGTCGCCGTCGGCCTCCTGTTCCTTCATCCTGCGCACCTGGATGTAGCGCCCGGGCATGAGGGATTGTTCCTGGATCGCCCGCCGGGCGGCATCGATGACCCAGATGAAGTAGTTGGCGGCGCTCACCTCGAGCGTGACGGCGATGTCGTCCTTGAACCTCGTGCGGGCCGCCTTCTCGCCCAGCACTTTGCGCCGGTAGTCGGCCACCCGAATGAAGGCCCCTCGCCGGCACTGCTCCTTCAGCCATTCCAGCTGCCGCAGGTTCTCCGGATTCCCGTCGCGCACCTTCGCCAGCAGGGAGGTCAGGCTCCCCGCCTCGGCCGCCTTGCGGTTGATGGCCTCCGGCGTTCCGTAGCGGGCGACCACACCGAGGAACTCTTTCATGACGGTCATCTTCGGGTCAAGCAGGACGTCGTTGATGGCCTCCAGGCGGGAGGCGGGGATCTTCAGGCTCGACTGCAGCTTGCTGGCCATCCTGGGCACTCCTCCCTGGGTCGGGCTACTTCAGCTGACGGAGAAGCTCGTCGTACTCATCATCCGGCATGCCGAACCAGTTTTCGGGCTGCGGGAAGGTGCGGCCGGTCACCTCGTCCACGTAGCGCTGCAGGCCCTCCAGAATGACCTTCCCGGCCTCACCGAAGACCTTGGCCATCTTCGGCTTGAAGCGCGGATAGAGGCCGAACATGTCGTGGTAGATCAAAAGCTGGCCGTGGGCGTGCGGACCGGAGCCGAGGCTGATGATGAAGCACTTCTCGGCCCGTTCGGTGATCAGCTTGCACAACCGGTCCGGCACCATCTCGAGCAGAATAGCGAACGCGCCGGCCTGCTCGAGCGCCCTGGCGCTTTCGACAATGCGTTTGGCCTGCAGTGCGCCCTTGCCCTGCACGCGGAACCCGCCCAGCGCGCTGGCCGACTGAGGCGTCAGGCCCAGGTGCCCCATGGCCGGAATGCCGGCGCGAACGATGCCGGCCATGCGGTCGGCCATTTCGACGCCGCCCTCGAGCTTGATGGCGTCGCAGGCCGCCTCGGCCATGAAGCGGCCGGCGTTCAGCACCGCGCTCTCGTTCGACGCCTGG
>DYJB01000164.1:1227-2534 GCA_020723365.1 Candidatus Aquidulcis sp. | reverse complement strand
GGACCGGATGGCCGTCTCCACCGACGGCTGGTAGGACATGTAGGGCATATCGCCGATCAACCAGCTGTTGGGAGAGCCGCGCCGCACCGCCTGCGAATGGCGGATCATGTCCTCCATGGTGACGGGCAGCGTGCTCTCATAGCCGAGCATCGTCATGCCCAGGCTGTCGCCGACGAGGATCATGTCGATCCCGGCTTGCTCCTGCAGATAGCCGGTCGGGTAGTCGTAGCAGGTGAGCATTGTGATCGGCTGGCCCTTGGCGACCTTGTCGAACAGGGCAGGCAACGTGACCTTCTTGCGCTCCGACATGCTGACCCTCCAGGTGGATGTGGGGGCGGCGCGGGCAGCGGCCGCGCATCCAGTGTATGCCGCCGTTGGCAGGCGGGCAAGCCCCTCGCCTGCGGGACGCGGGGTCCCTAACCCGACTTCCGAAGTCGCGTCGCGACTTCGGAAGTCGGGTTGGGCTCACTCGGCCAGCACGAGCGTGCCGATCGGCTCGCCCAGCAGCACGGCCCGGATCGCCCCCGGCTCGGCACCCGAGAAGATGCGCACTTCGAGGCCGGGGACGGACCGCGCCATCGCCAGGGCGTGGGCGACCTTGTCGGCCATGCCGCCGGTGACGTCGGTGGCGGCCGAGCCGGTGACCGTTGCCGGCTGCAGGTCGGAAGGGCGCAGCGTCTCGAACCGGCGCGAGTTCGCGGGGTAATCCGCGAAGACGCCGGCATCGACTCCGGCCAGAAGCAGTCGCGTGGGGCGCAGTGCGGCTGACAGCCAGGTGAAGACCCGCTCGGTCGAGATGATGGTGGACCCCCGCTGGCGGTCAAAGCCCACATCGCCGGCCACGACCGGCAGCAGGCCGGCGGCCAGGGCGCGGGTGATCGGTTCGCTCGCCAGATCGGTGATCTCGCCGGCCTCGGTGATGGCCGTTGCGGACGGGGGAAAGGCGATGACGGGCAGGCCTGCCTCGATCAGGGCGTCGACGACCAGGCGGTTGAGCCGGTTGGCAACGCGCCAGACCTCAGCGAACCCGGCCCAATCGTCAGGGCTTGCGGCGCCCAGATGCGTCTTGTAGCGCGAAGCGGCCGAATGTCCAAAGGAGCCCGACCCGTGGCCGAGCAGCAGGCGGAGCGCGGGGCGGGCGGCGCGCGCCTCGGCGATCTCGCCCGCGACACGGCGCAGGACGTCCATGCGAGCCGTCTCGGGTGCGTTCTTGTCGGTGATGAGCGAGCCGCCAAGCTTGAGGAAGATCATGATCCGACCTGTGTGGCAATGATCTGGACCGCACCAGCGCGCAGAAGGGCCTGGGC
>DYJB01000164.1:0-1217 GCA_020723365.1 Candidatus Aquidulcis sp. | reverse complement strand
GCGATCGCTTCCTGACGCTCGGGAGGCGCCAGCGCCAGCATCGTACCACCGAGCCCGGCGCCGGAGAGCTTGGCGCCCCAGGCGCCCGCTTCGAGCGCCGCCTGCACAAGCGAGTCGAGGGCAGCCGAGGAGACGCCGATCTCCTGGAGCAGCGCGTGGTTGCGCGACATCAAGTTCCCCACTTCGGAGCGCAGGCCGGCCTCGATGCGCTCGCGCCCCTCCTCAACGAGGGCCCCAATGGCGTCAAAGCGGGCTTCGTAGGTCACAGGATGGAGACGACGCCGTTCGCGCACGCCCCCAACGGCCACGGAGGTTGGCACGGGCACACCAGTATCGCCCAGCACGAGGCAGAGGGGCGCGCCGACGCGGAACGGGGCCGGGGGCTTGTCGCGGCAGAAGTACACCGGCTGGCCGTAAGCCACAACGGTATTGTCGATGCCCGAGGGTGTGCCGTGGTGAATCCGTTCGACGGCGAAAGCCAGCGTGGAGATCTGGGCAGGATCGAGCGGCGCGCCCAGGTGTTGGCTGAGGGCACGGGCGACGGCCACCGACACGGCCGCCCCCGAGCCAAGGCCGGAGGCGATAGGGATGCTGGAGGTGACGCGCAGCCGGAAAGGGGCGGGCTTCTCCATGCCGATGGCGTGCAGCGTGTCGAGGACGATGCGGGGCAGCGGGTGTGCCGGATCGAGCGACGCCAGGTCGCCCTCCAGCTCGATGGCCGGCGCTTCGAGCCAGATCGCGCCGGGCGGCGCGCCCGGATCGTCGATCACCTCGGCCTGCGCCGCCACCTCCCAGACGGGGATGGCGATGGCCGGCCGGCCGTAGACGACGGCGTGCTCGCCCAGCAGGATGGCCTTCCCGGGTGCGGAGGCGAGGGTCATTGCCCGAGGTACAGGACGGCGACGGCCGCGACGGCCCAGAGCAGCAGGGTGGCCATCAGGGGCCGGTCCTTGAAGACCAGTTCCTCCGGCGCGCCGCCCGAGTTCTCCACGTGGATCAGGTACAGATAGCGGAAGAGTCCGTAGAAGACGAAGGGGATGGTCAGCATCATGGCGTGATTGTCGGGGAGGTTCTCAGCCGAGAAGGTGTAGAGGGAGTAGGCGACGATGGTCGTGGCCGAGACGATCACGATCAGCTGATCCAGGAAGGGAATGGTGTAGCCGTCCAGCACGCGGCGCGGGTCGCGGGCGGCTCCGGCGACGAGCACCATCTCCGCC
>DYJB01000163.1 GCA_020723365.1 Candidatus Aquidulcis sp. | reverse complement strand
CGGCGGGATCGGGACGTGGGCGGCGAAGCGGAAGACCAGGAAGGCGACCACGCCGGGGACCAAGACCATCGTGACCAGTACTCCCAGCGCGTGCGCGATGAACCTGGAAAGGATGAAAGCCTGCCGCGACACGGGCTTGGAGAGCACCCAGGCGGCCGTGCCGGAACGCTTCTCGCCCACCAGGACATCCTGCAGGATGATCACGACGGCGATGGCCGGGAACAGGCCGCCGAAGATCGAGTAGATCATCACCATCTCGCTCAAGGGCATGTCCGGGGATTGGACCACGATGGAACCGACCATGAACCCGCAGATCCCGCCCCAGATCAGGCTTTGCACCCACCACATGTTGGTCTTCCACCAGCGGGAGAACTCGTTGGAGAGCAGGTTGCCCAAGCCGCGACGCCAGCCGCGTTCGGTCACCAGCTCGAAGGCGCTATTGCCGGACATCCTGACCTCCTTCCACCACCTGCATGAAGATGTCCTCGAGCTCGTACTGCTTGCGGCGGAACTCGGTCACCACCACCGGCCCGTTCACCAGCGCTTTGAGCAGTTCCGCCTCGGCGGCCTTGGTATCCTTCACCGAGACCTGCCAGGTGGTGTCGCCCATATGCTCGCCGGTCTGAACGCGGGTCACCCACGGCATGGCCTGGATTCGAGTCCGGGCTGCCTCGACGTCGCCGCGCAAGTGCACGACGAAGACGGCACCCTCCCCGCCGGCCAGCAGCTCCTCGATCGGACCCTCCGCCACCAGCGCGCCCTGGTTGAGAATGGCCACGGTGTCACTGACGCGCTGCACGTCGTCCAGGATGTGGGTGGAGTAGAAGACGGTCGTGTACTTGCGCAGGCGGGACATCACCTCGAGCACGTCGCGCCGGCCGATCGGGTCGAGGCTGGCGGCCGGCTCGTCCAGAATGAGCAGGTCGGGGTAGTTCACCTGCGCCTGGGCGATCCCCAGCCGCTGCCGCTCGCCGCCCGAGAAGGTGCGGAGCGGCCGGTCGGCCTTGTGGCGCAGATCGACAAGTTCGAGCATCTCGTCGACGCGCTCGCTGATGGCCTGCGCCGGACCCTTGAAGAAGAAACGCGCTGCGAAGTGCAGCGTCTGCCGCGCCGTCATGTGCTCGTAGAAACGCGGGTCCTGCGGCAGGTAGCCGACGCGGGCGCGGATGTCGACGCTCTGCTGCACGCTGTCCAGGCCGAACACGCTGGCCGCACCGGCCGTGGGGCGGATCAGACCCAGCAGCAGCTTGATGGTCGTCGTCTTGCCGGCGCCATTGGGTCCCAGGAACCCGTAGATCGAGTTCTGGCGCACGCGCAGATCGAGCGACTTGAGCGCCTGCACTCCTTTGTAGGTCTTGGTCAGGCCGAGGGTCTCGACCACGGCCGGCGGCGATTCATCCATCCTTGCACCTCCTGCCTGTGAAGAGAAGCTGTCGGCGGCGAGCCAGCCCCGCAGGGCAGGGCCCCACGGCCTCGCGACGACGAGGGTTGAGGCCCGCAGGGCGTGATCATGGAAGCCAGGCGTCGATATCGGCGCGCGTGACGGTGCGCCCGGTGCCTCCGGCGGCGAGAGTCGACAGCCCGCCTACGACGTTGCCCCAGCTCAGACACTCGGCCAGGGGCTTGCCCTCCAAGCGGGCCGCCAGGAAGCCGGCGTCGAAGGCGTCGCCGGCGCCGGTCGTGTCGACCGGCGTGACCGGCAGCGCCGGGGCGTAGGCCATCTCCCCGGCTTCGGCAGCGTAGGCCCCACCGGCCCCGTCCTTGACCACGACGCAGGGGGTCTGTTCGGCGAGCCGGCCCAGGGCGCGAAGCAGGTCGACTTCGCCGGTGAGACGGCAGGCCTCGTCTGCGTTCGGCATCAGGACGTCGACAGCCGACACGGCGCGGCGTACGCGGGGCATGCTCAGCCGGGCGGACTCATACGAGTTGCCGTCCATCACGACCTGCATGCGCCGGGCGCGCACCATCAGGAGAGCCGCGCCGAGCAAAGGGCCGGCGTAGAGGCCGGGGATGTAGAGCGTGCGGGCGCGCGTCGTGACCAGGGCGCGTACACCTGCCGGCACAGCGGGGGTAGGGTCATAGTAGGCCAGGAACGCCCGGTCTCGCGGGAGGGAGGCGGACACGGTCACGAATCGCAGCGGGCGATCGTGGTGCACGAAGAAGCCTTCCTCGAGGCCTTCCCCCCGCGCGCGTGCCAGGACAAACTGGCTGAAGTCATCGCTCCCGAAATCGGCCGCCCAGGCGACGCGCACTCCCAGCCGGTGCAGGGCGACAGCCGTGTTGTAGGCGCCCCCCGGAGTCTGCTCGAAGGCGCGGGCGACGACCTCCTTGCCCAACTCGGGCAGCGAGGTCAGGCCGGTGAAGATCAGATCCAGGCAGTAGTCGCCCACCACCAGGACGTCGAAGTCGTCGCTCATCGAGGAGCGAGCCTCGCGCAGGGAGCGGTGAATCCCAAACCCATACTCACTGCAGCCTCGGGAAGGCCGGGGCGTGGGCGCGTTCCATCTCTTCCAGGAGCCGTCGTGCCGTGGCGGCATCGGCCACCAGCGGATGCAGCGTCAGGGCCAGCAGCGCCTTGCTGCGCGAGCCCTCGGCCGCAGCCTCGATCGTCAGCCGCTCGTAGGCCTTGACGCGCAGCATCAGCCCGAGGGCGTGAGCCGGGATCGCCCCCACTGCCATCGGGCGCAGGCCATTGGCACGGACGAGCGTGGGGATCTCGACCACGTCCTCCGGCGCCATCCCGTCCACGGCGCCCTGGTTGGGTGCGTTGACGATGAGCACCCGCTCGCCCCCGCCTGAGAGGGCTTCGATCACGTCGAGGGCCACGTCGGCGTAGCCGCCGCCGTCGCCATCGGGCATGCCCGAGGGAAGGGCCGCCGACTCCGCCGTGCCTTGAAGGTAGGTTTCGCCGCGTCGCCGCAGGTAGGCGCGATAGCGTTCGACCGTCGCCTTCGTCTCGCCGCGCGCCAGCAGGTCCGCCAGGTCGCGCCGCACCTCCTCATTCAGCCCGAGGAGGAACTCGCCGCGAGTGTGCGGCGCCGCCTTGAGAGTCTCGACGGTCTGCCGGGCATAGTAGTAGTACCTGAGGTACTCGTTGGGGATCATCCTCAATTCGAGGAGCAGGTCGGGCTCGAACGGCAGTCCCGGGAATCCGCCGGCGGCCCGGATCATGCTCAGGAACGTCGGAAGGTAATCCTCGCCGCGGTGCAGCACGCGCCGCACCCAGCCCAGGTGGTTCAAACCGAAGTAGTCGAGGTAGACCTCGCCGGCGGGCACGTCGAGCAGGCGCGCGGCGAGGTGCTGCATGGTGGACGGAGCGTCGCAGATGCCGAGGCTCCGCTCCCAGCCCGCCCGGCGCGCCGCCTCGGCCAGAAGCCCGGAGGGGTTGGCGAAGTTGACCAGCCAGGCCTGCGGACAGGAGCGACGCATGCGCTCGATGACGTGCAGGAGCACGGGCAGCGTTCGCATTGCCATGGCGAAGCCGCCGGCGCCGGTCGTCTCCTGGCCGATCAGGCCATGGGCGAGGGGGATGCGCTCGTCGAGCACGCGGCCGGCCATATCGCCCACGCGGAAGGTCGTGATGACGAAGGAGGCGCCCTCCAGGGCGGCCTCGAGGCTGGAGGTGGCGTCGACGTGAAGCCCCGGGGGGGTCGCGGTCATCGCGTGCGTCACGCCCAGCATCAGCTCAAGGCGCCCGGCATCGATGTCCATCAAAGCCAGGCGGTCAAGGCGCAGGGCCTGCGAGCGGTCCACCAGGGCCTGGTAGAGCAGCGGCAGCCGCATGCCGCCGGCGCCCAGCACGGCGATCTTCATGCCGACCTCCCTACGCGTGAGCGCTGCCTCACGAGGGCACCTGCCGGACGGAGAGCTGCCCTTCGGCCCGCCGGCGGAGCTCGGCGCGGAGCGACCGGATGTCGGCCCCCACCACGGTCAGCGCGCCCAGGTAGATCACGAAGCACAGCAGCCAGGCGGTGATCGAGATCGAGAGGATGGCCGTTTGCAGGTCGAGCGCATCGGCGATGATGCCGGTGAGCAGCGGCGCCAGGGCGGCGCCGGAGTTCTCGACGAGGTACTCGATGGCCATGGTCGTGCTGCGCACCTCGGGCAGCGTGACGTCGTAGATCGTGGCGATGACGTTGGCGGACGACATCGGCATGAAGATGGCCGTCAGGCACATGAAGAGAAAGAAGGTCGTGCGCTCTTCGACCGGCGTGCGCATCGCCAGGAACAGGAAGACGGCGCCCAAGAGCACGCCCGTGGAGGAGATGATCACCCGCCCGCGCAGCGTGCGCTTGAAGAGGAAGTCCCCCAGCGCGCCGCCGACGAGGTAGCCGGCGGCCAGGATCAGGATCACGGGCGCCATGGTGAAGAGAACCGAGCTGTCGTCGTAGCCGCGCACGCGGATCAGGTAGCCGAAGAAGAAGAAGGTGATCACGTTCCAGGGGAAGACCCCGGCGAAGCCCTGGGCGAAGAGGAAGAGCAGGGTTCGCTTCTGCACCGCCTGACGCGCCTCGGCCCACGAGAAGCGGAACTGACGCAGCTCCTCCACGCCCTCGAGCTCCGGCTCGGCCCGCCCGCGCGGCACCTCGCGCACGCCGAAGAAGATCACGGCCGCGATCACCAGGCCGAGGGAACCGGTCAGGTAGAAGACGGCTCGCCACCCGCCGATCAGCGGGGCGACCATCAACGCCAGGATCATGCCCAGCAAGTAGCCGAGAGGCTGGGCCAGCTGCAGCAGCCCGTAGACGCGGCCCCGGATCGAGGGCGGGAAGTAGTCGGCCACCAGCGAGTACAGGCCCGGGTAGGACGAGTTGTCGATTCCGGTCGAGGCGCGCGTGGCCAGAAAGGCCGGGTAGGTGCGCACGACGGCGCTCAGCCAGGTCGTGGCGCCCCAGATGAAGGACGCCAGCGCCAGGAGCCGGGAGCGGGCATAGCGGTCGTACAGGTAGCCCCACACCGGGTAGAGCACCATGGCCACCAGCAGGGCGCCGGTGTTGACCAGGCCCCACTGCGTGTCGCTGAGCCGGAATTCGTCCATCACCGGCACCTGCATCGATCCGATCATCAGCTGATCGGTCTGGTGCAGCAGCATGAAGAAGAAGAACACGGCGACGACGAACCAGCGGTAGCGTGAAGGTTTGTTCACCGAGGCCTCCGCAGCTGTCTGCAGCAGGATGCGGCCGGGATGGCCGTCGATCACGACGAGAGCAGGCCCTCGACGATCGGATGGAAGCGCACGTAGCGGAACGCTTCACCATAGGCGACGCCGATGCGCGCGCCGACCTCGGCGGCTTGGGCGCGCAGCGCCCAATCGAGAGCCAGCCTCGGCTCGGCGGCCATCGTGCCCAGGACGGAGTCGACATCCAGGCCGGCGAGGCGCGCTTGACGCAGGACGTCCTGCACCAGGAAGGAAACCTGCGACCGGTGTTCGGCCAGCGCCTTCAGCTTGACCTCCAGCGTGGCGCTGACGTCGATGACGCGGTTGGTGCTGGGCAGGTGTTCGGAGTAGAAGTACTTCTCGACGACGAAGTGCGGCTGCAAGCCCTGCTCCAGGTGTTCGGGGTGCAGGAGGGGCAGGTGGGAGAAGCTGAGGGCGTCGGAGGCCGCCCAGGCAACGGCGCGGTGGTCCGGGTGCGGGTCGTAGGGCGCGAAGGGGTCCTCGGCCACCACGGCGTCCGGACGGATCTGGCGGATGGCGCGGATGAAGGCTTCGCGCAGGGTCCCGGCCGGGAGACGATCGAGTTCCAGGTCCGGATAGCCGAGCAGGATGGGCGGCTCGGCGCCGAGCGCCGCCGCTGCCCGGCGCCCCTCCTCGGCGCGCAGCGCCGCCCGGCCAGCGTCGTCATGCTCGAAGGAGCCGCGCCGGCCGTCGGTGGCCACCAGCAGGTGCACGCGTGCGCCGCTTGCGATCATGCCGGCCAGCGTCCCGCCGGCGAAGAACTCGGCATCATCCGGGTGGGCGGTCAGCGCCAGGACGACGGAGGGCATCGGTCGCTCCGCAAGATTCTTCCCCGGTCAGCCGCCGCGCGGCGGGTCGGGGGGATAGTGATCCTGGTAGCGGCAGGTGGCCTGCAGGCTGCAGAAGGCGCAGGCCGAGCCGGCCGCTTCGAGTTCCGCACCTTCGCCCAGCACCAGCGACAGCGACTTGCGCGGCAGCATCATCCCGCCCTCGGTGAGGTGCACGCCGGCTTCGCCGGCGTCGACGAGGGCGATGATCTGCGCCTGGCCCTTC